>JABEUX010000040.1 GCA_013044185.1 Vulcanimicrobiota bacterium | reverse complement strand
CCCCCACCCCCGCCGCAAGCGAGGATCGCGAAACTCACTACGGCAGCGAGGAGGGATAGCATCGCCGCTCTGGCGGGCATCGGCATCCTCGTGCGCCCTACCGCGGCAACCCGACGGAGCGACCAAAAAAGAGACCGAACTCGATCGCACGCTGAGCGTAAATCGATGCGCCCGTCGTTCGGTCTCGGTGCGAACTCATCGTCCCGCCGATGGTGAACCCAAAACGCTTCGTCACCCAATGCTTCCACGTAAGGTCGAACTCAAACAGCCGCTGAAAGGTACTCGATGACGGTGGGAATCCAACGAGCACGCTCGGCTGACTACCGTCGAGAAACGTTGCGGTGATTTGGTTCGAACCGAGGGCATTGTACTCGGCAGAAAACTGCGTAGCACTCGCACGAACGCCGTTGGTATCCGATGGCAAGAAGCGCAACGTATAGACCATCGACCCGGTGTAGAGCGTCGGGCCAACGCTTAAGTACCGGGTACTCGTCGTATCCGGATTCGACATCGTTGCACCGCCGAGGGCCATAACGGTGGTTCCGCGCGCGCCGAGCTTCCAATCCCCTTCGGCGTACGCCATGCGATTGGGTTGAATAGTACCGCTCGCAGCGCTCAATTGGGCATAGGTAAAAAAACGCGGATTCCAGTTATGATAATCATCGATGTAGAGCGCGTGCGATCCCGACGCGGTCGGGCGATCGCGATCGTTCCGAATAAAGAGCGTTATCGATGGGATATCTTTTCCGTGCTGAAACTGATACCGAACGGTCTGAATCGTCCACGGCCCGTAGAGGTTCCCGGGGCTGCTGAACGACGATATCCAGTCGCTGATTGAGAGTTCGCGCGCAGCCGCACGAGCAACACCTCCGAGCAACCACGTGACCAGGACGAATGCAAGCATCCCGGCGGCGGTAGAACGTACGCAACTAGATCGCATCGGCTGTCCGGCCCCCACGTTCGGTAATGACCCATCCATACGTCTGCGAGCCCAGAGCCAAGACGACGTTACGGCCAGCGTAGAGGGTTTTCGGGCGATTTGCGGTGCCGACGACGGCACCGGGGCCGAGAAAAACATCCGCATCGGCGAACACATGCCCAAAAATTCGGGCTCCCGGGCCGACATCGATGCGCCCGCGCGCCACCACGTTTCCATAAATACGTGCTTCCGCGCCGACGATCACGTCTTTCGAAGCCTTGACGCTGCCATAGAGCGTGGCGTTCGCGCCGATTGCAACGTTACCTCGTGAAACAATATCGGACTTTATTTCCGCACCCGGCGCGAGTCCCGACGCATCCTTGCCGAGTTCGCGAATGCCGGAGGGCACCATAGACACCGCGACGCCACTCTCCTCGATAGCGAGAGCGCTATCCTCGCTTCCTACCAGAACGGGGTTTCCGAATACTCTTTTAAAGAGCGTCTCTCCCTCGAGCGTTAGGCGGCCACCTGCGCTCGCCGACTGCCCGAGGTCGCAAGCGCGTCCAACCACCAAGTTCCGCTCGCTATCAATCCAACGTCCAACGACGCTTCCATCTCCGAGGCGTACGTTTGCACCGGCGACGAGCGCCCGTACGTACGAACCCGCCCCGAGCACGACCCTGGACCGCCCGTACACATCGAGCAGCCTCGTTTGTTCTCCGGCAACGATCGGTCCGAGGGAGAGTAAAATATCGGCAACTCGCTCGCCGTCGGGAAGGTCGATATCGGGAAGGACGATTGCAAATTCGCTCTTGCGAGCGAGAAACTGCGTCCGAGATCCAGGCGTCGTTGACGCAATAATTGGGTCGGCCTTCGAGCGAAACGAATTCCCTAAAAAACGCGGATCTCGCGCGTAGGATTGGTCGATGCGGAGCGCCTGGTTATCGCTTCGGTGATGAAGCTCGATAAAACCGGCAAGCATCGGCAGCAGAATGCCAAAAAGAAATCCCGCATAGACGACACCCTGAATCACGATCGCTTCCGACATTATACGAAGTCGACTTCTTCGCTAGCTCGCCACGCGCGCGGTTTTCTCCCAGTCGCCGCGTCGGCGCTTAATCGCATCGCCTACGGCATCCATAAATCCTACGGAAATCGCCCACGAATTAAATGGAAACATATAAAAGAGATATGGCAATAATAACAATCGAGAGGTAGAGCCATCCAAAATTTCAGCGGTGGCAACTTGATAGACCGGAGCGAAATTTCCAAACGAATTATAGAGTACGACGCAAAACGCTAGTACCACTCCGCCGGCAAAGGGAAGGCGCCCCATGAGAAACAGCGCAAGTGCGGCCAGCCATCCGGAAATGAGCAACGGCGGAACGAGATAGCAAAGCAGCAAGAGCGATGCGTCGATGCGTGCGAGCAACACGAGTTCTCGCGCCCGCATGAGCGTGATCACGTGCCGAAGCATGACTCTATTATGTCCGCGCGACCATCGGCGAAGTTGCTTAAAGCGCGACGACCAGGTTTGCGGAACTTCCTCGTAGCATTCGGCGCGATTATCGTAGACGATTTTCCACCCATGTTTGTAAATTGAGGCCGTCAGCTCGGTATCCTCGGCCAACGCCGCTGGATCGAAGCCGCCGATTTCGTCGAGCAGGCGCCGTCGGAACCCACCCACCGTGCCACCGTACTGAGGGAGTAGATCGAGGTTGTAGCGCGCTTGCTGATCGACCTGATAGCCTCCGGATCGCTCCATCGAGAGTAGTCGCGTCAGCAAATTTGCCTCGGTGTTTCGGGGCACGACCCGTCCCATCACGGCGCCGACCTCAGGATCGATAAACGCCATGACTAATGCGCGTAGCAATCCTCGTCCCGGCGTGTAATCGGCGTCGAACACCAGCACGATTTCCGTGTCCACTTCTTCGAGAGCTAAATTGAGAGCGTTTGACTTCCCTCGCAATTTTCCCGAAATCGTGATCGGACGTACCCGCGAATCGTGCGCGGCGTACCTCGCAAGAACCTCAGCCGTGTCGTCTTCTGAATGATCGTCAATCGGAACCACCTCGAGGTGGCCGGAGGGATAATCGCTTGCGAGAATGGCATCGAGGCACGCGGCGGCCACGCTTCCTTCGTTGTGCATCGGAATTAATACCGTGATGGGAGGAAGACTCGACTCGTACGCGTCGTTGAACGACACGCGTTGCTTTCCGTAAATTCTCGAAAACGTGAAGACGAAATGACGGGCAGTATAAATCGTCATAACGAGCACGACGAACACGAGCCAACCGCCGAGGATTGCTACAACCATTCCCAAGCCTCGGCATTGCGTGATAGCCTCTTCCCGAGTGAAACCGCCGCAAGAGAAAAGATGCTCAGAAAGTAGACGACGTCCATCAGCGGGCCAAAAAACAAGTAGAGATTCGCTTCTACGATCGAGCCAAAACGCGCCGTTAGAAGCGCAAAGACGATAATGCGCACGGCAGCAAAGACCATATCGAACATAACGGTCAAAACGACCATTCCGACGCGCTCGACGATGGAAAACGGCAAAAATGCGCTAACCATTCCAGAAAATATCGGAACGGTCAGGATCATCAGAATACTCGTTCGTTCCACCAACAACATAAATGTGCTGTTTCCGTAGGCCGCCGTACCGGTGAAGAATGCATATAACGACGTCAATAGCAGGACGAAAATATTGGCGTTTATCCAATACCGCAACGGGCTCTTCCCGAGCGGTAGAACGCTAACGACGAGAAGTAGCAGCGCGCAGATGCCGGCGAGTTTTAACGATAATTCGACCGACACTGCGGGGAAACTCGGTACGGGGACCCGCGTATGGATTCCCAAATAGAAATCAGCCTCGCGGCTGCTTGTAACGCCACTTAGACTTAGCAGGCGGGAGAGCATCGCGATGATTCGCGGCCAGAGCGCCTGAAGCACGGCATACGTAGCGGCAACGCCGATAACGACGGTCAAGCCGCTCGATGTCCACGATTTTGCGTTGACGCGAAGCGTCCGATGCGAGCGGTGCGGACGGATGGTGACGACCGCTCGGCTCTGGGCGTTACCATCGGTGCTCACGCGATAAAACCGTGCCTTTCAATCCCAAGCGGGTCAAAAGATGGTTGCGAGGAGAACATCCCTTCCATCCATGCATTTTTCCGCTCGTCGAGTCATCTGCGCAATACTACTATCGGCGCTCTGCGGTGTATTCGCTCCACCGACGCGCTTGCCCGCTGCTGCGGGGCGCTGGATAGCGAACAATTGCGTTGCCCCGGACGGAGCGATAACGGTTCGTCCCGGCGGGCGTCGGGTAAGCGGCTACTTCGGCAACCTCACCGCGCTCGGGCTCGCACATGCCGGGCGCGAGCCCGGCGTCGTTCTCGGGTGGCTACGTTGGTATATCGCTCATGCGCGAAAGAGTCCCAACGACGTTCCCGATGACGCGACCCTGGGCTCCGGCGGTCACGTTGCATCGACCCATCAACCCGACTCGACCGACGCCTATGCGGCAACCTTCTTGATGCTCGCTTGGGCTGCATACCGAGGCGGAACCCCCGTTTTGCGAGCATTCGTGATACAACATCGCTCTGCGATCGAACGTATCGCGCTCTCCACCGTCGCAACTCAACAGCGAGACGGGCTGACGTGGGCACGCCCTAGCCACCACGTTGCCTATGCGATCGACAACGCGCAGGTCTATCGCGGATTGCTCGACGGCGCCTCGATGGCCGGCGCAGCATATCATGATTTCACGTTTTCGCGGCTCCTTCTTCGCGATGCGAAACGCGTGAAGCGCGGCATGTTGCAGTTTTTATGGAACCCACAGCTGCAAACGTTTCGCCCATTCATCGGCGCTCGATCTGCCGTCCTCTATCCAAACGCCGACATGCACGTGCCCTATCCGGATGCGCTCGCACAGGCGACGGCAGTACTGTACGGCATCCTCTCGCCGAAAGGAGCCCGTGCCACCGCGCTTCTGCAGCGAGCCCGGCCGGCTTTGGCGAGGCCGAGCCCGGGTGCGAACGCTTTGGAATTCAAATTTATTTATATTGCCGCGCGAAAGCAGATCGGCCGGCGCGTTCGGCCAATACGTTTTTCTCCTCCACCGCTTTGCAGCGAAGCTGGATGGGAATTACTCCTCTATCGCTAGGCATGCGTCAGGAAGGATTCATCTCCAACCCGAACGAACCCGCCGCTCTTCGGGAGTAACGGGGGTGAACGTGTCGTCAACTCAGCGCAAATTCGTTCTCTTTATTATCAGCACGTTACGGTTCGTCGTCGGACTGGTTCTGGCAGCGCTGGCGCTGGCATTTCTCGCGCTCTTTGGGCTGCAATATACGCACGCTTCAACGATCATCGATGCACCCCCGATTCTCCATTTGCAGCATTTCATGGAGCCGATCCTTCGCCAGCTCGCACGTTGGTCGGGGCAGCAGTGGCCGACTGTAGGAACCGTGAGCTTCCTTCCGCTCGGCTCAGCAATAGCTGCGTTGATCCTGCGAAGTCTCTTCGATTGGCCGTTCGGAAGGCTCGATCAATCCGTGCGGGTGGCATTTCGCCCACATCGGCTCCATCAAAGCCTCGGTCGAGAAGGCAACTCATCTCCGAACGCCGCCGCACTTGAATTGAGCGCGGAATCCGAGCGATCCCGCGAGGATTTGGTCAAACGATATCGTCAAATCGAACAAGCCCTAAAGAGCACGAAGCAAAAGCGCTGCACGTTGCTCTCGATCGATGTGGTAGGGTCCACACAAATGAAGATCGGGGAACGTCCAACGGCAATTGCGGCAACTTTTCAGGCGTACGAAGAAATGGTTCGCGAGATGTTCGATGCCTACGGCGTATGGAAACAGACGTGGACGCCCGATGGAGTGATGGCCTGCTTCCTCGACCGCGACCTCGCCGTTTCGGCGGCCAAGCAATGTTTGATTTTCCTGAAGAAATTTAACGAACACGACAACCACTTACGCACGCCCTTTCAAGTTCGCGCAGGGCTCAACGAAGGCGACGTGGTCATCTTCGAAGATAGCGCCCTCGAGAAAGTTGCCGACCGCGTCGTCGATGTCGCCAGACACATGCAAAAACACGCAAATGTCGATGCATTGTGGCTGAGTGCCGAGGTCTTCCAAGCGCTCTCCGATCCCTCGGGATTCGCTCCGGTCGATGCCGAGGTCGACGGCTATCGCGTCTACGAGTGGCGCCCTGAAACTCTCGCCGTTCCTGCCGATCGCCCCTAGTCGACGCTTCCATCGAGCGGGCAACCGTACCTTATCGGCGACTCGGCCGCCAACGGGCCGGAACGCCGCGAGGCTTCGTGGAAGGTAGAGCATCCATGATCTTGCGCGCAGCTCGCTTCGAACCCCGATCCCTTCGTGGCGAACTCACCTTGCCCGGCGATAAGTCGATCTCGCACCGCGCGCTTATCCTTGCGGCAGCATCCGCAGAACCGACGAGCATACGACACCTCAATCCCGGTCGCGACGTGCGCGCCACCGCCGAGGCGCTCGCGGCGATCGGGGTCGAGATTTTCCGCGATGGCGACGATTGTATCGTTCGCGGTGGATCGCTCCACGATTCCATCGCTGAGATCGATGCGATGAATTCCGGGTCGACCGTGCGCATGATGCTCGGCCTCTGCGCCGGTGCCGGGTTGCGCGCGCGCTTTATCGGCGATGCATCCCTGTCGCGTCGCCCCATGGAACCGGTCGCCGCCCACCTGCGGGCGCTCGGTGCGCGCATCCTTACCACGGAAGGCAAGCTCCCGATCTCCATCGATGGAGCGACGGAGGAGCGCTCCGCGCATCTCATCCTCGTGCAGCCATCGGCGCAAATTAAATCGGCGCTTCTTTTCTCAGCCCTCTTCTCGGGTCGGGCACTGAAAATTTCGGCGGACAGAGCGACGCGCGATCACACCGAGCGACTGCTCCATGCGATGGGTGCTGGCATAACGTGGAACGGGCACGAGATCGATCTCTTCCGGCCCACCGTGCGCGGCGGCAGCGAGATCGAGATACCCGGTGATTTCTCTGCGGCCTCGTTCTTCGTCGTCGGTGCGACGCTCGCGCCGGGAAGCGCGTTAACGATTCGCGATGTCAACCTCAATCCGACACGAACCGGCCTGCTCGACGTTCTCGATGCAATGGGTGCTCGCATCGACCGAAGGAACCTGCGCGAACGGAGCGGCGAACCGCTCGGCGATCTCTTCGTCCAACACGCACCGTTGCATGCGACGAGCGTCGACGCGCAGAGCGCACTGCGGGCGATCGATGAATTACCTCTCATCGCGATCGCAGCGGCGTTCGCCAATGGGCGCAGCACGATCTCCGGCGTTCGCGATCTCCGCGGCAAAGAATCCGATCGACTTGCAGCGATCCATCGCCTCTTAGCCGCGGTCGGCATCGTCGCCGAGGATCTTCCGAACGGCATTACGATCGAAGGCGGAGCCCCCGTCGCTTCAGGAGTTCCCGTCGAAACGCACGACGACCATCGCATACAAATGGCCGCTGCGATGCTCGGTTGTGCGGCCGGCCCGGTGGAGGTGGATTCTATCGACGCGGTCGACGTGAGTTTCCCCGATTTCTTCGCTCGACTCGAACGAGCGAGCGTATGATGGAGATCTCTGAATACGTCTATTCCGTCCAAGAGTTTGAGGCGGAAGCACGCTATATCGAGGCCCTGATTTGGGATGCCCTCGCCGTTCGCGAGGGCGAGCGCGTATTAATCTGCGGCTACGGCGACGAAGCACGTGCCGTACGCGCCGCTTTAGTGCGCGGCGCAATCGTGACCGTGATCGAATCTCGCGATCTCGCGATAGCGGAGTACGCAGAGATCGGTGCGACCCTGCTCCGTGGAAGCACGTCGGTTATACCGGCGCGCGATCGGAGTTTCGACGTTGGATTAGCCTATCATTATTTGCACGAGGTCGATCCGCTCTTTCATTCGCAGATCCTCGGCGAGCTCGCACGCGTTGCGGGGCGCGTCGCAATCGTCGAGCCCGCGCCTCCCTCCGATCCATTAGGGAAACGCATCGCCGCGCTCTACGCACAAGCGAAACGAACCGCGGGGCTCTTCGAACGCTATCAAAATATCGATCATTGGAAACGCCTGCTGCAAGGTGTGGAAGCCGAACTCGCTCAGCACACCTTCGCGTTCGCAAAGGTGCCGCCGCCGCAGTACCTGCGAGATACCGTCGCACTTTTGCTCGACACGATGAAGGCCGAGGCAACACCCGAAGATATCATCGAGGAGTTACGAGCCATCGCGCGCCGCTCCGACGCGCAGATTCTTCCGCCGGTCCGCAACGTGCTCGTCGGTGCTGCAGTCGGCGATCTGCCCGCGCCGCTCTTTACCGCGCGTCCGCCACTGCTCGAACAATCCCTCGCCGCCGCGGCCGTATCGAAAGCCTCCACGGAGCAAGTTGCGCGCCAACGCATCGATGCGCGCGTCGCGCGGAACGAGATTTCGCCCGAGAACGGCTACGAATTTCCACCGCTCCCGCCGCCTACGGCATCAGAATCGGGAGGCATCGACGCTCGCGCTCTCCCCAACGCCCCCGCGCCGACGTTCGTACCGCCTCCGACGTTCGTCCCGCCGCCAAGTTTCGTCCCCCCGCCGAGTTTTGCGCCACCTCCCGGTACGGGTTTTGGGCCACCTGACGCGAGCCTCCCCGGGAACAATCCGCAGCCGCTCTTCGGCGCGCCGTTTCCGCCGCCGTTTGCTACCCCTCCTCAGCCGGGAGCTCCGGGTGCACCCGAAGCCGGCGTTGGCTGGCAGTGGGAGCCTCCCGATTCAGGGGCAAGCGAACCGCCCGCCTAGGAGATCGCTCAGGCAGCGCTCTCCGAGGAGGGGGTCGAGGAGCTCGTACTCTCCGATGAGCTCGTACTCTCCGATGAGCTGGAACTCTCGGAGGAACCGCTCGAGGGGCGCGAGTCGGTGACGTAAAATCCCGAGCCCTTGAAAAGAATCGGAGCGGGATTAAAAACGCGGACGAGCGTTCCGCCGCAGGCAGCACACGGGTCGCTCACGCGCTCGTCGAAGCCATGGCGAATCTCGCGAACGGCGCCACAGGCGGAGCATCGGTAATCATAGAGCGGCATAGATCGATTCTAACGGCTTTGGCACTCCAGGTCAACGACTGCTAAGATACGAGACTCGCTTCAAGCAAGCCGCGAAATTGCATCGTCGCCCGGTCGAGCATTGCTGCAACCGCACGCCCGCGAAGCAGGTGGTCGAGCGCGCTCCCCATCGCGCCATGATAGGTCGGATAGAGCCACGCCACGCGCAGTCGAGCTCGGTTGCTCTGTCGCTCGAGGCGAAAATCAATCCGTCGCCGTGTGGAGTAAGCTCCGACGAGCGTCAAACAGTAGTTGCCGACGAGCCGTCGCACCTCGAAAAGCTGCTCTTCGTCGCGCGGCTCGCCGAGGCGAAGTAGGACCTCATCGCCGAGCGCGAGCGGGCCCGCGCCCAGCTGCCGTTGTGCGCTTCGAACCAATGGCAGCCAAGCCGGCCACTTCTCAACCGCGCAGAGCAGCGCAAAGGCTTCCTCGGGGATTGCCGGGAGATCGATCGCGGCCTCGAAGTGCGCGCAGCCTCGCGGCAGGTCTTCGCTCCGATAGACGTCCATAGGAATTGGCTTCGCAGACACAATTTATAGTACCTGCTTTTGTCGCAGATACTAGGGGTTGCGTTTCCCCCCGAGCGGAAGCTCCCCAGAGCCAAGCGCAACGACGAAGGCGAGCAGGGCATCGACACCGTGCGCGAGCGCCGCTTCGTCGAGGATAAACTCGGCGCTATGTCCGGAGCGGAGCGCGCCGATCCCCTCGTTGCGGATGCCGAGGCGCATCTGGAGCGCCGGCACGGCGAGCGCGATATATGCAAAATCCTCGCCGCCCATCGTCGGTGCGGCCTCGATGACGGTTACCCCCGCCTCCCGAGCGAGAATAGGAGCGAATCCGCGCGCGATCTCCGTATCGTTGACGACCGGGGGATAGCCTCGGCGCAACTCGAGCTCGGCGCGCGCGCCATATCCTTCGGCGACCGAACGCGCGATTCGCTCGACGCGTGCGGCGAAGGAATCGCGTATCGCGGGATCGTGAGCGCGCAGCGTTCCGGTCATCACCACTTCGTCGGCGAGTGCATTGTTGCGATACCCGCCCGCGATCGTGCCGATCGTGACGACCGCACTCGCGAGCGGATCGATTTCGCGCGCAACGATACTTTGCAGGGCACCGACGACCGCCGACGCCGCAACGATTGCATCGACGCCGGTGTGCGGATAGGCACCATGCCCGCCGCGCCCGAGGATCCGCAACGTAAACTCGTCGGCGGAGGCATTGACCGGCCCCGGCGTAACGCCGATCGTACCGGTCGGCAGCCGTACGTCCACGTGCAGCATCGCCGCACAATCGACGTGCGGATTCTCCAGTGCGCCCTCGGCAATCATCGGCTCCGCCCCGCCCGGGCCTTCTTCTGCGGGCTGAAAAAGTAAGACGACGTTGCCGTGTAATTCCGCGCGTCGCGCCTGTAGCAGCGTCGCCGCCCCGAGCAACATCGCCACGTGTGCGTCGTGACCGCACGCATGCATCGCGTCGGGAACCTCCGATGCAAACGGGAGCCCGGTTCGTTCCGAGATCGGCAAGGCATCCATATCGGCGCGCAATGCGACCGTGCGCCCCGGCAACGCCCCGCGAATGACGCCGACGACACCGGTCCGCGCTGCGCGTCGATGCTCGATTCCGAGTGCGTCGAGTTCGCGCTCGATCAGCGACTGTGTTTCGCTCTCCTGAAACCCGAGCTCGGGACGGCGGTGAATCGCTCTCCGCCAATCGATGACGCGACGGTCGAGGGCAATGCGATCCTCTCTATCCACGAGAAGGGAGTGCGGTACCGGAAGGCGTGGCTCCTCTGCCGAAGAGGATCTCGATGATCGGTGCCGACCTCGCGCTCGCGCTTCTCGTAAACCGCACGACAGCTGCATATAGCGCCCGGCCGCCGACCTATATCACCTATCGCGAACGAACGAGCGTTACCGTCCCATCGCTCGGGCGTTCTCAGGAGATCGATCGCAGCGTCGAGGTTCGGAACGCAGACAATTACGCGATCATGCACGACCTTCCTCACGGCGCTACACGCATCGGGGAGGCGTTCCCCATCATTCCCTATTTCGATCCATTTTCGAGCTTTATGTTTTCGTACTACGCAAATCTCAAAGCGATCTCGATCACCCTCAAGCGCGGAACGCCGCTCCTTTTTCCGATCCCCGCGCCCGATCCGAGTGCCGACGTCGTCGTCCCCTATATAAGCTTTCTCGATCCGAGTTACGCCCCCGACTCCACGTCCGATGCACCGCACCTGCTCATCGCACCGACACCGCTCGACACCGGAATGTATCCGAGCGAGGTACGGGTCGATCCGACGACGGGGCTTCCGCAGCATGTCGTGCTGAGCGATAGCCGAAGCGACATGCGTATCGGACTCACCTATCGCCGCATCGATGGATACTGGGTCGTCGTGCGCGGCGTTTTTTCGGCGACCGAACACGCTCTCGGCTTTTCTTTTAACGTCCGAGCGGTGACGCGCTACGACGAATTTACGTTTCCGTCGACCGCACCCGACCCCGCGCTTATGGGGACGCCGCGCCCGATAGCCACGCCGTAACGGCACCGACGCGCAGCGCCGTCAGCTTCGCCAAGACCGCGTTCTCACGCAACTGTTCGACGGTTGGCGCGACGGGTGAGGTTTGCAGCGAACCGATCTCCGTCTGCACGCGTTCGCGAATTCGATCGCGTAGGAAGTCGTCGTCTTGATCCGCATGCGGGCTGGAGGTGAGGCTCGCGCGCAAGCGCGCGATCCGAGCGAGCAACGCCGAACGTCGCGCGCTCGCGGGTTGCGACCGAATCTCCACCTCACGAGTATCGAGAGCGTTGAGTGCGTTGTCGATCGATGAGAGCATGGCGAACGCACGTCGCGTCGCCGATTGCGCCGCACGGTAGGCGGCGATCGATGCGTGCATACGCGGATCGGCAGCGACGGTGAGCCGGCGAGAGAATACGCGGCCTTGGAGCGTCATCCGCACGGTGTAGATTCCCGGCAGAACCGACGCGCCGCCGGGATAGCCGCGGTTCCAACGCGGGGCGCTCTTCCAGGGCACCGGCGGCGCCTCGGTGAGGTCCCAAACGACGCGACCGATTCCCGCTCTATTTGGCAGAGCGCGGAGACGACGAACGAGCCGTCCACCTGCATCGAGGATCTCGACGCGCGGAGCCTTAGCGCTTGGAGCCGACTGATAGTACGAAAATATCGCTCCGTAGGGAGCGGATTCACCATCGTCGCGCGTGTTCCACCAGGCGTTTTGATTGAGCAGATATGCGGTTCGCGGCTGAAAAAATGCCGCACCGGCTCCTTGCGCGCGCGCGAGCCCCTGCAACGCCGAGGCGTCGTCGAGCACGTAGAGGCCGCGTCCGTGCGTCGCCACGAGCAGATCGTTGCGTTGCGGCTGTACGACGATCGCACGCACCGAGACCGGCGGCATCGCATCGTTGATTCTCGTCCACCGAGCGCCCCAATCCCATGATGCTTCGATACCGCGCTCCATCCCAAGGTAGAGAAGCCCGGGCGTGCGTGGGTCGACGGTGATGCAACGTGCCGATTCGATCGGTAAACCGCGATCGATACGCTGCCAATGCGCTCCATAGTCATTCGTACGGAAGACGTACGGGTGCGCGTCGCCGACCATGTGCGCGTCTTCGATAGCGTAGGCCGCCCCGGGCCGGCGCGGCGAGAGCGCGATGGATGCGAAGCGACCGAAGGGAACGGTTCCCAACGGCGTCACATTTTTCCAATGCTTCCCACCATCGCGCGTCAGTTGCACGAGGCCGTCGTCCGTGCCGACCCATATCTCGCCGCGCCGCAGCGTCGACGGAGCGATCGAGAGGATCGTATCGGAGGTCTCCGCGCCGGTACCATCGAGCGTCAAGCCTCCGGTCATCTTTTCGTGTGCGAGATCGTGCAAGGTGAGGTCGGGGCTCAGAACCCGCCAACTCTGCCCACGATCGGTCGTTGCAAAGAGCACGTCGCCTGCGGTGTACAGACGATGCGGGTTGAAGGGATCGAACGCCAACGGCGTCTCCCAATTAAAGCGATAGCGTAATTCGGCGGGCGGAACAACATTCTGATCGCGCACGTACGGCGAGAGATCGCGCGTCTCACCGGTCGCAAGATCGACCGATTGTAAGGTCGTGTCGTAATTGCCGCCGGCCGAGGTCGTCCAAATGAGATCCGGGTCGCTCGGATCGGGGTACGCGGCGGTGCCGTCACCGCCGCCGACGCTACGCCAGGCACTCGCGGAGAAGCCTCCCGGATCGGGCATCGCAACGTGCGCGCAGTAGATGCCGTTATCTTGTAACGGTACGCATGCACGATAATTCCAACCACCGCTCGCGCCGACGCCATAGAGTTGAGAGATCGGCAGAACTTTTCGCCATAGCCAGCGCTTCCCGCCATCGTTGCTCATCGCGAGTCCACCGTCGTCGGCCTCAAGGATACGGAGGCCGTCCTCGGAGATCCACATATCGTGATGGTCGCCGTGCGTACCGTGCCCGGTGATCTGCCACTGCAAGCCTCCGTCGGTGCTCTCGGTCAGATGCACGGAGGCCGACCAGAGATGGTTCTCATTTTTCGGATCGACGGTGAGATGGCTGAAATAGAATGGGCGCTCGTCGATCGTCGTGTCGTTGCTGACGTTCCGCCAATGCGCGCCGCCATCGCTCGAACGCCAGAGCAGGCCGTGACGCGATTGCAGCAGCGCGTAGATTCGTTGCGGATTGGAGGGCGCAAAAGCGACGGCGATGCGCCCCAACGGCCCCTTCGGTAGCCCCGGCGCCTGTACGCGCTGCCAGGTCGCACCGCCGTCGATCGAACGGTAGAGCCCATCGAGCGGACCGCCGCTGTGAAGGCTCCAGCCATTCCGACGCATCGTCCACGCCCCGGCGAGCATTTCGCGTGGATTCTTCGGATTCATCGCCATATCGGAGATACCGGTACGCGCATCGAGAAAAAACGTGTGCCGCCACGTCGCTCCGTCGTTCTCGGTCACGTAGATACCGCGATCGTTCGTCGCTGCAAAGGGGTCGCCGAGAACGCCGACGATGACGTGCGCGGGATTCGCAGGGTCGACGAGGATCGAAGAGATCGAACTCTGCGGCAACGCGAGCGAACGAGTCCAGCGTGCGCCGGCATCGGTACTGCGATAGAGCCCGTCGCCGAGGCTCACATCGTTGCGCGGATTTGCCTCACCGGTACCGACCCAGATCGTCGATGGATCGGCGGGGTCGATCGCCACCGCACCGATCGCGCTGACGGGCTCGCGATCGAAGATCGGTCGAAAGTGGAGCCCGCCATCGTCGCTGCGCCAAACACCACCGCCGGCACTCCCCACCAAGACGAGCATGGGATCGCTGTTACTCCCAACAACGCTGCTCGCGCGACCACCGGAGATCGCGGGGCCGACCGAGCGCCACGGCACCGAGCCGAGCGGCGGCGCCTGCTTCCCCGCCCCTAGCAACACGGCGAGCAACGAGGAGAGGAAGGCAAGCCGCATGTTCATATCGGTCGCGCTTGGCCATCGCGCTTGCAAAACCATGCGGGGAGCGCAGCACCCGCCTCCGAAACGCTCGCAGGGAGTATGAGTTGCGACTGTCGAGAGCCAATCGAGCCGACGCTTCCTCCGCGCGGCACGTTATTTCTGCGGACCGAGATCGATCATCTCCGCGTGAAAGTCGAGCGCGCATTACCGGACGCAACGGTGGAGCGCTCGTGGTTGCGGGTCACCGGCAACGCCGACGAGTTGCGTGCGTACGTCGCTTGCCTGGCGTCGGCGATCACTTCGGTTGAATCGGAGCGCCTCCACGCGCTCGTCGTCGCCGACGACGAGCCGCTAACCGTCGACCGTGCCTTCGAGAGCGCTCCGTTCGCCGTCTTGCAGCGTCGCATTGAGTTCGACTGGCTCGGCACCGCGATCGCGAGGCGTGCATTCACCACGCACTTTCAACCGATCTTCGAGGCCTCGGAACCAACGCGAATTTTCGCACGTGAAGCGCTGCTGCGATTAGCGAATTCCACCGCTCCGATCGGCCGCCTTTTCAGCGTCGCCCAAGAGGCCCGATTGGCCCCGGCGCTCGACCGCGTCGCGCGTGAGAGCGCGATCGACGCCTTTGCAGCGGCCGGATTTTCAGGGAAGCTCTTCCTGAACTTTATTCCATCGTCGATCTACGATCCGGTAACCTGTTTAGCCACCACCTTCGCCGCGTTAGAACGCAACAGCATCCCCTTCAACCGCGTGGTGATGGAGGTCGTTGAGAGCGAACGCGTGGATGACGTTCAACATCTGCTTCGCGTGCTCGATTTCTATCGCCAACGCGGGCTCGCCATCGCGCTCGACGATCTCGGCTCGGGTTTCTCTTCGTTGAACATGCTCGGTTTGCTACGCCCGGATTATGTAAAACTCGATATTGCGTTGATCGCCGGGATCCACCTCGACCCGTTCAAAGCGACGCTCGCACAACGCCTCATCGAACTCGCGAAGGAGTTGAAACTCGCAGTGATCGCCGAGGGGATCGAACGCCCCGAGGAACTCGCCTGGGTTACGGCACAGGGCGTCGATTACGTGCAAGGATTCTATTTAGCGCGGCCGGCGGCGGCATAACGGAACGCTCCTCGCCCCAAAAGGGCGAAGAGCGTTCCGTGCATGGCGGAGAGGGAGAGATTCGAACTCTCGAGACGCTCATCACGTCTGCCCGCTTTCGAGGCGGGTGCCTTCAACCGCTCGACCACCTCTCCATATTGCGACGCGGGTGCGACGCCCGTACTACCGCGGCGCCTCGCGATTCCCTTCCCGACGCCCGCGAAAAAACGCGACCAACTGCTCGGAGCTCTCCGCTTCGAGCACCCCCGCACGCACCTCCGGGCGATGATTCGTCTTCGGCGAGCGGAGGATATCGAAGGCTCCACCATCGGCTCCCCCCTTAGGATCGGATGCGCCGTAGACCACGCGGCCGATACGCGCAGCGATGAGCGCGCCGGCGCACATCACGCAGGGCTCCTTGGTGACGTAGAGCGTCGCGTCGCTGAGGCGCCAACGCCCGAGCCGTCGCGAGGCCTCGGCAATCGCGAGCATTTCAGCGTGCGCGGTCGCATCGTGCTGAGATTCCTTGCGATTCCAGCTCTCGATGACGAGCTCGCCGACGCAGAGAAGCGCGCCGATCGGCACCTCGCCCTCTGCCTCGGCGCGTGAGGCGAGCTCGATCGCGCGGCGCATGAAGTCGATGTCGGTCACGGAGATTCTCGCGCCCGGAGGGATTCGAACCCCCGGCCTCTGCCTTCGGAGGGCAGCGCTCTATCCAGCTGAGCTACGGGCGCAGGATGCGTCGCGACTACCCGGCCTCCGGCGGTACGCCGGGGCTGGGAATGTGTTTGAAGAGGTCGAGCTTATGATCGACGAGGCCGCGATAGAATTTTCGCACGCAATCGGGGTGGCCGAAGAAATAGGTGCGCGCATAGGCAAGATCGTCCCCCGAGCTGTCGGGGACGTAGTGCGAGAGTTCGATCTCTTCCATCTGCGAACGGTCGACCGGATGCGGGCAAAAGTCGCAAGGAATCGTTGACATCGCTGAGCTCCCTTTTACACGAAGGCGCGGCCACCGCGAGGGCGGCCGCTCCCCGTTTCTCTGACTCGGGGGTGATTTGAACACCCGACCAAGGGCTTATGAGTCCCCTGCTCTACCGCTGAGCTACCGAGCCACGACCGGCATAAAACCGATGATACGACACCGTACTCTACCAGCCCCCCGCCCGAGGTTCAAGAGGGAAGGTCTGCGAAGGACGCCTCCATGCTGAAATTACGCCTGATTTTTTCATTTCTTCTAACGGGCGCCATGATGCTCGCCAAACATTTTGCCGAGATCAACGTTTCGGATAAAAGCGGCAAACTGAAGGCTGCCGATCAGATTCGACATCTGGGGCTCGCATATCGCGAAGACACCCGCTCGGTTCGGACGGGGCGCGAGAGTTCGACCGGGTTCACCGGTAACGTCGCCTGGCAATCGGATTCAAACGGCTTTACGACGCCGATATTGGGCGACGCGGCGAGGCTCGCCCTCGATTTTCTGCGTCAATTCAAACGCATCATCTTCGACTATCCGCAGAGCCGAATGATCTTCGTTCCGAAAGTCTGAACGCACGAAAACGAGGGCGAACGTTCTCACGTTCGCCCTCGTCGGTGATCTGCGGTCGGAGGGACTCGAACCCCCAACCTACAAGTTCGTAGCCTGTTGCTCTATCCAATTGAGCTACGACCGCACATCGTCGTTGAGACGACCGCCCATGATACGGGGCGGGCCTTTCGTATCCCTGCTATGCGTGCAGAGCGCGGATTCGGAGAGAGAGGGATTCGAACCCTCGATACGACTTGACATCGTATAACGGTTTAGCAAACCGCCGCCTTCAGCCGCTCGGCCATCTCTCCATCGCGGCGCCGCCCAATATACCACGGAGGGCGAGCGGGTACCTACACTTTTTTACAGATCCGCCGGCGAAGGAGGCGCCTGGCTAGCCCTGCGAGGGCGCGGGGGTGGAGCTGAGGTTAGCGGAAGAGCCCGAGTACCGACTGAGCGTTATTATTCGACTGCGCGAGGACCGAGGTGCCGACCTGCACCAGGACCTGCAACTTCGTAAACTCCGTCGTCGCTTGCCCGACGTTGAGATCGCGAATCGAGGATTCCGAGGCTTGGAGATTGACGGCCGCAATATTGTCGTTATTTGCATCCTCGTTCAGGCGCACCACCACGGCGCCCAACTGCGCCTGCTGATTCAAAAGAATTCCCAGCGCAATATCGATCTGCCCGATGGCATCCTCGGAGCCAATCGAGGGATTGTTCGCGGCCGAGAGTGCCAGGTTAATATTCGAGATTCGGAGCGTCTGCGTATTCGTCGCCTGAAGCCCGATTTGGATG
>JABEUX010000198.1 GCA_013044185.1 Vulcanimicrobiota bacterium | reverse complement strand
GTGCGAACGGGGTTTGGGGGCGCCTCCTCGCTGACACCGCAGGACGGCCTCGCAATCGCGCAGCTGCCCGGCGTTGCAGCGGTCTCACCGATCGTAAGCGTTCGCTCGCAGGTCGTCGCGGGCGGCAATAACTGGCAGACCCAGATCACCGGCGTCGCACCAACCTATACGTTTATTAAAGCGTGGCCGTTAGCGAGCGGGCGGTTTCTATCGCAGAGCGATGTCGCATCGATAGCGAAGGTCGCGGTACTCGGCCAGACGGTGGTTACACAACTCTTCCCCGGCGGCGTTTCGCCGATCGGAAAGACCGTGATTATTAAAGGCTCACCGTTCACCGTTATCGGAACGCTCACCGCACTCGGGCAGAGCGGCATGGGGCAGGACCAAGACGACGTCGTCCTGATCCCCTACTCCTCGGCGATGGAGCGCCTCACCGGCCTAACGACCGTCAATTTACTGATGATCTCCGCCACCACCGCAGCACAGGTGAATCCGGTGCAGGTGGAGGTCATCGCGCTTCTCGCGCAACGCCATCGCATCGTCGCCCCGCAACCGTACGATTTCCAGGTTCGCAATTTGCAGGCGTTCGCGCAGGCCGCATCCTCCACCGGAGCGGTCATGGAACTCTTGCTCGCCGGCGTCGCTGCCGTATCGCTTCTCGTCGGCGGAATCGGCATCATGAATATTATGATGGTCTCCGTCACCGAACGCACGCGCGAAATTGGATTGCGCATGGCGGTCGGCGCACGTGCGCGCACCATCCTCAACCAATTTCTGACCGAATCGATCGTACTTTCGACGATCGGCGGCGTGATCGGCGTCGTCGTCGGCGTGTTGGGAACCATCCTCGTTGCATTGCTCGCGAAGTGGCCGACGCTCATTCCCCCCGGTTGGATCTTTGCGTCCGTCGGATTTTCGGCGATGGTCGGTATTTTCTTCGGGTATTATCCGGCTCAGAAGGCCGCGAACCTTAGCCCGATCGAGGCGCTCCGCTTCGAATAAAGGGCAACCGCCGCGCTGCCCAAGCTCCGAGCAACGCACCACCGAGGCCGAACGCGAACCCGGCGATCACATCTTGCGGATAGTGCAAGCGAGCGAGCACGCGTGCACTCCCGATTGCGACGGCGGCAACCAATGCAAGCACGGCCAGCGCCTTCGAGCGCGTCCAAAGGTACCCAACCGCTAAACCGCACGCTGCAAGGTGGTCGGAGGGAAACGCATTGTCGGCAGCGTGTGCGACGAGCGGGTGGAGATGTTCGACGAGAAACGGGCGTCGTTCGTAGAATGCAGCGGCGCTCGCTTTGACGATCGCGATCGTTGCTAGCCCCCCGAGCGCGCCCTGCGCGATATCGATGCGCCATTCGCCACGACGAAGCGTTACGATAAGGACGAGCAGCAGCGGGAGCAGCAGCCCCCACACAGCCACCGCTGCGATAACGGCGTTCACCGTGCAGATACTTTCATTTCGGGCCTCTCTTCGGCAAAGCAAGCGCGCGCTTCTTCGGGCAGGGTGAAGGGTGAGCGCGAGCGGTATTCGAAGGTCGAAGGAACTTTCGAGCGTCTTCAAGCCAAAGGAATCGACGTGAAACGCACCCTCTCCTTGCCGATTGCATTGCTGGGCGCGGCGCTCGCCGCCATATCGCCGGCACGCTCGGCAGCGGCGACTGCCGTCCCAGTTCCCAAGGTCGACGCAATACAAAACGCGAGTTTCTATCCCGATTCGGTCACCGAACATACGATCGTGCTCGATGGAAAGAGCATCCCCTATACGGCCCGCGCCGGAACGATCGTGCTTCGCAATGAGCAGCATCAACCGACCTTGCGGATGTTTTACGTCGCATACACCGAGAACGGCGCGAGCCCGGAGCGGCGCCCGATTACCTTTCTCTACAACGGCGGGCCCGGGAGCTCGTCGATGTGGCTGCACATGGGATCCTGGGGGCCGGTTCGCGTCGAAGTCGGCGACGGCACGATTACCGGCGGCCCGCCGTTTCGCATCGTAAAGAATCAATACAGCTTACTCAACGTCACCGATCTCGTCTTCATCGATATGCCCGACAGTGGCTTCGGCCGCATCGTCGGGGTCGGGAAGCCGAAGATGTTTTTCGGCGTCGATAAGGACGTCGCTGCGTTCGGCCAGTTCGTCGAGCGCTATGCGAGTACGTTCGGGCGCTGGAACTCGCCAAAATTTCTTTACGGCGAGTCCTACGGCACGACCCGTTCGGCGGCGTTGGTCCATTATCTCCAGCAGAAAGGCGTCGGCATCAACGGCGTCGTCCTGCAATCGTCGATTCTTAATTTCGGCCTCGATGTCACCGGAGCAACCCCGATCGGCGGCAGCGATTGGGCCTACGCTTTTTATCTTCCCACCGAGGCGGCGACCGCGTGGTACCACCATGCGCTTCCCAATCGTCCGGTACATTTGCGCCCGTTTGTCGCGAAAGTGAGCGCGTTTGCGCTCGGTGAATACATGAATGCACTCGCGCGCGGGTCGAGCCTGTCGCAACGACGGCGCAATCTCATTGTTGGGAAACTGCATGCCTATACCGGGCTTCCGGAGAGCTTCATTCGCAACAATAATCTCCGCGTACCGTACTGGCGCTTCGAGAGCGAGTTGTTGCGCGACAACGGGCTCGAAACGGGCCGGCTCGACGGCCGTTTCGTTACCGATACTACCGATGGCGCCGAAAACCAGCCGCGCTGGGACCCCACCGATGCGGCGATCGATTATCCGTACACGACTGCGATCAACCAATATCTCCGCGTCGACCTCAAATACAACCCTACCCTTCAGTATCGAACGCAAATCTATAACATCATCGCACACGACGGCATTCCGGGCGGCGGCTGGGACAACACGCACCGCGGGAATCCGACGACCGACGTCACGCCGGATCTTGCCGACGCATTGAGTTACGACCCGCACCTCAAAATATTCTCGGCGAACGGCTATTACGATTTCGCCACGCCCTTTCTAGAAACCGAGTTCGCGCTCGATCACCTCAACGTGCGTCCCTCGCTTCTCCAGAACATCACCTACGGGTTTTATAAATCGGGACATATGATCTATCTCGCCCCGAAAGCGCTCGCCCACTATCATGCCGACCTCGAACGTTGGTACGCCGCAACCTTGGGGAATCGATAATGATGGAAAATCGCACCGTGAACGCACTTCGTCTTGCGGCGGCAGCCGCTCTCCTTCTCACTACTAGTGCACTCGCCGCCGCTCCGAAGAAAACCACTGCACTGCCGGCCTGGACCCGCGTCCCCGACGCGGTGACGCAGCACAGCATGCTCCTCGACGGCAAGCGCCTCGACTATACCGCGCGGGCGGGAACGATCGTCGTACGCGGCGCCAAGCGCACGCCGCTGGCAACGATGTTCTATACCGCCTATACCCGCAATGGCGAGAACCCGAATCGGCGGGCGATCACCTTTCTCTATAACGGAGGCCCGGGGAGTTCGACGATCTGGCTGCGGATGGGTTCGTGGGGCCCGATTCGCGCCGCTATCGCCGCCAACGGCGGCATCACCGCCCCTCCGCCCTACCACCTCGTTTCCAACCCCGACACGCTCCTCGATACGACCGATCTCGTCTTCGTCGATATGCCCGCGAGCGGCTACGGCCGTATCTTGCCCGGCGCCGATGCCAAGAAAGTCTTCGGTTCCGATAACGACATCAAGATGTTCGCCCAATTTATCGAGCGCTACCTAACGAAATTCAACCGTTGGAACTCACCGCGCTTTCTCTATGGGGAATCTTACGGTACGCCGCGCACCGCAATGCTGGTGAATTATCTCCAGAATCACGCCGTATCGATCGACGGCATCGTGCTCCAATCCTCGATTCTCAATTACAACCTTGCCGCAACCAATATC
>JABEUX010000039.1 GCA_013044185.1 Vulcanimicrobiota bacterium | reverse complement strand
GAGCCCCGGCGTTAGCCCGAGCCCCGGCGCCAGCCCGAGCTCCGCGAGCATTACCCCGGGGCAGGGGACGCTGATCCTCCGCCTCGCGGGCACCTCGTGGCTGCGGGTTACCGTTGACGGGAATGTTAGCATGGTGGGGACGTTTCCCGCCGGTACGCAACGCGCATTCCGAGGGAAGCACGTCACCGTGCGCGTCGGAAACGCGGCTGCCGTCACCCTCAACGTCGACGGTAAAGATGTCGGGCCCTTAGGCGGCGCCGGCGTCGTCGTGGAACGGACTTTTACGCTGTAATGCCGAGCGAAGCCTCATTCGATATCGTTTCGAAAATCGACCGTCAAGAACTCGACAACGCGCTCAATCAAACGCGAAAAGAGATCGAGACGCGTTTCGATTTCCGCAATAGCAAGACGAGCGTCGAGTCCGACGATACGAGCATTACGGTGCTTGCCGACGATGAAATGAAAATGCGCAACGTCATCGATATGTTGCAAGCAAAAGCGACCAAACGCGGCATCGATATTAAAGCATTTGAAATGGGCGCGAACGAGGCAGCCGCGAATTCGATGGTGCGATGCAAGATCGTTTTGCGCAACGGCATCCCAAAGGACAAGAGCAAAGAATTGATGGAACGGATCAAGGGGCTTAAACTCAAGGTCAGCGCCCAGTATCAAGACGAACAAATTCGCGTCACGGGGAAAAACCGAGACGACCTTCAGGCGGTGATCGCCTCGTTGAAAGCCTCGAACTTCGAACTGCCGTTACAGTTCGTGAATTACCGCTAGGCGCCGTCGAGATGCCATCGGTTTCGTTCGTGAGTTTGGGCTGCGCGAAAAACCTCGTCGATACCGAGGTGATGATTGCCAAGCTCGGTGCGGCCGGGTGGCAATTAGAGAGCGATGCCGATGCTGCCGATACGGTCGTTATTAACACCTGTGCGTTCATCGATCCCGCAAAAGCCGAGTCGACCGAAGTTATTCTCGAACGAGCGCAACGCAAACGCCCCGACCAACAATTGGTGGTCGCAGGCTGCCTGGCGCAACGCTACGGCGAGCAATTGCAGTCGCTCATTCCGGAGATCGACGGTGTCGTCGGCACCGGATCCTACGCCTCGATTGTCGAGCTACTGGATGACGTCAAGGCGGGAAGCAAGCCGATTCGCCTAGCGTTTGAGGCCGAGCCGGAACACGATTTTCTGCCGCGCCTCATCACGACGCCGCAAGCGACCGCCTATCTCAAGATCGCCGAAGGCTGCGACCATCCCTGTACCTTTTGCATCATCCCGCAGTTGCGCGGGACGTTTCGTAGCCGCAGCGAGGAGTCGATCCTCGCCGAAGCGCGGGCGCTCGCCGCAGCGGGTACGCGCGAATTGATTTTGATCGCACAGGATACCTCTATGTGGGGGCGCGACCGCGGCTATCGTCGCGGCGGGCTCGCCACGTTACTGGAACGATTGCACGAAATCGACGGCCTCGAATGGATTCGCCTGCTCTATCTCTACCCCGCAACGGTCGATAGCGAACTCATCGAAGCGATGGCGCGTTTGCCCAAAGTATGCAAATACATGGATATGCCGTTGCAACACGCCCACCCCGAAGTCTTGCGGGCGATGCTGCGCCCCGGTAACGGCGAACGTTACCTGGAGATCATCGAATCGTTTCGCGAACGCGTTCCGGGCATGACGATGCGCTCGACATTCATCGTCGGGTTTCCGGGCGAGCGTGAAGAGCACGTTGCGTATCTCGAAGAATGGATCGCTCGCGCCGGTCTCGACCGCGTCGGTTTCTTCGAATATAGTTCCGAGGAAGGGACCCCGGCAGCGAAACTCGGATCGCGCGTTCCCGCACGCGAGCGCCGAAAGCGTTTACTTCGATTGCGTGAAGCGCAGCGAGCGGCCTCGGAGAAAGCGCGGCTCGCGCGTGTTGGAAACGTCGAGCGCGTGCTCGTCGAAGAACGTCGCACCCTTCGTCGCGGCGATCCGTTGCGGGCCCATCTTCCCGCAACGGTGTGGTACGGACGCTCGCAGGGCGAAGCACCTGGCGTCGACGGCGGAGTCTTCGTCGCCGGCGATCTGATCCCGGGAACCTTCGTGGATCTCGAACTAACCGCTGCCACCGCTTTCGATTTTGCCGCTCGCGTCGTAACGGGGGTTCCCGCGCATGCCTGACGAGTCGATCCCGCGCCCGCGGCGCAGCGCACCGCAGCCCCCCGAGCCCCCTACAACGCCGCCGACGCGCCGGTCGCGGGTCGCTCGTCGTGTCGCTATCGTTGCCGGGCTGGTGGTGCTGTTGGCGATCTCTACCGTATTGGGCTTCTCGATTTTCAAGCACGAAACGCCGCTGGCGATATTGGGGGATGCGTTCATCCCTTCTCCTCAGCAAGTATTCGGTCGTTCGCAGTTACGCGTGCTCGTCGTTGGCCTCGATTACGATTACACCGATAACGATTTGCCGTTTTCGGCGCAATCGCGGAGCGACGTCATTTGGGCGGTCAATCTCGATCTCGTCAACAAGCGAATTTTCGAACTTTCGGTGCCGCGCGATATGGTCGCCACGATGCCCGATGGGAGCCAAGCGAAGATCAATCAGGCACAGGCCGATGGCGGCGTCAAAGAAGCCGAGCAGGTCATTTCGCGCTGGCTCGGCATCCCCGGATTCGATCGCTACGTTATTTTGCGTATCAATGCGACGCGCGAACTGATCGACGATATCGGTGGAGTTACCGTCGACGTCGAAAACAGCGATCCCAAGGATAAAAGCCCTATTAACTACGACGACAACTGGGGACACTTACACATTCATCTCAAGACCGGGGTGCAACATCTCGACGGCGCGCAGGCCGTCGGCTATATGCGCTACCGTCACGATTGGTGCGGCGATCCGTGTCGCATTCGCCGCCAGCAAGAAGTGCTCCACGCACTCGCCAGAAAGTTGGAGCGCAATAAGCTCAACACCATCTTGCATGCCGGGCAGCTCGTCAGGACGATGCTGGCAAACGTGCAGACGAATTTTTCGAAGGCGGAGTTGCTTTCGCTGGCTCGCTACTACGTCGGCATAAAGCCTTCGCAGATCATCGCGCATCAGGTACCCTACGTTGCGAACGTCTATCTGCCGGGTTATGGCGATGCCATCGTTCCCGATAAGAATGCGCGACGCCGCTTAGCAGAGTCGATGTTGATAGCACCACCTTCCCCTGCCCCTACCGCCGATCCCGGAGCGCTCGCGGCGATCGCTCCGTCCTCGCTACGCGTCGATGTGGAGAATGGCAGCGGTATCGATGGAGCGGCCGGCGATCTCGCGCGGGTGCTCAAAGCAGAGGGGTACCGCATCGGAAAGGTCGGGAACAGCACGTCGTACCACGATAACAGTGTCGTGCGCGCTCATTCCGCGACGACCTTTGCCGGAGAGAAAGTCGCATCGGGACTGCCGAAGGCGATGCAGAATGCGTTGGTCGTCGAGGCACCGGCCGCGGGTTCCACAAGCGACGTGACCGTCGTGATCGGGCGCGACGACGGACTCGCGGTACACGCTCTACCGAGCCCGAGCCCTAGCCCCAGCGCGGCGCCGACGCCGTAGATCGATCGACGTGCGTCCCTATCTTCGCATCGTTCTTGCGATGCTTGTGGTTCTTCTCGGCATCGAAGGCGTTCGTTGGTTTTTGCGCGTCTCGAAACCGCACCCCACGCTGATCGAACCGACGACCTCGTTGCACCGGGCGATCGGGAAAGGTCCGCTCGTTCGCGTTGCACGGGTCGTCCATAAGCTCGTCCCTGCGCCGCGGAGTAGCGGCGAACGCCTGATCGCCCTGACGTTCGACGACGGCCCATATCCCATGTATACGCCGATGTTGCTCGACGAACTCGAGCGGCTCCACGTGCGCGCGACCTTCTTCCTGATCGGTCGCGACGCCGGATGGTGGCCGCAAATCGCCCGTCGTATTGCAATCGATGGAAACGAAATCGGGGATCACACGCAGACTCATCCCGATCTCGACCACGAGAGCCCGGCCCAGGTTCGTCGAGAGCTCGTCGAAGGGCGCGACACGCTCTTGCGCATCACGGGCGACCGCTCCGCCGCTGCGTTATTCCGCCCCCCGCACGGGCGCTACACCGCTGCGACCCTTCGCGTCGCGCAGTCGCTGGGGATGAAGACGATCCTCTGGAGCGACGACGCCGGGGATTGGCGCGAACTCACCTCGCGGGAGATCGAGGCGCATGTCGCCGCACACGCCACCGAGCCCGAGATCTTGCTGCTCCATAGCGGGAAACGTGCCACCGTGAAGGCACTAGAAAAGATCGTGCCGGCCTTCCGACATGCGGGCTATCGTTTTGTAACCGTCGGTGAGATGCTGGCGATTCTGGGCGCTCGCCGCGTTGAAGCCGCCCGACGGTTCCCCGTTCGGATCACCTACTCAAAGGAGTAACCTTTCGTGCCTCGTTCAATCATCGACACCGAGTCGAGTCGCCCGATCTATCGGCGGCGCCTGCTGCTGCGCGCGATCGTTGCCGCTATCCTCCTCGCGGGAGTCGTTCTCGCACTCTGGATGCTGCATCGAGCTCCTGCCACCCGGGTGAGCCAAGGAAAGATTGGGGCGGGGCGGAACCTGAGTCAGCTCGCTCTCAAGGAGACTTCATGCTTCGTCGTTTAACCCTCGGACTCGCCGCCATCAGCGTCGCAGTCGCGGTCGCTGCGTGCAATTCCAGTACGTCGACCAACCTCAACATCGGCCCGAATTTTGCCACGTCGACGCTCTACGCGGCGAATACCTCGGTCAACGCGGTGGCGATCTTTTCCTCGACGACCGCCTCGCTGACTGCGCCGAGCTATCAGATCGGCGGATCGTCAACGACGCTGAACGCTCCTCAGTACCTCGATTTCGATTCCACGGGGAATCTCTGGGTTGCCAACTACAACGCGAACACAGGCTCGTCGTCGATCCTTCAATTCAATCCGCAGGCGACCGGTGACGTGCTCCCATTTGCGACCTTCCTTGGCTCCTCGCTCGCGGCCCCCGAACCGCGTGGGTTGTCCATCGAGCGCGCCCAGAACCTCATGGCGATTACGACGCTCAACCCAGCCTCGGTCGCGCCGAGTCAATTGCTCATTTTTTCGATCGTTGGGGGCACCCCCGCGCTGCAAGAGGATATCGGTGGATCGGCGACGTTGCTGAATATTCCAACCGGAGCGGCCTTTATCTCTGGTAATGCGGTGATCGTTGCTAATAGCGGCGATGCGACCGTTGCGACCTACACGATACCGACGCCCTCACCAACCCCGGTTCCGACAGCGACGCCGGCCGCGACCGCGACACCGAGCCCGTCGCCGAGCCCGTCGGGCTCGCCGACTGCTAGCCCGTCGCCGACGCCGGTCCCGACTGCGACGCCCTTCAATCTCCCCCCCTCGTCGGCGATCGTCGGTTCGTTGACCGATCTTGGCTCACCGCGTGGAGTCGCCGTCGCGAGCAACGGTACGATCTACGTCGCCGACCCCTCGGCGGTCGGTATCGGCCCCGCCGTTCTGGTCTTCGCTGCGAACGCGACCGGTAACGTCGCGCCGACCGCAATCATCGCCGGATCTTCGACCGGTTTCGTCGCTCCGAGCGACGTCAAGATCGACGCCGTTGGAAATATTTATGTTGCCGATAGCGGGGCGAACAAAGTCTTTGTATTCGCTCCGGGTGCCACGGGGAACGTCGCACCCAAGGCATCGCTCTCGGTCGGGGGGACGGTCGTCGGCATCGCGCTGAGTCCGTAACGTGCAGAGACGATGACCCAGAGCGATTCGCAGGGGCTCTTTTCGGCGCTCGCGGCGCTCATTGCTGCGAGCGATCCGCAAGAGCGTGCGAACGTGCTTGCCCGCGGTACTGCCGACATCGCGCGGGCGCGCTTTGCTTCGGCGCTGCTTTTCGTCGACGATACGCTGGTCGTTGCAACCGCCCCGGAGGGGGTGGCGGGCTTTCGCTTACGCGATGGCTCTCATGAATTGCGGCGGCTCTTCCTTCACGCGCTCGCGCGCTTCGAACGCGAAGGCGTCTGTTTCGTCCCGCGGGATAAACAGCGCGTTCTCGCCGGCGTCAGCACCTCGGCGCTCGAATGCGACCTGTTGTTCGTGCCGCTGATCGCGTCGCAGACGACGATCGGCGTCCTCGCGTTCGGTCTCGAAGCCCCTCTTGACGAGGCGACGCAAGCGGATCTCGTTGCTTTTTGCGGCGTGGCAACGCACCTGCTCGATACCTCGCGTGCGCTCGAAGCCGCGCGTCGTCTCTCGCGCGATAGCCAATTGCTCGCGATGGTGAACGAGCGACTCCACAAATCGCTCGACCGCAAGGACGTCCTCAGCGGGATCGTCAGCGGCGTTCGTTCGGCCTTTAACGCCGACACCTGTACGATCTTCGAACGCTCGGGGAACGCTCGCGTCGTTCCGGTTGCATCGAGCGCGCCGTTCGTCGACGCTCCAACGACCGCGATCGAACTCGAGAGCGAGTTACGAAAAGTCTTTTCCGGGTTGGCGGCGCGTCGCGACGACTACGATACCGGTCACGATGCAGCGAAGGGCGGGGCGCGCAGCGCGATCGGCGTCCCGTTCATCGTGGACGGCAAGATCGAGAACGCGCTCGTTCTCGAATCCGCGCAATCGCATGCCTTCGACGATGCCGACATCAGCGCGTTGCGATCCTTAGCGTTTCACGTCGGCCTCGCGCTCTCTAACGCTCGCCTCTACGAACGCGAACGGGCACGAAGAACGCAAGCGGAATCGCTGGAGCGCGTCGTTCGCATCCTCCGCGATACGCAATACGTCGATGAGGTACTCTTGGTCTTCGTCGTCACGACCTCGCACGAATTGCCGATCGACTGTTTCGCCTACGTTCTCGACGGCGATACGCTCGTCCGCCGGGCGATGCGCTCGCGCGATAACTCGCGCGGCTTTACGCCGTCCGACCGCGTCGAACGCGCCGGCCTCGAGCCCTTCCTCGTTGTCGACGACCCATCGGAATCGGCGCTGCTCCCGCGCGCCGCCCGAGAAGCGCTCTTCGGCGACGGTTCCGGCGTCGTCGTCCCATTGCGAATCGACGGCAACCTGTGGGGACTCATCGCAATGCGCAGCGTCGACGGCGGCTTCATGTGGCCGCAAGATGAACGCGCGATGTTCGTTCGCACCCTCGCCTCGCACCTCGAAATTGCCTTGGCGAACGCACACGCATACGAACGCGAACGACGCCGGGCCCAAGAGCGCGAAACGCTCGCCGAGGCGGCGCGCACGATTCTCGGACAGGTCGACCTGCCGACGCTCGCCGAGGTCATGTCGCGCTTGGCCGCCTCGCTCGTCGATGCCGAACAAGCGTGCGTCCTGCGTTGGATGGGGGACCGATACGGGCTCGTCGGATCGTTCGGTGGTCCGGTGGAGGGGCTCATAGCACGCACGGGGCTCGCACTCGATATGCGCGTCACGCAAGCGATGGGGATCGGCCCCGAGGAGCGACGAGTTCAGCGGCTCATCGAAGGAGTCGGATTCGCGGTCGCACCGTTGGTGCATGGTGCGAGCGACGCCTCGAACGACGCCATCGATGCCTTTCTCCTCGTTGGGGCGAAAGGGGAGATGCGCTTCGGCCGAGACCGTTTGCGCCTGCTGCAGGAGCTCGGAGCGCTCACGGCGCTCGCGTTGCGCAACCTCGAACTCTACGCCGCTTCGACCGACGCAAACCGAGCGCTCCATGATTCGAACCAGTTTAAAGACGATTTGCTCGCGATGCTCGCGCACGATTTTCGCGGACCGTTGACCGTGATCGAGGGTTACTGCGAACTGCTCATGGAGAATACGAAGACGAACTCCGAAGAGATCGAAACGATTTACGGGCAGGCGAAACGGCTCGTGCGGCTTGCCGAAGATGCTCTCGCGCTCGCGCACTCACAGGGCGAGAGCTTCGCGCTGGAGCAAACGCCGACCGATTTCGCGAGTTACGTCGCGGAGAACCTTGCCGAGATTGCGCCGAATAATCCACGTGTCGTCTTCGCTTCGGGCGAGAAAAACATCATCGTCGAACTCGATCGTTCGCGCTTTCGGCACGTGCTCGATAACCTCATTTCCAATGCCTTGAAGTACTCCGGCGAAGAGGTCGTCGTGAACGTATCAAAAAAGGGAAACCGCGCGGTTCTCGAGGTCGCCGACCACGGTATCGGTATCCCACAGAGCGACCTCGCGGCGGTCTTTTCCCGGTTCGGCCGCGGTAGCAACGCGCGCAACCAAGGTATCGAAGGTTCGGGAATCGGCCTCTACGTTGCCAAGAAAATAGCCGAGGCGCATCGGGGAAGCATTCAGGTGCGTTCCAAGGAAAATGCCGGGAGTACGTTCTCGGTCGACCTTCCGCTCTCGTCGGCAAAAGAACAGACCACAACATCTGACCCTTCTCGGAGTATATAGCTCAGCATGGCCTTCCTGAAAACCCTCTTCGACGCAAACGAGCGCGACGTCGTGCGTCTCCGCAAAACCGCGGTTCAAGTCAACGCGTTCGAGCCGGAGATCTCCGCTCTCGACGACGAGGCTTTGCGTGGGAAAACCGCGGAGTTTCGCCAGCGTCTCGACCGGGGCGAAGAGCTCGACCATCTCTTGCCCGAGGCCTTTGCGGTCACGCGGGAGGCGGGGCGGCGCGTTCTGGGCATGCGGCATTTTGACGTTCAGATCATGGGCGGCCAGGTGCTCTACGAAGGGCGCATCGCCGAGATGCGCACCGGCGAAGGCAAGACCTTGGTGGCGACGCTGCCCGTCTACGCGCGTGCGCTCGTCGGGCGCGGCGTCCACGTCGTTACCGTCAACGACTATCTCGCTCGGCGTGACGCCGAATGGATGGGACCGCTCTACCGATCGCTCGGTCTCTCCGTCGGCATCGTCCAACATGGGCTCGAGCCGACCGAGCGTCGCGAAGTCTACGGTTGCGACATCACCTACGTTACCAATAACGAAGTCGGATTCGACTATCTGCGCGACAATATGGCGTGGCAGAAAGAAGATCTCGTCCAACGCGACCTCTACTTTGCACTGATCGACGAGGTCGATTCGATTCTCATCGACGAAGCGCGTACGCCGCTGATCATCAGCGGACCATCGCAAGAATCGACCGATCTATACGGCAAGTTCGCGCAAGTCATTCCACGCCTTAAAAAAGGCGACGACTATACGGTCGACGAGAAGGCGCACGCCGTTCCGGTGACCGAAGCGGGCGTCGCCAAGGTGGAAAAGATGCTCGGCATCTCCAACCTGTACGATCAGCGGAATATCGAGCTAGCACATCAGTTGAACGCCGGCTTAAAGGCCTGGAACCTGTTTCATCGCGATCAACAGTATATTATCAAAGACGACGAAATCGTCATCGTCGATGAATTCACCGGCCGCTTGATGTATGGCCGCCGGTACTCCGACGGCATCCACCAAGCCATCGAAGCGAAGGAAGGCATCAAGGTCCGTGGTGAGGACCAGACGCTTGCGACTATCACTTTCCAAAATCTCTTCCGACTTTACGGCCATTTAGCCGGTATGACCGGTACCGCAAAGACCGAAGAACGCGAATTTCGCGAGATCTACAAACTCGATGTCGTCACGATTCCAACGAACATGCCGATGGTGCGCGACGATTTCCCCGACATCGTCTTCAAAAGCGAAAAAGCAAAATTCGAAGCGGTGGTCACCGAAATCATTGCAGAACACGGGAAGGGACGCCCCGTGCTCGTAGGTACGCGCTCGATTGAAAAAAGCGAATTGCTCGCCGGAAACTTGCGCCGGAAGGGCGTTGAATGCAACGTTCTGAACGCGAAGTATCACGAACAAGAGGCCGATATCATCAAAGATGCCGGCAGCTACGCACAGGTAACGATTGCCACGAATATGGCCGGTCGCGGTACCGATATCAAGCTCGGCGACGGAGTCGCGGAGATCGGCGGTCTGCATATTATCGGCACGGAGCGCCACGAATCTCGGCGCATCGACAACCAGTTGCGCGGCCGTTCGGGGCGTCAGGGCGACCCCGGTTCGACGCGCTTCTACCTCTCTTTAGAAGACGAAGTGATGCGCCTCTTCGGCGGCGACCGGATGACCTCGATGATGGAGCGCGTCGGCTTTACGGACGAGGCGCCGATCGAATCGAAGCTCGTCTCGCGTAGCATCGAACATGCCCAGAAGCGCGTTGAGAATCACAACTACGAAATTCGCAAACACGTCCTCGAATACGACGACGTGATGAACAAGCAACGCGAGATCATCTACGCCGATCGTCGGGCGATTCTCGAAGGGACTTTCGATTCGCGCTCCTTTATGCTGCAGACGCTCGCCGCGAAGATCAACGAATCGATCGAGAAGAACGTCGCCGAGAACGCTCATCCCGGAGACTGGGATCTCCCGGAGGTGCTCAACGAACTCGATATCATTTTCCCGGTGAAACAGAGCGTCGCGCTCGAAGAGTTGGGAAATCACGATCGCGAGGGTATCCGGCGGTTGCTCGACGAGCGCGCGATCGAGGCATACGAAAAGAAAGAGGCCGAGGTAGGCCCCGAGATGATGCGCGTTATCGAGCAGCGCTTCTTGTTGTTACCGATTATCGATCGCCAGTGGGTCGACCACCTGTATGTGATGGATCATCTCAAGAACGGAATCGGCCTACGTGGCTACGGACAGATCGATCCTCGCGTGGAATACGAAAAAGAAGCGTTTGAGATCTTTGAAGATCTGAAAAACAATATCGCCGACGAGGCGATGAAGGCGCTCTTTCACGTGCAGATCGAGTACGGAGAGGAGGCGCCGACTGGATCGCCGATCTCGCTGCAAGGCGGACAGGGCGAGGCCGAAGGCGGCCACCTTTCGGAGCGCGATGTCGAGGCATTGCTCGGGCCGATGCCGGGAGGGAATCGACCGGAGCGCGAGTTGCGAACGAACCTTGGCGACGAGGAACCGGCGAAGCCGAAGCACCGCGATCAACCGAAGGTCGGCCGGAACGATCTTTGCCCGTGTGGAAGCGGGAAAAAATTTAAAAAATGCCACGGGGCCTCCGGAGCGGCGGCGCTGAGCTAATCGCCGCTCCTGGGCTCGGTTAAAGTCGCGTGTAGCGGATGCGTGGGTTGAGAATCGGTGGCGGCACGGGAATCGGCCCGCCGATTCTCTGAGGAGGGCTTTGTGTCGCACCGGTGACCAGGTCGCCGCCGAGGTCGAGATTCTGCGCGTTGGCACGGAGGTCGACACCTTGCCCGTTCCGCGAGAGCGTCGTGGCGATACTCCCACCATTGCCGTCGTCAACGTTGACCTGCAGCGAACCGTCGGCGTTCCACGAAATTGCCTCGCCGGGGAGCGTGAGATTCTGGCCGCGTGCGAGCGCGGTCGTGCTTCCGTTCTGCGAGATCGTTGCGTTACCGTCGGCGCCATAGGTAAGGACGGTTCCGCCACCGTTGGTCGTGATACTCGCCGAGGCGTTGTAGGTGATTCCCTGAGCGTTGGGGGCGGTCGGCGTCGTCGAGATCGAAAATCCCCCGGGAATGGAATCGGAGTCGAGGAGATCGTTATGCCCGCTCATTGAATCCCACGTACCGGCGACGTTCCCGGTTGCACTCTGCCCCGAGAAACTCAAGTGAGGATCGCCGGTTGAGGCGCCGCCGGCATTCGAGAAGTAGTTCTCCGGAGGCGCCGCAGCGTTTCCCGCCCCCGTAGGCATTGCTCCGCCGTTAAGGAGTGCGCCGAGCATGCCGATGAGCTGCATCAGCAGATTCGAGATTCCGCCGAACGGCCCGGGTATGGAGAAGCCGCCGCCACCTTCGGAGAATCCGGGCGGCAGTAAGCGCGCGATGCCGTCGTTCGCGTTGGCATTGCCGAGCGTCCCTGAGTTCTCGAAGGCTTGCAGCGGGTCGGCGATCGAGGAGAGCCCACCGAGAAAATTGGGCGACGTGGTCTGGGTGTTGAAATCGAGCATAGTGCCTCCATCGGGTAGTGGTATCTCTCGTTCACGCGCAGGGCCAGGTTTGGAAAGGTGCTCGCGCAAAAATCCAGAAGCGACCGCGCCGCAATGAGTCAAACGCAACGAACGTCGATCTCGGCCTGTGGCGCCCGTCTCGAGGGCCTCAAGGAGCGTCTTTGACTATGCCGGTAAGGTGCGCCGCGCCTCCGAACTCGACCAACGGTCGCGTGCGGGGGAATTTTGGGAGAATGCCGGAGCCGCTCAGCGGACGATGAAAGAGCTCGCCGATCTCCGCGAGGAGATCGGCAAGATGGATCGTATCGCCGCGTCGCTCTCCGAAGCACGTGAGATGCTCGAACTCTTCGGCGACGACGAAGGTGCGCAAATAGAAGTCGACACGAGCATTTCGACCTGCGAGCGCGAACTCAACGAGTTGGAGATGGCCGCGAATTTCGACGGAGAGTTCGATAATCACGGGGCGATCGTTAGCGTTTTCGCCGGCGCGGGTGGAGTCGATGCCGCCGATTGGACGCAGATGCTGCTGCGCATGTACTTGCGTTGGGCCGAAGGGCACGGCTTTCAAACGCAACTGGTCGAGGAGTCGCCGGCAGAAGAAGCCGGCCTGAAGTCGGTTACGTTTTTCGTGCGAGGACGAAACGCGTATGGTATGTTAGAGAGCGAGCGCGGCGTCCACCGCTTGGTGCGGCTCTCACCGTTCGACCAGGCGCATCGGCGCCATACGTCGTTCGCTGCCGTCGACGTAATACCGGAGATTACCGGCGAAGAGCACGGCGAGGTTGTGATAAAGCCCGACGACGTGCGCATCGAGACCTTCAAATCGGGCGGTTCCGGCGGCCAATACGTCAATAAGACCGAGTCGGCGATTCGGATCATTCACGAACCGACCGGCATCATCGTTGCTTCGCAGCAAGAGCGCTCGCAAGCGCAGAACCGGGAGGTTGCGATGAGCATTTTGCGCGCAAAATTAGTACAGCGAGCGGCGCAGGAGCGCGACGAACGGTTGAGCTCCTTGCGCGGCGAGCGGCAGGCCAACGAATGGGGATCGCAGATTCGTTCGTACGTGCTGCAACCCTATCAATTGGTGAAAGATCACCGCACCAACGTCGAGGTCGGCGATGCTCAAGGCGTGCTCGACGGTGAGATCGACGCCTTCGTATGGCCCTATCTCCAGACGCGCCGCGCCGCGATCGGCGCGACGCAATAGCGATCGTGCCACCCTACGCGGCGATTAGCTGTGGAGCGATTCTCGTAATGATTCGAGGGCCGAAAGCGCGCGCTGCGGCCATTCCGCGCTGCCCTCGATGGTCGCTGCAGGCGCGGCCCAGGGGCGCCAACGCGCACGTTGCAACTCGAAATCCGGCCCGCTTTCGTACAGCGCGATGCATGGCGTTCCAACGATTCCCGCGACGTGAATCGCACCGGAATCGGGGGCGATGAGCACATCGGCTGCGGCGATCGCGGCGATCCATGATTGGAGATCCTCGAACCATTCGACCGCTGCGAGCCCCGCCGTGAGTTCCGCAATCTCCGCGCGCTCGGCAGCGGGCGCGAGCAGCGCGATCTCGCCGAAGCGCTCGCACGCTCGTTCGAGAAAGCTACGTACGTCGGCAACCGCGATGCCGAGCCGCTCCCATTTCGAGGTGAGTTGCAGCGCGACGCGCTGCGAGGGCGCTACGTCGCGCGGAAGAATGAGGCGGCGCAGAGCGGCGGGCTCCTGCGACGGGCGAGCGTTGGGCGCGAGCAACGATGCGCCGAGGGCGAACAATATCTCGCATTCGTGGCGCATGCTCGCGTCGAGTCCCGCACTGCGATAGAGCGCCTTCGAGAGCATCGAGCGAGCCCAAAGTGATTTGAGCGGCTTGCCCCAACCGTTCTGAAAGCCGATGCGATGCGCAGCACCGAGTGCGACGGCGAGGCGATATCCGGCCGGGTCTTCGGTGGCAACGAGGACGTGCGAGTACCGATTCGGGCGAAGGTCGTCGGCGAATGCACGGATTGCCGCGTGATTTGCGGCGCTCTCGTCGCGTTGAGCGAACGTTGCGACGTAGGTGCGCCGAAGCGCTCCCGGCACGAAGAGCTCGCGGGCGGCGGGTGCGACGACGAGGTCGGTCGGAATCTCGGCCTCGCGCAGCGCGAGAAGCAGCGGTGCGAGCGCCAACGTATCGCCGAGGGCGTCGAGGCGGACGATGAGGGCCGATGAGGAATCAGTCACGACGGCCTATGCTTGCGCGCGAGAATCTCGTTACCTTCGCCGAGTTCCCCGGGCGTCGCATCGCCCGGCGCTTCGGGTATGTCTCGGGGCAGGCGGAACAGCCGCAAAATCGCCTCCGCTCGACCTTCCGAAGTATCGGCATGCTCGTCGGCCTCGCCCCGGTGGAATTAGTGAGCGATGCCGAGCACCTGCGTGCCGAGGCCCTCGAACATCTGCGGCAGCGCGCAGAGCGCGTCGGCGCGAATGCGGTGCTCGGGCTGCAATTTCACGTCAGCGAGCGCCCCGATGGGTCGTGCGTGGTGATTGCCTTCGGTGAAGCGGTGCGCGTCGTGCGCGAGGAGAGAACGTGAGTTTAGAGGAGCGCGCGCGCCGCGAACGGAGCCTGCAACAGGCGGCGGCGCGGGCGAGTGCCTGCCGCGCCTGTGCGATCGGTACGCAACGCCGGAATAATGTGTACGGCGAGGGCGATCCGCTCGCCGACCTCATGCTCGTCGGGGAGGGCCCCGGTGAGACCGAGGACCGGCTCGGTCGCCCCTTCGTCGGGCGGGCCGGCGAACTGCTCGAGAAGATGCTCGGGGCGATCGACCTCGCGCGCGAGGACGTCTACATCGCCAACACGGTGAAGTGTCGGCCGACCTCGCAAGGCGAGCGTGGGCTGAAAAACCGGGCTCCCGACCCTACCGAGATGGCGAATTGCCGTCCATTTCTCGACGAACAGATCGAGATTATCCGGCCGAGAGTCCTGCTCGCCCTCGGGGCGCCGGCGGCGAAGTCGTTTCTTGGCCCGACCTATGCGATCACCAAGCAACGTGGGCGCTGGGAGCGTGGCCCGCTCGAGATCCCGCTGCTCGTCACCTTCCATCCGGCGTACGTGCTGCGGCAGACCGGCGGCGAGTTGACCGCGGTGAAGCGCCTCGTCTGGGACGATCTCAAAGCGGTGCGGAACCGGATCGACGAGCTGCGAGCGAGCCTTCCGACTGCGGCTGCGCGCCAGGTCGGCCTCTTCGAGGGCGCGCCCGTGGTAGAGTGAGAGCCATGTATCGCGACCCGAAAGCGATCTGGCTGCG
>JABEUX010000197.1 GCA_013044185.1 Vulcanimicrobiota bacterium | reverse complement strand
GGGCGGTTAGCTCAGTGGGAGAGCGCTTCCTTGACACGGAAGAGGTCAGAAGTTCAATCCTTCTACCGCCCACCATGTGGAATATACGGAAAAAAGCGCCGATTCGTTCGACGCCTTTTCGTTACGATGCCCAGCCGAAGATCTCGCCGCTGGGGCGCAGGGCGTTGACCGCCGCGCAAGAAAGCGAGGCCCCATGAAGGACTTGAAGCTCGCGCGCTGCCTGGCAGTGCTTTGCGTATCGGCCTCGATGTTCGTTTCATTCGGCGGCTCGGCGGCTGCTGCGGGGGCGACGCTGCGAATCGGATCGGATATATCCTACGCGCCGCTCGAATTTTTCAGCAAAGGAGACCCGAAGCCGCGTGGTTTCGATATGGATCTCGCCCGCGCGCTCGGCGCTCGGCTCGGGCGACCGGTGCAGATTCTCGATCGCAGCTTTGATTCGTTGCTCGGTGATGTCGCCGACGGGAAGATCGATCTCGCGATATCGGCGGTCTCCGATACGCGCGCTCGCGAAAAAAAGGTGAGCTTTATCGATTATTTTTTAGCGGGCAGCGGCATGCTCGTTCCCGCGGGTAATCGGCACCATATTTTTTCGCTCGCCGCACTCTGCGGACTATCGGTCGACGTGCAGTTCGCGACCTCCCAGGCGATCGCACTCCAAACGCAATCCGTCGCTTGCAAGGCCGTTGGGCTCGCTCCAATTCTATTGCAGCAACGTGCGACCGACGATGCGGCACTCTCGTTGCTCCTCTCGGGAAAGAGCGACGTACACGTCACGGACTTTCCCGTCGTCGCCTATCTCGCGCGCACGCTCGACGGTGGCAAACGCTTCGTGGTCGCAGGGCGCCAATTCGATGTCGTTCCATACGGGATTGCGGTGGCGAAAAACAATGTCGCGTTGGCCGATGCCGTTCAGGCGGCGTTGCAGTCGCTCATCGCCGATGGAACCTACGATCGCTTGCTCGCTAAGTGGGGACTGGGGCAGGGCGCGTTACGCTCGACGCCGATCGATGCCGGGACGCTCTACCAGCACTAATGATGCACGTTTCCATCCGCCGTACCGTTACGGCAGTTGCGCTCCTTATGGCGCTCACCCTCGGCGTAGCGCGGCCGGTTTTTGCCGCGCAGCCTCTGCTTGTTGGCACGGATATATCGCACCCTCCGCTTGAGTTCTACCAGAGACCCGGAGGCCGCGTTCGTGGCTTCGACGCCGATATCGCGCGCGAGATCGCAAAACGTCTCGGTCGTCCGGCGCAATTCGTGAATATGCCGTTCGGCGATTTGCTGCAGGCGGTCGGTGCGGGCAAGGTCGATTTTACGATCTCCTCGATGTTCGATTTACCGATCCGCGAGAGAGCAGCAGACTTCGTCGATTACTTTCTTTCGGGAACCGCGATTATGGTGCGTGCGGGGAACCCGCATACCGTGTTTACCCTCGCCGGCTTCTGCGGGCTCACCGCGAGTGCCGAAGTCGGTACGTTTCAATTTACCGCTCTCAAGGAGCAATCTGCACGTTGTCGCGCGTTGGGGCTCGGCGGCGTTCATCTGGTATCGGTCGCGGGGGACGAACAGGGCGCGCAGGCACTTCTCGCCGGGCGTGTCGAGATTCATATCGCCGATTTCCCGATCGTCAGTTATCTCGCGCGTACCGTTGGGAACGGCAAACTCGTCGTCGCGGGGCGTCCGTTCAACCAGATTCCTTACGGCATCGCCGTGCGCAAGGGCAACGTGGCCTTACGCACGGCGATCGTAGGAGCGTTACGGGGCATGGTCGCCGATGGAACCTACGACCGATTGCTAAAGAAATGGCATCTGGAGGCCGGTGCGCTGCGTTCTATTCCCGTCGACGCAGGAAAGCTCTATCAGCACTAACGGCCGCCTCGTCGCCGGAGCGCTTAGCTCGCGAGCGTACGACGGAAAAATTCGATGCTGCGTTCCCATGCGAGTTTCGCAGCCGCTTCGTCGTAGTTCCCGATCCCTCCCGGATTGGAGAACGCGTGTCCGGCGTCGTAGCGATGAAATTCGTATGGGGTGCGTGTTTCGCGAAGACGTGCTTCGATTGCGTCGACGCGCGCGATCGGGAAGTACTCGTCGCGAAGTGCCCAATGTCCCTGAAGGGGAATCTTGATGCTACCGGGATCGCCGGCCTCTTCAGGAGGAAACCCATAGAAGGGCACGGCGGCGGCGAAATCGTTGAGGTGCATCGCACAGAGTAACGTTAATGCGCCGCCCATGCAGAACCCGATGACGCCGACTTTTTTGCCGTTCTTTGCGAGGTACTGCGCCGCGCCGCGCGCATCTTGCATCGCGGCATCGGTGAAGTCGAGCCCTTGCATCAGATGGTTCGCTTCATCCCCGGTTGCGGCGACACGCCCTCGATAGAGATCGGGAATCAATACGCGGAACCCGGCCGCGGCCATGCGCTCGGCAGTAGAGATAATCTGGTCGTTCACTCCCCACCATTCTTCGAGCATGACGATTCCGGGAGCATTCTTCGGATCGCCGGGTTCGGCGAGGTATCCGGGGGCTTTCGCTCCATCGGGGCGCGTAAATTCGATCATCGATCCCATGTTCGATCCTCTCGTAGCGATTGTGGGCACGCTCTCGGCGCGCTTTCTTCGAACCCTCTATGCAAATAGCAGGGTTGCATCGGGCGGGGTTTTCCGGCGCGCCTTTGAACCCCCGACGCTATGGAACGACCGAGCGCGAGCGATCCGAAGGCGCGTCCGAACGCCGAGGCAATCGACGAACCGCGTTGGCATGCCTCACTCGCGGCGATCGGCGCGTTGATACTCTACGTCCTTCTGCCGCAGCGCCTCGTCTTCGGGCCGGCGTGGTTCGCACCGATCGTCGTACTCGCAGTCCTCGTGCCGCTCTCGATCTTCGCTCCCGATCGTGATGATGAAACGCAACTTCACCGGGTTGCGTCTATCGTGTCGATCGTATTGTTGAATATCTTTAACGTCCTCTCCGTGCTCCTTCTGGTCATCGATGCGTTTTCGCATCATCCCAAAGGTGTCGTCGGCATTACCGGGCAGCGATTGCTGCTCTCGGGTGCGCAAATATGGACGACGAACGTTTTGGTCTACGCACTCTGGTTCTGGGAGGTCGATGGTGGTGGGCCGTGGCAGCGCAGCCGAGCGCGAAGCGCCGCGGCGGATCTCAAAGCAAGTTTTTTGTTCCCACAGATGATGGTCGACGCACAGCGCGTGCGTTGCGTCGATCCCCATTGGAAGCCGCTCTTCCTCGATTATCTCTACGTAGCGTTCACGAACGCTCTGGCGTTCAGCCCGACCGATACGATGCCGATTACCAGAGCGGCGAAAATGTTGATGCTCGTCGAAGCCTCGATCTCGTTTGTGACGATCGCGCTCGTCGTCTCGCGGGCGATCAACGTTATTTAGGAGACGGGGATCGAAGAGTGCCTACAGTTGGGAGTTCGTTGCAAGCCGCGTGCGTACGAAAGCCGTCGGCGAGATATGGACGTC
>JABEUX010000196.1 GCA_013044185.1 Vulcanimicrobiota bacterium | reverse complement strand
ATAGGCATCGGGCGTACAAACGGGTTTTACAACGCCTACGGGAACGAGCCCGCTTCCCGGCCCCGGTGTTCCCGACGGCGCGGGAGAAGCGGCGATCGTAACCGTGCAACTGCCCGCCGTCGAACCCGGAATTACCGGGACGAGGATTTGTGGCCCCGAGGCGTTTGTAGGATTCACTTGCCCGAGCGAAATCGCAGCACATTGCGTAGTCGGATTATACGTCGGTGTATTCGGGCTGCTGTCGCCCGGTTCGTAGGCGACGATCGGCGCTTGTGCAGCGAGCGCGCCGTTCTGCCACACGCAGCCCGTACCATCGACGGTATAGCCCTGCCCGCTTAACAGCGTTTGCGCGGCAGGCGGCAACTGCGAGAGCGATGCGGGCGTGTACGCTGTTCCCGACGCATCGACCGGAAACGTTCCGCTCGCAATCACGACCGCTTCGCAGCCGGTCGTGAGTGCATCGGCCATTTCCGCGCCGAATAATTTCGCAATCAAGGGTTCGTGCATCGGCAGCATTGCTAACGTCGAGCCCGAGGCTGCTTCCACGATTCCGCCTGCGGGCCAGGTGAGCATCGCCGTCACCGTCGCCGGAGCGGTCATCGCGATCGTCGTGCGCTCCACGGTACCGTCGTGATCGGTGGTTTGCACGGTGGCCGTACAGGCCAGCGCGGCACTCGTCGTGCCGGTCGGCGTAAACGTCATCCCCTGCGATGCGCTTGTCGTCGGTGGAAGCGGTTGCGTGACAGTCAAGAGCCCGTTGGCAGCATAGGTTTGATTTGGAGCCGGGGGCGTAGCGGGCCACGCGCCATTCGAGTAGGTATTTGCTCCCGCCGTTGCGGTAATCGCCGAGGCACACGACGCGGGGCTCCATGCCGTTACGCTGGCGTTGATCGGAAATCCGTCGTTTAATTTGGTGAGCGTTGCAACGGCTCCCGTTTTTGCCAACGTCCCGAGATTCGCCGATGAGGCCGCAAGCGGTGCGCTTACGATATACGCCGGAAGCAGCGTCGTCCCATAGACGGACAGCAGATTGGCTTGGCACATCCCCGGTTGCGCCGGAGCGATCAAGAGATTTGCCGGAGCATTCTGGGTGCTGGCGTCATTGGGAGCGGGGTAGGCGTACGGACGCGGTTGCGGCGGCGTAGGCAGCGGCGATGCCCCCGGATAGGGTGCGCCGGTCGGATATGGTGGCACATACTGCGTGATGCTCCCACCTCCCGAGCCGGTCGTTCCACCGGCGCACGCAACGCCCGATGGAGGCACCTCCCAATAGCCATGATAATTTTGCTCGGCAATCGTTAGCGCGCGTGCGGCGATTCCGGGTTTCCCGAAATAGAGCAGCCCTGCGCTGCCTAGCGTGACGTTGCTCTGCGGCGGCGGCGTGAATGTGCCGATCGCATCGATCACGCCGGTCGCCGGAAGACGCGTCGTGCCGTAGAGCCCGAAGAACGGCTCGGTTTTGTTTTTATTGAATTCGCCAAAGATAAAATAGCCGGTATTGGATGCCGTCAAGATCGTATTGGGGACGGCGTAGCGTACGGTATGCACCGACGGATGCAGCCCGTGCGCCTCGATCGACGCGAAGACCGACGCCATATTTCCGGCAAACGCCCCTTTGTTATTCGCCAAAAACGCCTCGTTTTCGGTTGTGAAGAGATCGTTGGGGTTCGCGAACTCCGTGGTGGGTACGGCGTGAACCGCAAAACTCTCGACGGGAATCGTTTGCAGCACGGTCGGGTTAATCGGCTCCTGGTTTGTGCCAACCGAACTCGCCGACGAAATCGTTAAGAGGCCGTTCGCGAAACTCGCCAGCAAGTACCGATCGTTTGCGCGTGGGTTTGCCGCTCCCGGCGTCCCCGGATGCCGGACGTACACGAGCAACTGGTTGCACGTTGCGGTCGGCGAGTAGGTCGGATTCGCGTACGCCCCATCGCTCGGCTCGTAGGTGTAGTCCGGCGTGTTGCTTGGGTTGGCCTCAAAGACGCCGCCGCCGGTACAGGTTGCGCCGGTCGGAATGACGATCGCTGATGCGGCAGCGGCTTCATCGGTAAAAAGCGAATTCAGCCGTGCCACCTCGGTTTCGCTGTTGAGCAGGGTTTCGCTTCGGATTGCAATCGTGAAGAGCCAGATCGCTGCAAGGATGCCCGCCATCCCGGCGAGCGACCAAATCACGGTCGCGTACACGACATCGTTGGCGAGGTAGCCGCCACGATAGCGACGACGGTTACGATTTCGGGATTGCATTCGGGCACCATCCGTTCAAAAAAAATAGGCGGCAAGTTCAGCGATAGCTTTTTTGTTCGCGTCAATGACACGCGCGCCTTCTGCGCGCAGCGCGGCTATTTCGTTGATATTTGGGGGTTTCCGTAAACCCCCAAATGTGTGTTGCATTGCCTTTTCGAAACGGCGCAACGCTTCACGTTTCCGATGTCGAGCGCTTAATGAAGCCGATCAAAAACGTGAAGCGTTGCGCCGTGCCAACCCATACTGTATCCGGCCCAGAAAGAAAAGACGATGCAGGCGAGGAGGATCGCGGTAAGAGCGATTGTCCACCTGGTCGCCAATTTTATCGCCCATTTGCCCTCGGCGTGCATCGTCGCCGAGAACCACTCCGCCCACGCCGCAGCTTTGGCCCACTCAGGGCTTGTCGGCAGACCCTCGCGAATCGTGGCGATCGTTTCGGTCGCGATCGACCGCATGTCAGCGACAAACTGCTCGCGTTCGCCCTTGGCCTTTGCGTCGGCCATAAGGAGCAGCAGCATCGGGTCGAGATCAGACCTCTTGAGCACCTCGGCGAGCGCCAGCGCATCCTTCGTCTCGGTATCCTTGGGCTTGCGGCCGTTGATGCGAAGAAAAGCCTCTTCAAAGTTCATCGCTTGCCTACTCCGAGGTAGTCGCTCAGGCCGTCGAAGGTGGCAAAGTTCCGGTCGAGCCAGCGGCGCAGCGTGAGCTTCTTTAAGTAGACGAGGTCGGTATCCGTAAACCGACGCGGCGGGTGCGCTAGGAAGGTCTCGTCTATGACGCTATCAAGTAGCTCCTCAAAGTCCATTTCCTTGCCGCCATCGTTCAGGAATCCGGCGCGCACTTTCGACTCGTTCCAGCGCACGAAACGGTCGCTGTCACCGAAATACAGATTGCGAACCGCGACAAGAGTCGCAGTATCTTTGTAGGTAGCGACGAGATCGCGAAGCAGCACGACGGAATCCGACGAACGATCGAGGACGAAGAAGATCGCGAGCGCGCGGTTCAGACCACGCAATGCCTCGCGAAAAAAGTCTCCTTCGTCAGTAAACTCCGCGCCGATATTTGCGGGCAACACAAGTACCACATCGGTCGCCTGCTGCTGATCGAGAAAGTCGGCAAGTTCGAGCCAGCCGTCCCTCTCGCGAAGATTCGGCCGGATGGTCGGGACGACGCCGCTAAAGAGGCGTCCAACGTCGCCGTTCCGTTGGTCGGCGTCAGCGAGCGCCACAGGCAGCTCGCGCGATAGCAGGTATTCGGTGAAAGCCGTTGCGATCAGTGATTTCCCGACACCACCCTTGTCGCCGTGGAAAACGTAGACACTCATAGTTCTTCGTGTGGATCAATAACGATTGGCTTGGATTTGCTTCCGGGTTTCTCCGATGGTTGGGCCTTCGGCTCCGGCGTGGTATTTTTTTTCGTATCGGTGGCCTTCGGTTTTGTGGTTGCCGCGCCGGGTTTCAGGTATTTTTTGAGGGTCGGCGTCGAGAGGTCGAAGCCTTGGCCTTTGGCGGCTTGGACGATTTCTTCTACGGTGTACCCGCGAGCCATCGCGGCACGTATCTCTTTGCGTAGCGTGCGGACGAGATCGGCAGCGCCGAGATCGGTCGTCTTTTTCTCGCGTGATTTTTTGGGCAGTTTGCCGAGATAGTCGCCAAATGTTTGCACTTTTTCGAGGCTGTATTTTTGTTTCGGCATCGGTATCTCCATGTGGGCGCGGGTGGTTAGCTGGTGGTTCTCGTTCGCGACTATTTTTGCCTTGCCTATTGCCACGGTAGTATCTGATCGAGTATCTTTAGCAAACGAATAATATGTAGCAAGCAGGGCGTTCGTCCCACCGCGCCTTCGGCGCAGCGGGTCGAACGCAGCTCAGGACGGGCTCAGTCACTCCGGCTGCGCCTCCGTTCTGTCGCCTGGATGCGCCCCCCCGCTGCGGGGATGCGACCGCCTCGTGCTCGCATTCCCGCAGCGGGGGGGCGCGCGACTCCGGCGAACGCCAGAGAGCGCAGCTTGGCAGAGAGCTAGTGGAGAGGAGTATCGTGAGCCCAGGAACAGAGACACGCCAGCGCACCGAGAACGTCCGCGTGCGCCTAGACGGCGACGAACTCGCGGCGATTCGCGGCAAGGCGCAAGCCGCAGGGCTTTCGCTTTCGGCCTTCATGCGAGCGGCCGCGCTCGAACGCAAGATCGCGATTCGTCCGACAGAGCTACTTTCCGGCTTGACGAATCTCGGCAAGCTCGGCGGTCTGCTCAAGCTCGCGCTCGCGCAGATCGACCAAGGCAAAGCTCCTGGCGACTTGCGCGGGAAGCTCGACCAGACCCTCGACGATATTCGCGACCTTGCCGCCGCGATCCGAAGCGAGGTCGGCTGATGCTCGGGAAGGTTCACGCGAGCGGCAAAGGCGCTGGCGGGCTGGTGGGATACCTCACGAAGCAAAGAGACGTTCGCGCCCTCACGGACTACATGACCGGCGATCAGCACGTGATCGGTGCGGTTGGGTACCGCAACCTGCTCGCGGAGACTCCGCGTGAGGCGGCGCGCGAAATGGCGCTTACCGCGAAGCTCTCGGGGCGCTGCCTGAAACCGTTCATGCACCTCTCGGTGCAATGGCACCCGGACGAGCAGCCGACCAACGAACAGATGATCGCGGCGATGGACGCGAGCCTCGCGAAGCTCGGCCTTGGCGATCATCAGGCCGTGTACGCGATTCACCTCGAAAAAGGCCACGCGCACATTCACGCAGCGGTCAACCGCGTGAGCGACAGCGGCCGCGCGTGGGCCGACTATCGGAGCGCCGAGCGCTTTATCGAGGCGACCCGGGAAGTCGAGAAAGAAATGGGCTTCGAGAATCGCGACGAGCAGATCGAACGCGCACGTGCCGAAGGGCGTGGCAAAGGCCGCGACCTGCATCCCACGCCTCGCCAGCAGCGGATTGCCGAGCGTAGTGGGCGGGAGCCCGACCTGCACTATCAGGAACAGCTCCAGCAGCAGCGCGAGCGCGCCGATGCGTTCGCGGATCGCGTCAAGCACGAGGCTAAGACGGCGCTGCGCTCGGCGCAGACCTGGGCCGACGCGCACGCAGCGCTCGCGCAGCACGGCCTAGGCCTGCGCGAGTTCGTGAGCCCGAAGAACCCGGCCCGGAAGGGGCTGGAGGTCGTCGAGATCGAGACCGGCGCGCGGTGCGCCGCGAGCGACCTGGGCAGCGACTACGGTCGCGCAAAACTCGAAAAACGCCTGGGCGCGTTCGAGCGCGGGCCCGAAAACGAGCGTGTGGAGGCCCTGCGGGGCGCTTCCGACCGTTCTGCCGACCCAGAGGCCGTCCGTGAGCCCGGACGGGCCTCAGAGCCCGCAGAGGGGGCGCAGACGCGCACCGATACTCCGCTTTGGCGTGAGTACCAGGCCGACCGGATGCACCGGGCGACCACGAGACAGCAGGCCTGGGATCAGCAGGCCGCCCACGATCGCGCTCGGCGCGGTGCGCTGCGTGACCAGCACCGCGCGGAGCGCGATCGGTTGCGCGCCAGCGACGCGCGCGGCAGCGCGTACAAGGCGCTGCGGTCGGCCCTGGCGTTCGAGCACGCCAAGCAGCGAGAGCTGCTTGGCGATACGATTCGCGACGAGCGCGACCGCCTGAGAAACGACACCCGGCAGCGCACCTGGACGGAGTTTGTCGTCGATTGCGCGGCGGCCGAAAACGGCTACGCAATCGAGCAATTATCGCGCTGGAGCCGCAAGCAGCAGCGCAGCCTCGATTATGAGTTTGTGGTGCACGACCCGCGCCCAGAACGCGAGACGCCGCCCCTCACCCGGAAGCTCTCGGAACTCACCTACACTGTTGACCGGTACAACGGTAACGTGCACTATCGCTGGCGTGACAGCGATAGTGAAGCGTTCACGGATTATGGCAGCCGGATTAGCATTCGGAATGGGCACGATCGCGATGCGATGCGCGCGACGTTGCAGCTCGCGCGTCAAAAATGGGGCGACACGGTGGGGGTGAAAGGCAGCGACGACTTCAAGCGGGCTATCACCGAGATCGCCACAGAGCTGGGCATGAAAGTGAGCAACGCCGAGATGCGCGAGTATCAGCAGCAGCTTGAGCGCGAACGCAGAGAACGTCAGGCCCTCCGCGACCGCGAGCGGCAGGAGCGTGCGGAGCGCGCGCAGGCCGAACGTGAAGCGCGTGAGCGCGCAGCGCAAGAGCAAGCGGAGCGCGAAGAACGCTTGCAGCGCGAGCAGCTTACTGCGCGGGGCGTAGCGCGCCAGAGAGGCGAGAATGAGTCGGAGCAATCGCAAGAAATCGAACATCAAAATGATTGGGGGCTATCGCTATGAGCGCTAAAGATGTCGCGATTAAGACGAGGCGCGGCTCGATTAGAGAGCGTGCGGCAGCACTCGCGGAGGACGCGCGGCAGCGGCAAATGCAGCTGCCCTTCCCCGCGTGGCCCGAGCGGTTTCGTTCCGCGCCGAACGTCATGCTGCGATCGGCACTCTTCGGCGTCGTGCGAAGCGGCCGCCGAAAATATGTGGAGGAGATGCCGCTGCCAGCGCTCGGCAAATTCTCGATTTTCTATACAGGAAAACGACTCGATCAGGTTGACCTCGATATCTATTTGCAAATCGTGCACTATAGCCGGGAGCAGACGGTGGACGATTGGATTCGATTTCCGTTGCATCGATTGCTCGATGCAATCGGGCGCGGGAAAAGTGGCGCGGACTACAAATGGCTCCATTCGCGGGTGATCGGTATGTCGGCGACCGCCATGACGATTCGTGACGGCGAGGGAAAGATGCTGATTACGGGCGGGCTGATTCGTGACTTTGGGTACGACGAACAGACCGGCGAAGTAAAATGTCGCCTAAATGAGTACCTGCGCGGCCTCTTCGACGGCGATACCTACACGCGATTGGATTGGGATAGTCGCTTAGCACTGAAAAACAACCAGCTCGCGAAGTGGCTACACGGGTACTACGCCACGCACGCCGCTGCTCACCCGTTGAAAGTTGCAACGGTCAAAGCTCTTTGCGGCTCGGAGATCGCCGACCTCAAGAAGTTTCGGCAGAGTCTTCGGGCGGCGCTCGAAGAACTCAAAGTGCGAGGGCTGCTCCGATCCTGGCGGATCGACGCGCGCGACCTACTCCATGTCGTGCCGCTGGCAGCGCCCTCCCAGGCCCGTCGCCTGGAGAGCAGCGCGCGATGAGATCGCTCCGGGCACGTGTTTGCAGGTACCGGAAAACGCCGCCGACGAGCGGAATCGCCTGATCTCACGGGCTTTTCCCGCCGCCGGCGTTTCTGGCGACCCCTCGCGGCGGCACGCCGCGAAAGCAGATCGGGGCCGGTCTCCAGATACATGTTTACGGGCTCCAAATACGTGTTTGCTGGTACCAGATACATGTTTACGGGCTCCAAATACGTGTTTGCTGGTACCAGATACGCGTTTACTGTGACCGTGGGAGGGGGTGGCACACGTGTTTGCAGGTACCGGCACATGCTTGCAGCGACCGGGCACACGTGTTTGCTGGTACCGGGCACGTGTTTGCTGGTACCGGGCACACGTGTTTGCTGGTACCGGGCACACGTGTTTGCTGGTACCGAAAAGGAGGGGCCTTTCGAGCGTTTTTCCCCATAACCACGGGCTTTTTTTAGGGTGGCTGCAAAGATGAGAATCGTCTTCTTTGAATCTGTCTTTGAATCTAATCTCTTAGCTGTAGTCTCTAGCTAGCGTTACCGCGCGCGAGGGATCGCGCTCCGGCCGGTGGCTCGGTCGGCGTCGGTGCGTCGTCGGAGGGTCGCGCACCCTAGCGCACCGGGCAAGGGACGCTCGCTACGCTCGCTCGGGCAAGCCCGCCCTTGCCTCGGATGCGCTTTGACGGGTGCGACCCCCGACTCCGTACACCGCCTGCCTCCCGATCAACACCCCTCTCGGCCTCCGCGCACGACGAAGCCCCCCCTCCTCCGTGCCCGCCTGCTGCGATGTAAGGCCCTAGGAGCGCGCTTAGACCGCGAGGGCGACCAAATACTCACCGGCGGCCCTTGGCGGGCCTTAACGGGCGCAGAAACGCGAAAATCGCCGTGCTACGATACCGTGCCGCCGCCAATCGCGCCTCGTGGCTAAAGCGGACATATCCGACACATTTATGCAGCAATTTATGGACGAGTCGTTAGCGGACGCGGACGCGGACGCGGACGCCGGTGCGATCGGCGACTAATTTTTTTAGGGGCGTCCTTAGTACACGGGATTTCACGGGCGGCCACGAGGGCGTTTCGGGTCTAGGGGTGCCTGTGCCACACGAAACCAAGCGTGCCGCCAAGCCGATTTCGTGGACTACGGACGCTTTTCCGTACCGTACGGACGCCTCGCGCGCAAACCGAAGAGAATATGGCCCCGAGCGCGTTCGACCCCCGATTTGTTCGGCGGCAAACGCAAGGTCGTCAACGCTACGACGAGCTTTTCGCTGGCTTGCTTGCTTTCTAATATCATCAAATATTTTATTTGGTGATGTTAACTTGCTAGCATTACTGCTTGCATGAAACATAGCTAGCTGTTATGATAGCAACATGATCTATCGACTTCTTGACGCGCGGGCATTCTTCAGAGCTATCACAGGGAAACCGGCGACGTTGCTTTTCCGCGCGATCCGCGCGCTGGCGCGGCGATGACGACGATCCAGCTCTTAGCCCGCAAAGGCGGCGCGGGTAAGACGACGCTAGCGCTGCACCTCGCGGTCGCTGCGGCAGCCGCAGGTCGCGCGGTAGCAATCATCGATGCCGACGAGCAGGCGAGCGCCCTGGCGTGGGCCTCCCGGCGCGATCCCGATGCGATCCCGATTCTCGTTGTCGCCGGTGGCCGCGACCTCGGGCAAACGGTGGGGCGTATCGATGCCGACCTCGTTATCGTCGATTCGCCACCGAGCGCCCAGACGCGCGGGGCATGGCAGCCCGACCGGATCATCGTCCCGGTGCAGCCGTCCGCGCTCGATCTCGGTGCGCTCGGAGCCACGCTCGACCTGCTTGGAGGCCGCGACCTCGATGCGATGGCCGTCCTCATGCGCTGCCCGCCGCGTAGCGTGGAGACAGACGAGGCCCGAGCCTACATTCGCGACCTCGGGCTGCACGTAGCCCAGACGACGATCGGAGAGCGGCGGGACTTTGCTCGCGCCCTAGCCGCTGGCGCAGCCGCAACCGAGTACGCCCCGCGCTCACGCGCAGCGCAAGAAATCACCGAGCTACTGCAAGAGGTGCTAGCATGACAATAAAACAGCAAGACAACAAGCAAGCAAAGCAACAAGCGCGCAAGCCGACGTTTGCGGCCGTCGCGCCCCGGCCGCCGATAGCCCCGATAGCCCCGGTGGCCGCGACGATTCGCCCGGGCGATGATCGACTCGTGGCGGTGATGATTCGCGTCACGCGCGAGGCGAGAGATCGCCTCAAGCGCATCGCGATCGACCGGGGAACGACGGTGCAGCAGCTCGTCATCGACGGGCTAAACCGAGAGCTGGCCGTTGACGGCCTGCGCCCCATCGACCAATCCCTCGGACTCGCTCAGCAGCAGGAAAGCTAGAAAGTTATCATGCTATCAAAACAGCAAAGCAGCAGAGCTATCGTGGCTCTCACTTTCGCCTCCGTTGCGCTCCTGGTCGCCTGCGGCGGAGGCGGAGGCCCGAGCCCTGTCCCGGGCGGCGGTTCGACGCCGACGCCGGTATCGAGCCCGGGAATCACTCCGAGCCCCGTCCCGCCCACCACGAACGCCTCGGGCGTCGTGGTGAACGACGCCGACGGCCAGCCGCTCGCGGGCGTGCGCGTTGTTCTGATGCCCTGGGCTCCCTGCGGAGCGACCCCGGCACCGGCCTCGATTACCCCGGAGAACGACGGCTGTCCGACGCCGCTCCCCTCGCCGCAGGCGACCACCAACCCCACCGGCCAATTCGTGTTGAACGGTGCCCCCAACGGCCACTACCTGCTCGTGATCGGCACCGATAGCACGAATACGACCGACCCGGTGCAGGCGACGGTTCACGATAACGTCACGCTCTCGGGCGGGAATCAGACCCTCCTCGCGCCGGTGTTGCCTCCCGT
>JABEUX010000195.1 GCA_013044185.1 Vulcanimicrobiota bacterium | reverse complement strand
TGCGCCGCGCACCTCTCCGAGAAACTCGACGGCGTCGCCGTCGATATGCGGCGATACGAGTTCGTCGAAGTATCGTTCGTCATGCGGAATGCCGGCGAGTTTAATACGCATGCCCGCGCGCTTCGCGATCTCGATTGCGAGATGCGTTCCCTTTTCGGGATGGAAGCGTCCGATAAAGAGCAGATAGTCGCCCGGAGCATCGCGAAAGGTGAACTGCGACGCGTCGATACCGTTGTACGTGGTGCCGAGATAGCGAAGCCCTGGGTCGCGGTCGGCGTCGCTGATCGAGGTGAAGAAACTACGATGCGCGCAGGCATAATATGCGGCGAGAATCTGCGGCTGCGAGAAGCCGTGGATCGTTGTCAGCATCGGCGGGCTCGTTCGCGCCAATGCGTAGGTCATCGGCTTCCAGTCGAAATTATTGTGGATCAGGTCGAAACGTTCGGCCTCTTCGAAGAGCGTGCCGATATGAATCCCTTCGAAGACGTTGCCGTCGAGCGCGCGGTCTTCGTTGAGCGAGATGGGAAGCACGCTGCGCAATCGCCCCTCGAAGTGCGAGTTGCCCGCTGCATAGAGCGTAACGTCGAGCCCCCGAGCGCGCATCCCCTGCGCGATATTATACGAAACTTGCTCCCAAGGTCCGTACCCCGGGGGCGGCACCGGCCAGGAAATCGGCGCGAGTACCGCCAGGCGCAGGCCGCGCAGATCGTCGAATTTATCCCGCACGGTCGAAGACCAGCGATCCGTCCTTCATTACCGCGAGCGGTTGGTAGAGCGTCGCCAGATTCGCGGCGATATCGCTCTCCAGGAAAAGAAGATCGGCCGGCTCGCCCGGCGCCAACGTTCCCTTGGTACCTCCGACGAGTTCGCTCGCAACCGAGGTCGCGGCATGGAGCGCTTCCTGCGGGCTCATCCCCAGCAGGCGATGCATCAATTCGATTTCGTAGGCGTAGCGTTCGTGAAAATTATAGGGCGTGCCGGCATCGGAGCCGCCTGCGATTTTTACGCCGGCGCGGTAGGCGCGCGCGATAGTCGTCTGCATCTGCTCGGCGATCGTGCGCGCTTTGTGTAAGGCCCACTCAGGCTGCTTGCCGTCGTCGGCGTGTTCGAGGATGCAGGTCGGCGCGGTGAGCGTTGGCACGAGATATGCGCCGTTTGCTTTGAAGAGCTCGATCGCTTCATCGTCGAGCATGTGCCCGTGTTCGATCGAGTCGATTCCGGCGCGCAACGCGTTCTTGATGCCGCGCGTGCCGATGGCGTGTGCTGCGGTGCGCATCCCATGCCGGTGCGCCTCATCGATGCCCGCTGTGAGCTCCTCCGGCGTCAACTGCGCGTTGCCGGGAACCGCGCCTTGGGTCAGCACGCCGCCGGTGGCGATAAACTTGATGCACGTCGCCCCGGCGAGCAGTTGTTCGCGCACCGCCTTGCGCGCTTCCCACGGAGAATCGATCTGGCGTCCGAGGAACCAGCCGTGCCCGCCGGTCATGCAGAGGACGGCACCCGCTGCCGAGATACGCGGCCCTTCCAACTTTCCGGCTGCCACGGCCGCCGCGACGCTCATCGCGCTCCCGCCCGAGCAACCGAGATCGCGAACGCTCGTGACCCCGGCATAGAGCGATTTTCGCGCATTCGCAACGGCAGCGATGACGCGCTCGTTCGGCGTGCTGCGCGACCACGCATCCTGCGATGCCGCTTCCCCGCTCGCTTCCAAATGGACGTGTGCGTTGGTGAGGCCGGGCGTCATGCAGGGAACGCGACGGAGATGCTCGCTCCCCGCGGCTCCCTCTTCGATGGAGAGAACGCGTCCATCGGCGATCGTCACGTCGACGTTTCGGCGCGCTTTGGCGAGCGTGCCGTCGTAGAGAACGCCGACGCGGAACGTCACGGGTGGTGTGGATTCGCTAGCCTGCTGCGAGGGCATCGTGAGCCTCCATGGCGGTAAACGCCTTGCTGGTAAGCGCGTGGCCGAGTTCGCGCGCGATGAACCGGGAGGCCGCGCGCACCCGTTCGAGATCGACGCCCGTCGCGATGCCCATCGAATGAAGGAGGTAGAGCAGATCCTCGGTGCCGAGATTCCCTGTCGCTCCCGGTGCGTAGGGGCAGCCGCCGAGGCCGCCGCTGCTGGAATCAAAAATCGAGACGCCGCAGTTAAGCGCGGCATAGACGTTTGCTAACGCAGTGCCGCGCGTATCGTGGAAATGCATCGCCAGACGTTCCAGCGGAATCTGGCGCGCGAGCAGCGGAACGAGCTCCTCGACCTGGCTGGGAACGCCGACGCCGATCGTATCGCCGATCGAAAGTTCGTCGCAGCCGAGGTTCGCGAGTGCGACGGCTACCTCGACGACCTTCCCCGGTCGAACCTCATCGCCGAACGGCGATCCGAATGCGGTGGAGATATATCCGCGCACCCGCAGGCCGTCGGCTTTTGCGTTTCGCACGACTTCGCGAAAGGTTTCGATCGATTCGGCGATGCTCATGCGGATATTTCGTTCGGTAAAGCGTTCGGAGGCCGCCGTAAAAACGGCGATCTCGCGCACGCCGACCGCTCGCGCGCGTTCGTAGCCACGCATATTGGGAACGAGGACCGGGTAGCGAACGCCGGCGCGCTTGTGTATCGCGGCAAAGAGCTCCGCCCCGTCGGCGAGCTGTGGAATCGCTTTCGGACTTACGAACGAGGTCGCTTCGATTATCGGTAAGCCGCTCTCGGAGAGCAGATCGATGAACGCGACCTTCGTTGCCGTCGGAACGAGCTCGTGCTCGTTCTGTAACCCGTCGCGAGGACCCATCTCGGCGATGGTGACGCGCTTTGGCCGCTCCATTTAGGATTCGATCTCCACGAGCGTCGCTCCACCGGCAACCGTCGCGCCCTCGCGTGCGTGGACGGCGGCGATCGTTCCGCCACCGGGGGCTTCGATGCGGTGCTCCATCTTCATCGCTTCTAACACCACCAGCAACGTTCGCGCTTCAACGCGGTCGCCGGGGGCGACGGCAACGCGCAGAATCTTCCCGGGCATCGGTGCGCGAATAGCCCCGGAGCGTTCGTCGCCGATGCCCCCGGCGCTCTCGACCTCCGGTGCCGGCGCGAGCCCAACCTCGTATTCGAT
>JABEUX010000194.1 GCA_013044185.1 Vulcanimicrobiota bacterium | reverse complement strand
ACGGTGCAACGCATTCCTTTCCTCTCGCAGATTCCGATTCTCGGGTCGTTCTTCGCCAACAAGGCAACCAGCCACGAACGCGACGAGATCGTCTTCCTCATCACCCCGCACGTGATCGAACCCGGCGCGACGCCGCCATCGAAGTAGCGGCAGGCGCCCCGAGCGCCGGGGCCGTAGCCTAGCCCTATGTTCCGCTACCTCACCGCCGGGGAATCGCATGGCCCCGCGCTCGTCGGCATCCTCGACGGGCTTCCCGCCGGGCTGAAGCTCGATGTCGAGCGCATCGACGAGGAACTCCGCAAGCGCCAGGGTGGGCACGGGCGCGGCGGGCGCATGAAGATCGAGAGCGATCGCATCGAATTTCTTGCGGGCCTACGCGGGGGCTTCACGCTCGGCTCCCCGCTCGCCGTCGTCGTTCGCAATCGCGATTTCGAGAACGTGCGTGAGTTGATGGATCCGCTCACCGGCGCCGGCAAGCCGCTCACCAATCCGCGCCCCGGCCACGCCGATTACGCAGGCGCCCTCAAATACGGCCACCGCGATCTGCGCAACGTGCTCGAACGGGCGAGCGCCCGCGAGACCGCGATGCGCGTCGCGCTCGGCGCGATCTGCGCGCAGTTCCTCGAAGCGCTCGGCATCACCACCGCCTCCTACGTCGCGCAGATCGGCTCGGTCGTCGCGCCGGAGATCGAAACGATCGATCGCGAGCGTATCGAGAGCAGCGCCGTGCGCTGCCCCGACTCTGCGAGCAGCGAGCGCATGGTCGCGCTGATCGATGCGGCGAAGGCCGCCGGCGATACGCTCGGCGGGCGCTACGCCGTCGTCGTCGAGGGCATGCCGGTCGGCATCGGCAGCAATCGCCAGCCCGGCAATCGCCTCGACGGCATCCTCGCCGGCGCATTGATGTCGATGCAGACGGTGAAAGCCGTGGAAGTGGGGCTCGGCGCCGAGGTCGCCGGAAAGCCCGGCTCGGAGGCGCACGACACCTTCGAACTCAGCGACGGCGATGTGGTGCGCGGCAGCAATCGCGCCGGCGGCATCGAGGGCGGCATGAGCAACGGGCAGCGCATTACGCTCGTGGCGAGCGTGAAACCGATTCCGACGCTCATGCGCGCGTTGCCCTCGGTCGATCTGCACGCCGGCACCGAGGCCCCGGCGAGCATCGTGCGCAGCGATGTCTGCGTGGTCCCCGCCGCCGCAATCGTCGGCGAAGCGATGGTACGTTTGGCGCTGGTCGAGCCGCTGCTGGAGAAATACGGCGGCGACAGCATGGAAGAGACGCTCGAGAATCTCTCGCGTTCGCGTGCCCGCGCGGCGCAGCTTTTTTCAAAGGAGCAGGTATGAAACGGCATGTCGCACTGATCGGCTTTATGGCGGCCGGGAAATCGACGATCGGCAAGCGCCTCGCGCGCAAGCTCGGCGTCGCGTTTTTCGATTCCGACGAACTGGTGGTGCGCGAACACGGCACGATCAGCGAGATTTTCTATAACGAGGGCGAGGCGGCGTTCCGTGGATACGAATACGCCGCGATCTCGCACGCGATAGAAGAAGGGGAGCCCGGCGTACTCTCGCTCGGCGGCGGTGCGACCACCTACGAGCCCACGCAAGTGCTGCTCAAGAAGCGCACCTATCGCATCTTCATCAAAGTGACGCCGGAGCTCGCCTTCGAACGGCTGCGCCATAGCCGCGCGGTGCGCCCGCTCATCGGCCCCACGCCGACGCTCGCGCGCATTAAAGAGCTCTACGTCAAGCGCATGCCGCTCTACGCGCACGCCGACCACGTCGTCGAAGCCGACCAGCTCTCCACCGCGAAAGTCGTCGAGAACATCCTGGAATGGATGCATAAGAAAAAGATCGAGTGGTAATCGGCAACGATACGCTCGGCTATCCGATCCTCGTCTGCGAGAATGCGGAGCCCTCGCTGCGTTCCTTCGTGCGCGGCCGCGGCACGCGCTGCATCGTGCTTGCCGACGCGCAGCCCGATGTTCTCGCGCGCGCGCGCACGTTGGCGGCGCGCCTGCCGCGCTGCCTCGGGGTGCTGCCGATCGCGCTGGGCGAACCGCGCAAACGGTTAGCGGCGGTCGAAGGGATCGCCGATGCGCTGCTCGCCGCAGGGGCCGACCGTTCGACGCTGATCGTCGGGGTCGGCGGCGGCGTCGCCAACGATACCTTCGGGCTCGCCGCCGCGCTCTTCATGCGCGGCGTTCCCTACGCACATGTCGCCACGACTCTGCTGGCGATGGTCGATGCCTCGATCGGCGGGAAAGTCGGCGTCGATACGCCCGCAGGCAAGAATCTCGTCGGGCGCTTCAGCGACCCGCTCGCCGTCTTCGCCGATCTGCAGGCATTGCAAACGCTGCCCTTTCGCGAGATTCGCGCCGGGCTCGCCGAAGCGGTGAAGCACGCCATCCTCGCCGGCGGCGAGAGCTTCGAATCGCTCGAAGTGCTCGCGCCGCACCGTTTCGAACGCTGGCCCTGGGGCGAGGTCGTCGCGCGTTCGGTCGCGATTAAAGCCGCCGTCGTGCGCGCCGACCGCGAAGAGCGCGGCATCCGCGCGACGCTCAACCTCGGCCACACCTTCGCGCATGCCTACGAAAGCGCGAGCGGCTACCGCATCGCGCACGGCGCGGCGGTTGCGCTGGGGCTACGTGCCGCAGGGCTGCTCGCGCTGCGCGGCGGTCGTTTTTCGCGCGACGAACATCTGCGCGTGCTCGCGTTGCTGGCACTGCTCGGCATGCCGTTATCGACGCGCGTGCCCGCCGATGCGGCGCTCGTTGCGATGCGCGGCGATAAGAAGCGGCGCGACGGATCGCTGCGCTTTGTTCTGCCCGAGGCTATCGGGCTGGTGCGCGCCGACATCCGCATTCCCGAGGCACGCGTGCGTGCGGTCCTGCGCACGATGGAAGCGCCCCCCGGCGACGCGGAGTACTGAGCGTGCTGCTCGTCGACGTGCTGCCGATGCTGCGGAGCACGCGCTTCGAATTACCGCTTACCTATGCCGTCGGCGCGCACTCCATCGCGCTCGGCGATATCGTGCGCGTCCCGTTAGGGCGGCGCGAACTCTACGGCCTCGCACTCGGCGATGCCTACGAAGGCGAGCCGTTCGAAGGGCTGCGCGAGATCGTCGAACGCTGCGACCTGCCGCGCGCCTTCGACGCGACCGGGCTCGCACTCGCGCGCTTCGTCGCGCGCCACGATCTCTCCACGCTGGGTGAAGCGCTGCGCTGCGTCGTGCTTGCAAGCGCGCTGCCGCATATCGAAGAGCGGCTCGCGATCGGCGAACGCACGCGTGAAGTCGCGCGCGAACGCGGCGAAGCGCTGTTGAAGTTGATGCGCGAGGATTTTCCGGAGGGCGCCTCTCCCGAAAGTTTGCTGCGCCACCCCGCGGTGCGGCGCCTCGGTGCGCGCGCCGAGTTGCTCGCTGAAATTACCGCGCTGGT
>JABEUX010000038.1 GCA_013044185.1 Vulcanimicrobiota bacterium | reverse complement strand
GCGCTCCGCGGAGCGCCTCTCCGAACTCGAACACCCACCGGGGATCTTCTCGCTGGTGCCGTTGCTGCAGGGCGAGCCGGCGACGATCCTCGCGCGCAACGGCCTCGCGCTCCTGCTCGCCGATCTCAATGACCCTGGGAACGCGGGCACCCTTCTGCGAGCCGCAGAGGCCTTCGGCGCGACCGGCGCCCTGCTCGGCGACCTCGGAGTCGACCCGCACCACCCCAAGCTCGTGCGCGCCGCGATGGGGGCGCATTTCCGGCTCCCGCTCGCCCGCCTCTCCCCCCCCGAACTCGCTGGCCGGCTCGCGGAGCACCCCACCCTCACGATCGGCCTGAGCGCCGAGGGCATACCGATCTCCACCCTGCCGCACCGCGGCGCGCGGCTGCTCGTCGTCGGGAACGAGCGGCATGGCCTAGGGCGCTGGGCGCCGCTCTGCCGAGAACTCGCCGCGATCCCCATGTCGGGAAGCGCCGAGAGCCTCAACGCCGGTGTCGCCGGTGCGATCGCACTCTACGAGCTCGGGGCGGCAGGAGAAGGGCGGGGCTTCCCGGGAGGCTTGTCAAGAGAGTAGTTTCGAGGCAAAAAGTCAAGACTTCCCCAGAGAAAAGTCGCATGGTATAGTCTGAGAGCCCCATTTAACGGGTCTTTTGTCGGAATGCTTCGTGTAAAGGAGACTCACCGCCTCATGGCTACCTCCGAATTGTTCTGGAAGCTCTTTGCCAACACCGGATCGATTGGCGCCTACCTCGCATACCGAAAGACACACCCGACTCCGAGTCACGGCTGACGACAGAAAAGCATTAGAAAAGAACGTTTGGCGCCCGGTATGATGAAACGACCGGGTGCCTTTTTTTGCCCGACGATAGGAACGACGATAGGGAGCGATGAGCGCACTCCAACCACAACTCGACGATGTAGCGCAGCGGCTCCGTGCCGGCGCGAATGCGGTGAACGATATCGCCGCCCTGGAAGAACTTCGCGTCCGCTTTCTCGGGCGTAGCGGTGAAGTAACGCTCGTCCGTCGCGGGATCGGTGCGCTACCACCCGCCGAGCGCCCCGATGCCGGAAAGCTCATCAACGATGCAGTCGCAAAAATGGAAGCGGTGCTCGAAGAAGCGAAGGCGCGCATCGCTCGCGGTGCGCTCGACGAAGAGCTCGAACGCCGCATCGACGTCACCTTCCCCGCACCGGAAGCGGCGCTCGGTTCGATTCATCCCGTGCGCCGCATCATCGAGGAGATCTCCGAAGCGTTCGGAGAACTCGGGTTCGCTACGGTGCTCGGCGCCGAGGTCGAACCGAGTTACTACACCTTCGACGCACTCAATATTCCCGCCGATCATCCCGCGCGCGAAGGATTCGATTCGTTCTTCATCACCCCCGAACTCTTGCTGCGCCCGCATACCTCGCCGATGCAGATCCGCACGATGCAAGCACATCGCCCGCCGGTCGCCATTCTCGCACCGGGGCGCTGCTTTCGCCGCGACGCCGTCGATGCGCGCCATCTCTTTCAGTTCCATCAAGTCGAGGGACTCCTCGTCGCCGAGGGGATGCACTTCGGGCATCTTAAGGGCGCGCTCGCCTATCTCTCGCGGACGCTCTTCGGCCCCGAGCAACGCGTCCGCTTCCGCCCCTCATACTTTCCGTTCACCGAACCGAGCGCCGAGGTCGATACCACCTGTCCGAAATGCAAGGGTAACGGCGAGAGCTGTTCGATGTGCGGCGGCTCGGGATGGATCGAGATCGGCGGCGCCGGTATGGTGCATCCGAACGTGTTACGTGAAGTTGGGTACGACCCCGCAGTGGTGAGCGGTTGGGCCTTCGGCGTCGGCGTCGAACGGATCGCGCTCGCTCGCTACGAGATCGACGATATCCGCCGACTCATCGAGTCCGATACCGATTTCTTGCGTCAGTTGCAATAGGAATTTCGAAACGATATGCGCCTTCCACTCGCCTGGCTTCGTACCTACGTCGATCTCCCCGACGAGGTCGATGCGATCGCCGATCGACTCTCGATGTTGGGGTTTCCCGTCGAAAGCATCGAGCGCAAACCGAGCATTACCGGCGTGGTCGTCGGCCGTATTACCGCAATCGAGAAGCACCCGAATGCCGATCGTCTGCAGGTCTGCACGATCGATATCGGTTCCGGTAAACCGTTGACGATCGCGACCGCAGCCACCAACGTCGCGGCGGGGCAAACGATTCCGGTCGCGCAGATCGGGGCGATTCTCCCCCATATCACGATCGCTCCGCGCAAGATGCGCGGCGTCGAATCCGAGGGAATGCTCTGCTCCGCCGAAGAGCTCGCGCTGCCGGCGGAGTGGTTCGAAGACGGTATCATGCAACTCGACGAAAGCCTGCCGCTCGGCAGCGACGTCGTCGCCGCCTTCGGCCTCTGCGAGCCTATTCTCGAAGTCGAGATCACCTCGAACCGCGCCGATGCGATGTCGGTGCTCGGCATCGCGCGCGAACTCGCGGCGGCCTACGGAACCGCATTGCGCGCACCCTCGTTCGAAAACCCGGGGAGCGCTCCGACTCCCGCCGAACGCATGCCGCAGATCGAGCTTCGCTCGCAAGATTGCACGCGCTTCGTCGCACAGCGCGTCGAAGGCGTTCGCGTCGCCCCCGCACCGAGCGCGATGCGCATTCGGCTCGCGCAGGCCGGGCAGCGCCCGATCGACGCGCTCGTCGATATATCGAACTACGTCATGCTCGAGATCGGGCAGCCGCTGCATTTTTACGACGCCGATGCGATTCCGCACGCGCACCTCATCGTTCGCGACGCCGCACCCGGCGAACGATTAACGACGATCGACGAACGCGCACTCGAACTCGACGAGCGCGCGCTCGTCATCGCCGACGAAAACGGCGTGCAAGGGCTCGCGGGGATCAAGGGCGGCAGCGCGAGCGAGGTGCGCGCGAGCACGACCTCGCTCCTGATCGAGGGAGCGACCTTCGTCGGCGCGCGCATCCGTCGCACGAGCGCGCGCTTCGCGTTGCGCACCGAAGCCTCGTCGCGTCACGAACGAACGTTGCCGCCCGCGCTCGCCGATGCAGGCGTCGCCCGAGCCGCCCAACTCCTCGCCTCGCTCGGCGCGCAGCTCTTCGCACCGGTCGTCACCGGCGGCGCGATTGCGCCGGCAGCGCAGATCGCGCTCGCATCGAGCGAGCTCGCTCGGCTGCTCGGCATCGAAGCCTCCTCCGACTCCATCGCGTTTCATTTGCGCGCGCTCGGTTGCGAGGTGAACGTCGACGGCGAGAAGCTCTCCGTGCGCCCGCCATGGTGGCGCCGCGATCTTACCCAGAGCGTCGATCTCATCGAAGAGTACGCGCGGCTCGAGGGCTACGACCGTATCCCCGAGTCGCTGCCCTGCGTTCCCGCGACTACGGTTTCGAGCGCGCGCTATCGGCGCGAGCGCGAAGCCGCCCACCTCCTCGAAGCGCTCGGCTATCGCGAAGTTCTCACTTACTCGCTCGTCGGCGAATCGCTGCTCGGCGCACTCGCGCAGGGTGGGCTCGACGAACGTGCGCGCAGCGTCGAAGTGGCGAACCCACTCTCCGAGGAGCAGCGTTATCTCCGCGCCTCGCTCGAAGCCGGCCTACTCGCCTATCTCGCTCGCCGCGACGAGCGCGCCACGATCTTCGAGATCGGGCATACCTTCGCGCGCGGAGAGAACGCCATCCTTGAAACGCCGATGCTTGCATTTGCCCGCGCGATCGATACGGTCGAGCAACCGGAGTGGCAAGAGGAAGGCTTCGCGCGCGTGAAAAGCGATACGCTTGCGATTCTGGCGCGCCTGACCGGGCGTACCGTAACGGTCGCGAGTGGGGAGGATCGCTTCTTGCACCCCGGCATCTGCGCCTCACTCTCCATCGACGGGCACCCCATCGGCGTCGTCGGCCGCGTGCATCCCTATCTCGCGCAGAGTTTTGCGCTCGCGCGCCCGATCTATCTCGCCGCACTCGCTTTCGACGCGATTCCCGAGTACGTCGCACCGACCTACGTGCCGCCCTCGAAATATCCGGCGACCTATCGCGACCTCGCGCTCGTTCTCGCTCCCGAGATCGAGGCCGCTGCGGTCGAACGCGTCGCGCGCGAAGCGGTCGGTGCGGAGTGCGTCGGCGTTCGCGTCTTCGACGAATATCGCGGCGCGCAGGTCGGCCCCGATAAGAAGAGCCTGGCGGTACGTATTACCATGCAGAGCCCGAACGAAACCTTCACCGATGCCGCGATCGACGAACGCATCGGCGCCGCGATCGCACGTTTGCACGACGAACTCGGAGCGACCGTTCGCCGGTGAGCTTTTCCTGGCCCGACATCGTTATCGGCGCAATTCTCATCATTGCAGCCTTTCGCGGTTGGCGGCGCGGCCTCATCGGCGAACTCGCCGGAGCGATCGCGCTCTTTGCCGGGTTACTCGCACCGTGGTACTACAACGGCTCCGCCGATACGACGATCGAAAAACTCACGCACGTTGGGCCGGGCTCGGCGCACGTGATCGGGATGTTCCTCACCGGCGTCGCTGCATACGCTATCGTCATGGCGCTGGCGTGGGCGCTCGATCGGGTTGCAAAACTACCCGGAATTGGATTGCTCAACAGCAGCATCGGTGCGCTCATCGCGCTGGCGAAAGGACTCGTTTTTCTTTGGTTGCTGCTCTACGTCGCGCTCTTCTTTCCGCTCTCGCCGGATCTGCGCCGCGATCTCGGCCGCTCGAGCCTAGCGACGATGCTCGTGCAGCCCGACGCGAAAATCGACGCGGCGCTGCAAGCGCACGAACCGTGGTTCGCACGACCGCTCACCAAATCGCTCTTCAACCGTCACCGGCTCTAGCTATTTCATGAGCCCGTTCCGAACGCTCGCTACGACCGTGCGTGCGAGCGAACGCTATTCGCGCTACGCCGTTGCGACGGTGATGCTCGGAACCGTGATGGGGCCGCTCGACGGATCGATCGCTAATGTGGCGATGCCGACGATTGCACGTTTCTATCACCGCGGCGTCGACGAAGCCGAGTGGGTGTTACTCGCATACATGCTGGTAACCGCATCGACGTTAGTGCTCTTCGGACGCATCGGCGATATCGTCGGCCACAAGCGCGTCTACCAAGTAGGATTCGGCATCTTCGGGCTCGGTTCGTTGCTCTGCGCGCTCTCGCCCTCGCTCGAAGCGCTCATCGTCATGCGCGTCTTCCAGGCAATCGGAGCGGCGATGCTCGTCGCGTGCACGCAAGCGCTCATCGTCGAGTCGGTCGCGCCGGAACGGCGAGGGCGCGCGATCGGTTTAAACGGCGCCGCGGTCGCCGTCGGCCTCACCGCCGGCCCCATCCTCGGCGGAGCGATCATCGCGCTCGGCGACTGGCGCTGGATCTTTGCGATCAACGTCCCGATCTCGCTGCTCGCGCTCCTCGCTGCCAGCATCGTCCTGAAGCCAACCGCACCGCGCCGCGAAGGCTTCGATCCCGTCGGAGCGCTGCTCTCCATCGTTGGGCTCTTCGCACTCTCGCTCGCCCTTTCACGCGCGCACCGCTGGGGCTGGATGTCGGAGGCGACGCTTGGATGGATCGCCCTCTCGGGCGCCGCGCTCGCGCTCTTTGTTTTCGTCGAGCGACGCGTTCACGCGCCGACCTTCGACCTCACGCTCTTCCGCTCTCGTATCTTCGCCTTCTCTACCATCGCCGCGTTCTGCTATTTCATCGCGCAATCCGGAATCGTTTTTCTCGTTCCACTCACCGCCCAACTCGCGCTGCATGCAACCCCGCTCCAAGCGGGGCTCTTACTCGTTCCGTTAACGGCACTCAACGTCGCGCTTGCGCCGACCGCGGGCGCGCTCTCCGATCGTATTCCCGCTCGTTACCTCTCGACGGCGGGCGCGGTGCTCGTCGCGATCGGAACGCTGCTGCTCGCTCATCTGCCGGCGCTTCCGACGACGCTTGAGATCGTCCTCGCACTCATCGCTACCGGAATCGGCACGACGATCTTCTCGCAGCCCAACAATAACGCCATCATGTCCTCGGCTCCGCACGAGCGGCGCGGCATCGCGGCGGGCACGCTCGCAACGGCCCGCACGACCGGGCAATTGCTCGGCGTCGCAACCGCCGGCGCCTTTTATTTCGCTCACAACGGCGGGGCGGCCGCCGGCACGTTCCTCCCTGCCAGCGGCTATTTCGCGATTCTCACGTTCGGTATGGTCGCAGTCGCCGTTCTCTCCTACGTGCGCGAATAGAACCGCGCGAACGCCGCTAGCACTTATACCAGGTCGGTTTTTGTAGAGCGATCGGCGACACGTTCGCCGGTCCAACGTAGGTACACGTCTTCTTGGGGAAATGCACTTGAAGATCGACGTTGAAAAACACGACGTTATCGATCCTCTCCGAACCGACGACGGTGAGCGTCTTACTCGGATCGATCTTGCACGAAGCCGCTCTTCCGGCCTTCGCCGGCGTACACTTGAGTTTCGTCGCCCCGCTCTTGAAGGTAACCAAGCCGGGAGGGAGCATGAACACTGCAGTGCGTGCAAATCCGGTCAATTCGATTTTCTTCGAACACGATCGCGTACGTGCGGACTCTTGCTCTTTGCCCATGCCGTACTCCCCTGCCGATCCGGTGACCGCGATCGGACCGCTAAAGAACACGGCCACGGGCAGCGGCGTGCTGTCATTCGCCCCCTTCGAGTGGATGTGCGCGGTTCCGAAGAGCAGCAGATTCGGCAAGCCGTCGGGGCCCATGCGCTCGATGCCGAATTGCGGTTGCCAGTGCATCGTCGCATCGAAACTTCCGCAGTTCGGCACCGGCTCGATATCGCGAACGGTAATCGTGCTGCCGCGGAGATCGAGCTTCGTATAGCCCTTTAGATGTTTGCCGTTATAGATCTCGATGCTCGCGCTCGCCGAGCAGCGTGCACCGTCGGCGTAGCTAAGAATGAGCCGAATCGTGTAGTGTTTGGTCATCGTCGCTGCGGGTGTGGGGTAGGTGTGATGCACGAGCGCGCTCGCACTCTTCCCCGACGCGGCGGAGCCATCACCGAAGAACCAGGCGCGAGAGGTGAGCCGCGTCCCTTTTGGAGCGAGGCTTTTATCGGCGATCGATACCGGGCTCCCGCCCGCCGCGCTGCTCGGCGCGGCGATAACCGCACGGCAGTTCGGAACGCCGGCCGCACGGACCGGGATGCGAACGAGGAGCGATGACGAGAGTACGAGCGTCGATGCGACGAGAGCGGCGACGGCACGATGTATCATGGAACGATTGCAACTCCCTCTGCCGCCGCGATTCCCGTCGAGCTCCCGGTGATCGTTCGGATCGGCGCCTGCGGGCTACCGGTGACCGGGGCGAAGACCTCGATCTCGTTCGATCGGCCGAACACGTAGAGATCGTTCGACGCATCGACGGCGATGATTGCCTGGTCGATGAGGAAATCGTACGTGCCTCCCTGGATGACCGCCGAAGGAGCGACGTTCCCGTTCGCGCCCGGCGCGTAGACGGTGATCGTGTCGTTCGCGGAATTGCCGACGTAGACGCGTCCCGTCGAATCGACGGCGATCGCCTCGGGGCCGTCGAGCCCGGTGGCGCTCCCGGCGATCGTTGCAATCGGCGTTGCGTTTCCGCTCGCTCCCGCGGCGAATTCAACGACGGAACCGAAACCATTTCCGTTGACAACGTAGATGTTGTCGCTGCCGTCGAACGCGACTTGGTAGGGAAGATTGAAGCCCGTGTTCGCTCCCGAGATCGTTTTGAGCGGGCTCGCCGAACCGTTCGCGCCGGGCGCAAAATACTCCACGATGTTATTGTTCGCATCGGTCGCGACGAGATCGTCGGTCGCGGGATCGATCGCTAGCCCCCACCCACTCGCGTCGGTCGTTAACGTCGTCGATGGAGTAGCGTTACCGCTCGCCCCATAAGCGTACGAGAAGATCTCGGTCCCTGCGGGCCCGTATGCAACCACGTACGCACGCCCCGTCGCATCGACGGCGATCCCCGTCGGTGCCTGGATCGCGGCCGAATAGCTTGCGAGCGGGGCGACGTTTCCGTTCGCACCCGGTGCGAACGCACCGAACGTATAGCTGCTACCGTAGCTCAACTCGTAGAGCGTCCCGGCAGCCGGCGATGCAGCGGGTGCCGCGGTCGGCGTTGCGGTCGGCGCAATCGTCGGCGTCGCCGTCGGCGCAATCGTCGGTGCAATCGTCGGTGCAATCGTCGGCGTCGCCGTCGGTGCAATCGTCGGCGTACTCGAGGGCAGCGGCGAGGGCGTCGCGGTGGCGCCGGTCGCAAGCTCGTAGAGCTCGGCGAGATAGGTCGTCCCGGCATCGAGCGTGAGCGGTGTGGCGTTACCGCTAAAATTCAGCGTCGAACCCGAGATCGATGCCGGCCCAATGGTCGTCAGTAATGGTGCCTGCGCGCTCTCTCCGTCGAAGAGTGCGACGAAGAAGCTCTCGTTGACGGTCGACATCCCTGCGGGCAGCTGAAAAGAAAAGCCCGGCGCGCTCTGAAACGTTACGCTCTGCGAAACCTGAATCGTCAGCACGAAGAGCACCGTCGGCAATGCGACGGCTTGAGGCAACCGCGGGCCTCGAGCTCGCCGAAGCGCCTGCGGCGTTGCAGCACCAACCGGCGCGCTGGTCGAGGCGCTCAGCGTCATCGTCGTGCCGCTCGGCGCATTATTTGCCGGAAGCTGCATCGATCCCGAGTAGTCGCCCGCGGTCGGGAGCGCGAACGGCCCACCGGCGCGCGTCAACGGCAGCGAGATCGGGCCCGCGGGTGCCGATGTCGGCGGAATAGGCCCCGCCCCCGTCGCGTGGCCGGCGCAACCACCAAGAAGGGCGATCGCCCCATAGAGAGCGAGGGTGAAAAGAAGGCTGCTGCGTTGCATCGGTCGCTGATCTCCCGTCGGTGATGTTTCACGCAGCGTAGAGGGACGATCTTACATTCCCCTTAGCTCGATGACGGGAGCGCGCAGCGGCGAAACGAAGTGCAAGCAAGCCCATGTCGGCCGCACCCCTCGTACTCGCCCTCGCCATGGCCTGGGCGCACCCGTCGCTCGCTCCCTGCGCGCGAGTCGTTCGCGTCCAGCCGGTGTTGAGCGAGGGGAGCGTTCTCGTCAGAGTCAACCTCGGAGCCCCACGGATGAGCGGCCCCTGGGAGATCTTCGCGCCCTCGGGGAGCCGAGCAGCGCTCGCCGATCGGCTCGCGC
>JABEUX010000193.1 GCA_013044185.1 Vulcanimicrobiota bacterium | reverse complement strand
GAGCGTACACAATGCAAGAACAACAAACGATCGCACCCGGAGTGTTCCACGATGTTCCGGCGGATATGGGAACGGCGTTGGCGTCCGATGCGACGATTCTTGCAACATGGAACGCGCTGACGCCGATCCAACGCAACGAGTGGGTTTGCTGGACGACGATCGTCAAAAGGCCAAAAACGAGAGCCGAACATATCGAGCGTATGCTCTCGCAGTTGCGAGAAGGCGAACGGCAACCCTGTTGCTGGCCCGGGTGTCCTCATCGTCGGCCCAGTGCGAAAAAGTGGTTTAAAAAGTAGCCGCGCTTGCGTTAGTGGTTATTGAGGAGCGGTGCGAAGCCTTTCGGCGGATGATTCTCCCCTGGAATGTGAACTGGAGTGACGCCGATCGTCCTGCAGGTCCATGGCGAAGGAATGCTATCGACGACCCTGGTCGGAATCTCAGCGAGGCTCGCAGGTAGCGGGGCTTTCGTACCCGCCAGGCGTTCCGGGTCGAATGCGCCGACGAGATTACTTAATTCCGGGTTCGTGTCGCGTGGCCCAAGCGGCATGTAAATTTTCTCGTCCGGCAGCGATGCGAGCGCCGGTAGATGAAAGAGGGTTCCGAGAAACTTTACGAACGACGCATGATCGGAAAGTTCGTTGACGATTGCGTGGTTACGGGCGTAGGGCGAGATGAGGATCGCCGGAACGCGCGGACCGTCGCCGCAGGCATGGCCGTCGAAGCAACGCTCGAATTGTGGCGGCGGCACGTGGTCGTAGAAGCCTTCGGAGTCGTCCCAAAAGATAAATATTGCGGAGCTCTTCCAGTAGCGACTATGGGCGATCGTATCGACGACTTTCGCGACCATCGCCTCGGAGATCTGCGAATCGGAGTAGCCTGGGTGATCGTCGTCGCCGCGGAAGCGCGCTTGCACGCGGGGATCTTTATTTGCGGGTTTCAAACCGAACGGATTTTTCTTACCGCCCTTGATGAAAACGACGCTGCGCTTGCCGAGCCGACCCTGTTCGATTGCGGGAAAGAGCGCGGTAAGGTCGTGAACTCCGCCCCAGAAATATGGGTTTTTGCGAAGGTAGCCGAAATATTGCAGCGCGTTGTGGTGCGGGATATAGCTATGCACGAGGTTCATCGCGTTGGGGTGTTCCGCGGCGGCGTAGCCTTCTTGGTACCAACCCCACGGTATTGCGGGGCGGCCGGGGCGAGCGATCGCCGCAATGTCTTTGCGGATACCGTGATTGTCGCGTTTTGCTTCGACCGCACGGCGTTGCGCCATCGTTAAGAAGACGGTTGCGTAATGCTGATCGTATTGCGCCTTGAGAGGATCGGGCGGGCTGCCCGGATAGGGTCCAAAGGGAGGTTGCGAGTCGTTGACGATCGGGTCGCCGGGGCCCTTGGAATTCGGCGCGACCTGTTCGGCTGCGTCGCGCGCCCACTGCGTCTCACCGGTCTGTGCGGCGATAAGATCGATGTTGCCGGGCGTCGACGGTCCCCACATCCCTTGAAAGAAGCGATCGTAAAGGGCAAAGTTATGTGCGTAATACCACAAGTACGGAATGGTGTCGCAATCTTCGTGCGCCATCGTTAGAAGACCGAGGCGCTCTGCATCGTTACGACTGTATCCGCGGGCGAGTAATCCGAATTCTTCGGTTTCGACGTAGAGATCCATCCGGCCACCGTCCGCTTTGGTGATGAGTGCGGGGCGTGCGTGGTCGGCATCGGCAGTATCCGCTGCGGTGATGCGAAACGGTGTGACCCATTGCCGGCCGATGGGATCGTACTGACGAAAGCCATGCGTCTGCGCGGAGGGTGAGGCGAGATTATCGGCACCCGGGAACGTACCGAAATACGAATCGAAGGAGCGATTCTCCTGATAGATCACAAAGACGTGCTTGATACGCGACCGGAGGAGCGCGTTGAGGATGTGGCTCGGCGTACGCGCCGGATGGGCGAGTGCAGTACTCGACAGCGGCGTCATGGAGAAGAAGATAGAGAGTCCGACGAACGAAGCGATAAGACGGCGCAACGTGATACCTCCGCGGATAAAAACGATAGACGTTCTACCGCCGTAACTGCGGCTTGCGCTCGCGCGAGTCCTGGCATTTTGAATGAAAAAAAACCATGTTGTGCGGGATTTGTTGCCTCGAATCGTTAACAACGATTATGAAGATCAAGACCGCTTAAGAGTAGAGGAGTGTCGCCGATGATCGAGATGGAATTGATTCGAGAGATCGTTCGTTTGCCTGCACCGGCGCCGGAGCCGCAGGCGCTCGCTGCCGACGGCGAACGCCTGTGGGTAAGCTCGATGCAGACGAGCCGAATCTATGCCGTTTCGCCGACCGACGATCGCATACTCGATGAGGCGCAGGCGCCCGGGAAACCAATCGGGGCGATTGCGCTCGGTGACGAACTTCGCTTTGTTTCGAGCGAAGGTGCCGACGACGATCGGTATTTGCGGCGCTACGTTCCTGGGCACGGCGTCAAAGAGCACGACCGGGTTGCCTGCCCCGAGCTTACGGGTTCGCAACTCGCTTTCGACGGCGAGCGCCTCTGGCTGAGTCAGGCCGTTCGCAAGCGGCTGCTCGCGCTCGATAGCGCTGGTTCGATTCTGGCGACGATGGATTTCACCGAAGCGATCTCGGGGTTTGCGCGAGGAAACGTCGGTTGCTGCTTCGTCGAAGGGACGCTCTACCTGCTCGCGCGGAATATCGATGATGCCACCAATACGCTGGTACGCGTCACCTCGCTCGAGAAGTGTACCGTCGAGGCGCTCGCCCACCTGCCGTTCCGTAGCGTCTCGCTCGCACACGACGGTACCCGTTTCTGGACCGCGGATAAACCCGCGAATGCCTTGGTCGCCTTCACCGCATAGCCGACGCTAGCGACCGCCGTCCTCGTCGCGGCCGCGCCCGTCGCGGCTGCGAATGAGATCGATGCGGTCGGCGACGAAGGAGCCGTCCTCGCCGCGGTGCCCCCAGATCCGGACGAGCATCCCCCAACGCGGGGTCAAGCCGGTCGGATTGATGATCGTTCCTGGATGGAGTTCGAGGGTGCGGCCATCGCGTAAGCGGAGATGATAGGGCCAGAACGAAGCGACGCGCGCGACGACGATGCGGTCGCGCCCACCTCCGTCGTTCCAGTCAGCTCGAGCGCCCGCCGGCGCAAGAAGCGTGAGGGCAGCGATCAGGGCGAGAGCTAGGGCCGTGCGTTTCATAGTTCCTCCGATGCTCTGGGATTGGGATAGCTCTATCTCCGAAACGCTCCGTGGCCACGGGCGGTCGCACCCCTCGTCGTTTTCTCACGGAACCCTCATAACGGGTCGCGTCGGGTGACGAAATGCATATAAGGGGGGCAGCCCTGCATCTGCACTTTCTCCTTATTGCTTAACGCTTACTTAACGTAGAATGCGCGAGTGCCCGAACTGCCGACGGGCGGTTCGAGGTGCCTGTTGCAACCACTACGTACACTTTCGTACGACCAAGGAGAAGAATGCGAACATCCCTCCGACTCGTAGCATCATGCCTCATTGCAGGCATGGTGCTTTCGGCGTGCGGCGGCGGCAATTCCGGTGGAGGAATTTTACCGGCCGGCTCGCCCACGCAAAGCACCGGATCGCCGTCCGCCCAGACGCCGACCAGCAGCGTTCCCAAGCCTTCCGGCGCGCTCGCCTATACAGACATGGGTGCCGCTCCGCAGACGACGCCCGTCAGCATTACGTTGACGTTGAACTACAACCACCAAGCGCAACTCGATCAGCTTGTCGCTCAGCAAGCCGATCCGACCTCGCCGATGTATCATCACTATCTCACGAGCAGCGAGTTTAATTCGTATTATGCGCCGACCGCCCAGCAGGAGCAGAGCGTCGTTTTTGCTTTGCAGCGTGCCGGTTTCACGATCACGAAACAGTATTCGAATCGCACGCTGATCGAGGCCTCCGCGCCCGCAGCGAAGGTCGAGAGCTATTTCAACACCCAGATTCACATGGTGAACCAGGGTAAATACGGCGCGCGTTACGTCAACGTGAAGCCTGCGGCCGTTCCTGCGGCGATCGCACCGCTCGTCCACGCCGTGACGACGAGCAACATCATTGTCGCGCGTACCGGCGCGCACGTTCGTAGCTCGGAGTCCCTGTCGTCGTTGATCGCATCGACGACGCTGCCGGGCGTGCCGCACGTTCCCGCACAGCGCGCGACGCGCAAAATTACGCTCTCGCCGCAGATGAGAGCGCGCGGAGCGATGCTTGCAAAATACGCAACGCCATTCGCGACCGGGAACGTTATCGGCAACCCCGGTTTTGAGACCGGCGCCTTCTCGCCGTGGTTCCCCTGCGGCAACGGCTATGCCACGATCGATTCCTCGAATCCGCATAGCGGCCAGTACGATGCCTTCACCGGAAATCTCGCCAGCAACCTCGGCGAAGAGTACGGTCTCGACGGCGTCTGCCAACAGGTCACCGTACCGACCAACGGCCAGCTCAGCTTCTACGTCGATGAAGGTACGAGTGAGACCAGCACCTACAACGCCGATCAGGAGGCCGATCTCTTCGATGCGAACGGCAACTACCTGACGAATCTCTACACTGAGAACGGCAACACCAACGGCTACGTGCAACGCAGCTATAACATCGGTGCCTATGCCGGGCAACAGGTCATCATCTTCGTCGGCATCTACGGCAGCGGATCGTTCAGCGATTACAACTACGTCTATCTCGACGATGCCTCGCTGACCAACGGAAGCTCGCCGACACCGGCTCCGTCGCCGACGCCGGTTCCGACCGCATCGCCGACCCCGGTTCCGACCGCATCGCCGACGCCGAAGCCGACCGCATCGCCGACGCCGAAGCCGACCGCATCGCCGACCCCGGTTCCGACTGCAGCGCCGACGCCGGTTCCGACCGCAACGCCGGCTCCGACCCCGACCCCGGTCGCTGGCGGTACCTGCAACGGCAGCCCGGATAACGGCCCGGTGAGCGGCTCGAACGGTTGGCTCGCCACCGGAGTCGCCGAAGCCTTCGATTACCCCGTGCAACACGGTTGCAACGGTGCCGGTGTGACCGTCGCCGTCGAAATCGATACGCCGATCAACACCAGCGATGTCGCCGGCTACCTCAGCGCTGCAGGCATCACGCAGACCGGCACCATCACCAACGAAGCCGTCAGCGGCGGCGGTAATGCATCGAGCGCCGACTATACCGAGACCGCGCTCGATGTCGAAACGATCTCCGGCCTGGCGCCGGGTGCGAACATCATCGTCTACAACTTCCCCGACCTGAGTTCGCAGAGTATCGAAGCTGGCTATAACCAAACCGTCTCCGACGGTACGGCCAGCGTCGTGAACTCCTCGTTCGGTGGTTGCGAGAGCTCCGATACCGCGTTCACGAACACGACCAACACGATCGCCGAACAGGCTGCGGCGAAGGGCATGACCTTCGTTGCCTCCTCCGGCGACTCGGGCAGCGACGAATGCGGAACCGGAAACAATCCGCCGGGAGTCAGCTCTCCGGCGACCGATCCGTACTTCACGGCGGTCGGTGCGGTGAACTTCACCGACACCTCCTCGGGTGCGCTCGCCAGCATCACCTCGGGCAGCGACTCGAGCAACGGGTTCCTCTCCGGCGGCGGCGTCTCGACGATCTTCGCACTCCCCAGCTATCAGCAGGGCGTCGCGAATATGGTCAGCACCGGTCGGAACGATCCCGACGTCTCGCTCCCCGGCGTGGGCGTGATGGTCTATGCCAACGGCAGCCCAATGCAGGTTGACGGCACTTCGTGGTCCTCGCCCGAGTTCGTTGCCCTCATGGCTGAAGCGAACCAGTTGCACGGTAGCCCGCTGGGCTTCGTCGACCCGACGCTCTACAGCATCTTCACCAAGACCGGATATACCGACTTCACGGATGTGACGACGGGGAACAACGGCGCCTACAATGCAGGCACCGGATACGATCTGGTCACCGGTATCGGTGCACCCAAGGGATGGGCTCTCGCCAACGCCCTCTAGGCGTCGGTTCGGAGCTCTCCCAAACGAGAAGGGAGCCGGCAGCGATGCCGGCTCCCTTTCGACGTTGGTGGTGCCAAGGGCCGGAATCGAACCGGCGACACCGCACTTTTCAGGCGCGTGCTCTACCGACTGAGCTACCTTGGCATGGATGCGGGCACAACGCTCGCGCGATGTACCCGCATAGACGATGGCGACGCTGATGGGGCTCGAACCCACGACCTCCGCCGTGACAGGGCGGCGCTCTAACCAACTGAGCTACAGCGCCAGGGGATGGTGGGCACGGTTGGGATTGAACCAACGACCCCCCGCGTGTGAAGCGGATGCTCTCCCACTGAGCTACGCGCCCACGATACCCGGCGT
>JABEUX010000037.1 GCA_013044185.1 Vulcanimicrobiota bacterium | reverse complement strand
GCCGTCAGCGCGAAGCGGAAGCTCTCCGTCGTCGTCGATCGCCATATCGTCGTCTACGGTGGCCAAGATATCACGACCGACGTTCTCAATCTCGTGACGGGCACGCAGGCGATTCCGCCGGTGACCGCTACCCCGGCTCCCTCGCCGATCGGCTACGTGGATCAGAGCGTCCTCGATAACGGACTGCCGAAGGTGAAAGCGGCGAACGACGCGTTTGCAAAATTCGCCCAGCAACAGCGCGCCATTTTCGCCGCAAAAATGCAAAAGGCGACGACGAATACGGAGAAGCAGCAGATCTCGGTCGAATTCAATAAAGTTCTCGCCAACGAACAGACCACGTTGCTCAAACCGCTCGTCTCCAAGGTTCGCGCGATCACCGCGACGATCGCCGAGAAGAAAAATCTACTCGTCGTCGTCGACAAGGGCGACATCGTTTTTGGCGGTACCGATATTACGCAAGATGTGAGGAATGGCCTCAATCACTAGGTTGCTTGCCGGCGTGCTCCTGGTCGGCGTGGTTGCCTGCAGCCACGTCGACGTTGCTTCGCCCAACATTCGCGGCATCGCTTACGTCAACACCAACAAAGCGACGAAAGCGCACCCGCTCTATTCGCAATTGCAAGACCTCGACGCCGCAATCGCCGCGATCGATCTCTCCGCCTCCGTGCCGATGGTGCCGAAATCGCCCGCCGAAATGAAGGCGGCCATCGCGAGCATCAAGGCGCAACTCGCGCAAGCCGAAACGCAGAGCTCGCAGGCGATCGGAGCGCTGCAGAGTCGACTGGCAAAAGAGGAGCGGACGGAAGTCGCTGCCGCTCTCCGCTCTGCCGGCCTCAATTCTGCCGCGCAGGCCTATGAATCCGCACCGCTTATCTCGTCGGCGTCGCAGGCGCAAGCGATCGAGAAATCGGCTGCAAACGATCTGCAAAGTTACCAAAAGTCGGTCGTCGCACAGGGCCAGGCGACGATGGGCGCACTCGAGAAGCGCCTGCACGAACAGGCGCAGGGACGCTTCGAGACGCGGGCTGCACAGTACGCGCGCGAAGAATCCGATCTCTCGCTCCGACTCTCCCAACAAGATGCGAACCAACGCCTCGCACTGCAGACGAAGCTCAACAACCTCGCGCTCGACGACGCCCAGCGCAAGGCGCTGACCTCCCAACTCAAGGCGATCGACCGAAACGAAAAAACGCAAGTCGGCGCGATGCATGCTCGACATCGGCGCGATCTCCAGGCCTACCAGAACGCACTGCAGGCTGGAATCATGAAACAGATTCGCACGCATGCAAACGCATTGCAGGCGCAGACGCAGACGCGACTCCAAGCTCGCCAGAAGCAGGTCTCGCAGCAGTTGGCGGCGCTCTCGGGGCCGCGCCTCCCGGCGAATTTACCGACGGCGACGAAGGCGCAACTCCAGCAAATCGCTTCGAACCTACAGCAGCGCTATCAAACCGATATTACGAAAATCTCCGACCAATTCAACCAGACGCGTAGCGACTTGGAAGCGCAGTATGAAGCGCTCAACGGCGTTGACGTCGGCGCGGTCGGTGCGGCGAAACAGCAGCGCGATCAGCTTGCGAAAGAGCGCGGCGACCTCTACAAGAAGATCGAAGACCAGATCGCGGCCGCAGCACGACGTATCGCCAAACGCGACGGTTTTTCCGTCGTCCTCCTCGACCCCATCGCACATCCGGGTGGCTACGACCTCACCGGAGATGTTATCTCCTCTCTCAAGAGCACAGGAACGTGAAGAAGAGCATTATCGCACTCGCCGGACTCCTTACCATCGTCGGATGCGCTTCGTCGAGCCCCATCGGACTCGTCGATATCAATCGCGTCACCTCGAATTGGACGGAGTTCCAAACCGATCAAAATCACCTTTATGCCGACGAGCAGCGTATCGCCGCGAGCAAAGCCAGCAACGCACAAAAGGCAAGCCAAGTAGCCGCGCTCCAGAAAAAATATGGCGCGTTGACGGTGCAACTCACCGACCAGATTCGCGCCGCTGCGGCGAAAGTTGCGGCAAAGAAACACCTCAAACTCGTCCTAACGCGTGAAGGCGTCGGTTACGGCGGCACCGATATCACCGCTGAGGTCGAAAAGGATCTGGGAATCACCGAGACGGCCTCACCGAAGCCCTCAGGTTTGTAAACGCGGTGCTCGGGAAGCTCGGCGAGATCGCCCGGCGCCTGGGCGGTACGGTTATTGGCGACGCAGAGGTCGAAATTCTCACCGTCAGCGCCGTCGATGAGGCGGGCCCGGGCGCACTGACCTTCGCTGTCGATGCCCGGTACCTGCAGGCGGCGTTACGCAGCAAAGCGGCGGCGGTTCTCGCCGATGCCCGTGCGATCTCCAGCTCCGTACCGAGCGGCAAGCCACTCATCATCGTTGAGGACGCGCGTATCGCGCTCGTCGGCTTGCTCGCGGCTCTGCGCGCACCCCGCCCGATCGGGCCGCATCGCGATCCCTCCGCAGCGATCGATCCGCGTGCGGTGCTCGCGGAGAACGTCTATATCGGGCCCCACGTCACGATCGGTCCGGGGAGCGAGATCGCGTCGGATTGCGCGCTCGAAGCGGGCTCGTACGTCGGCGCTAACGTGAAGATCGGAGAGGGAAGTTGGCTGCATCCACACGCACGCGTTATGGATCGTTGCGTGTTGGGCGCGGGTGTCGTCCTCTACGCCGGCGCGACGATCGGTAGCGAGGGCTTCGGATGGGCGTTCGTCGACGGCCGCCTCGAGCGGATTCCTCAGGTTGGAAACGTCGAACTCGGCGATCGCGTCGAGATCGGCGCGAATAGTTGCGTCGATCGCGCGCAGACCGGCAGTACGCGCATCGGCGAGGGAACCAAGATCGATAATCTCGTGCAGATCGGCCATAATTGCCGCCTCGGAAAGCACGATGCATTTGCGGCGCTGAGCGGGCTCGCAGGCTCCACGGTGGTCGGCGATTACGTTCGCGTCGGCGGTCAGGCTGGCTTCAAGGGGCATATCACCGTTGGGTCGCGCGTCACCATCGGCGGGCAGAGCCAGATCTGGAACGACGTTGCCGATGACGCATTCGTCTCGGGCGCACCCGCGCGCGACCATCGCGATCGTCTTCGCTTAGAGGTCGCGATTAAGAACCTGCCCAAGTTGATCGCTCGTGTCGATGCACTCGAACGAGCGGCGCGCGAACGCGACGACCGATAGGCGCGCTGCATGACCGAAAAAACGCTCGCTTCTTCCTTTCGCTTCTCCGGAGTCGCCCTTCATACCGGCGCGCAGGTCGACGTCGAGGTGTCGCCGGCCGCTGCAGGCTCGGGGATCCTCTTCGTTCGTGACGGCATCGAGATACCGGCCGTTGCGGAGTGCGTCGTCGAAACCTCACGCGCGACGGTTCTCGGCCTCCACGGTACGACCGTTTCGACGGTCGAGCACTTGCTTTCGGCGCTCTTCGGCATGCAGATCGACAACGCGCGTATCGCGATATCGGGGCCCGAGGTCCCGGTGGTCGACGGAAGCGCGCAGTGGTTTGTCGGGCAGATCGAACGCGTCGGGGTACGCGATCTCGGTGTTGCCCGTACGACGGTAACGCTCGACGTGCCGATCGTCGAACGCGACGGCGATCGATTGATCGTCGCGCTTCCCGCCGATCGTTTTTCGGTGCGTTGCATCGTCGATTTTCCGCACCCGGTGGGTTCGGAGTATCTCGCTTTGGCGATCGACGAAGCAACCTACGCGCGCGAAGTTGCCGGCGCACGCACCTTCGGTTACCTGCACGAAGTCGAGGCGCTTCGCGCGCGCGGGCTCGCTCAGGGCGGATCGCTCGAGAACGCGGTCGTCTTCGGCCCCGATGGTCCGTTGCAAACGTTGCGCTGGTCGAACGAAGTCGTACGCCACAAAATGCTCGATTTACTCGGCGACCTCGCCTTAGTCGGCGCGTGGCCGCAGTGCGAGATCGTCGCCGTGAAGAGCGGGCACGCATTACACGCTCGTATGTCGTCGCGCTTGCGCGAGCGCCTGCTCTCCAAGCCGCTCTCGGAGGTCTCCCCATCGTGAAAAACGAGATGGATATTCGGCAGATTCTTGAGATTTTGCCGCATCGCTTTCCGCTCCTGTTGATCGACCGAATCCTCGAACTCGAACCGATGGTGCGCGCTCGCGGTTATAAAAACGTCACCTATAACGAGCCCGTTTTCACCGGCCACTTTCCGAGCAACCCGCTGTTGCCCGGCGTCTATATGCTCGAAGCGATGGCGCAACTCGGCGGTTGCGTGGTGATGGAACCCGGCGAATTCGCGCGAAAGACCCCCTATCTCGCCGGTATCGATCATGCAAAATTTCGCCGCCCGGTCATTCCCGGAGACCGACTGATGATGGAGGTTCGTCTGACGCGCCACCGCCGTAATATCGGCTGGGTCGAAGCCGAAGCGAGCGTCGACGGCGAGTACGTCTGTTCGGCGGAGCTCATGTTCTCGATCGCCCCCGACCCTCGCGTCTACGGTGCCGAAGCATCGGTTCTAACGGCGTAAGGAACGATGATTCATCCTACCGCTATCGTTCATCCCGAGGCGCGCGTCGGCAGGAGTGCGGAGATCGGCCCCTATTGCGTGGTCGGCAAGAACGTCACGATCGGCGAGCGGACCCTGCTGCAAGCGCACGTCGTTATCAACGGTTGGACGACGATCGGCGACGACTGCACCATCTACCCGTTTACGACCATCGGAGCCGCCTCGCAGGATCGTAAATATCACGGCGAACGCGCCTACACGCACATCGGGCACCGCACGACGATTCGCGAATACGTCAGTATCCAACGTGCGACCGGAAACGATGAAGTCACGGCGGTCGGCGACGATTGCCTGCTGCTCGCGTACGTGCACATCGCACATAATTGCATCGTCGGCAATCACGTTACGATGAGCAATCTCGCGCAGCTCGCCGGGCACGTGGTCGTGCGCGACCACGTAACGATTGGCGGAATGGCCGGCATACACCAATTTACGCGTATCGGCGATTACGCGATGCTCGGAGGTGCGAGCAAAGTGACGAAGGACGTCCCGCCCTTCATTTTGGTCGAAGGCAATCCCGCCGAGGTCTACGGGCTCAATAGCGTTGGCTTGCGCCGCGCGCAATTTTCCGTGGAGGCGCGGAACGAGTTGCGGACCTTTCACGATCTGCTCTACAAGGCGAACCTCAACGTTTCGCAGGCCGTCGAGAAGATGAAAGAGCGCGTTTCGACCGATGCGGGGCGCACGTTCGTCGCCTTCTTGGAGGAGCCGCCAAACGAGTCGAGCCGCGGCATCCTCAAATAAGAGCGGCTCGTGAGTGCGCCGCGGCGGGTCTTTTTTTCGACCGGGGAGCCCTCCGGGGAGTTGGCGGCGCTCGCGTTAGGTGAGGCGATGCGCGAACAGGATGCGGCGCTCCGCTTTTCCGGGATCGGCGCCGCCGGTATGCGTGCTGCGGGCTGGGAACTCTACGCCGACCATACCGGTTGGGCGAGCCTCGGCCCTCTCGCCGCGATTCCGCGCATCCCGAAATTGCTGCGTGAGATGTGGAAATGCGCGCGCGATCTCGCCGCCGCTCCGCCGGATCTCGTGGTGCTCGTCGATTTCGGTGCGTTTAACGTGCGCTTGGCGAAAGAATTACGCGATAAATATCGATACCTCGGCCCGATTCTTTATCTCTTTCCGCCCGGAGCGTGGTTGGACGATCCCGGGCCTGCGCGTGCGGTAGCGGCACGTGCGTTTCCACTGACGGGCTTCGCGCATCAAGCGGAGTTCTATCGCTCGCATCATCTCCCCATTGCGTTTTTCGGCCACCCGCTCGCGCCGCGGATCGCATCGCGCGCCCAACGCGCGGCGCCGCCGAGCGATGGCGGAACCGTCGCGCTGCTGCCTGGAAGCCGACGCGACGAAATCGCTCGGCTCGCACCGCGCTTACGGGATGCGCTCGTGCTGGTGCGGCGCGCGCGCCCGCGTTTGCGCGCCCGCGTCGGTGCGGCCGATGCACGGGCACGGAGTTTGTTGGAGCGCGCCTTTCGCGGCGTCGTGGCAATCGATATCTGCGATGGGTTGCAAGAAGCGATCGGCGACGCCGACGCAGCCTGGGTCGCTTCGGGGACTGCGGTGTTGGAGACGACGTTAAGCAACGTGCCGACGATCGCGCTCTACGCCATTACGCCATTACTTGCGCGGCACGCGCGCCGACTCATGCGTCGGCCGTATATCACGTTGCCGAATCTCATACTCGAGCGCGAAGCGATACCAGAGTTTCTGCAAGAACGAGCGACGCCGAAGCGGCTCGCCGAGGCGATGGAACGCATCCTTCGCGCACCCGACGATTGGTATCGTTCGGTCGAGGGCCTGCGCGATGCCCTCGGCCCCGCCGATGCATTGGAGCGCTGTGCGCGTTACGCACTCTCGGTGGCGCGACAACCTTGATGCGCATCTACCACACCTCCGACATGCACGACCACCATGGATTCGCGCCGCGTCTAGAGGAGATGCGCGAGCGCGCTCCGGGCCTGCTGGTCGATTGCGGCGACTCGCTGCGTGGAAGCCAAACCATCTTTTACCGGAACGAACCGATCGTCGCCGAAATCGACGCCGCGAAATACGATCTACAGGCGATGGGCAATCGCGAATTTCACTATCTCTTCGGCGCGGTTCGAGCGCGTGCCGCAATGATGAAACACCCGTTGCTTTGCAGTAACCTGGTCGATATGAAGGGGCGGGAGCTACCCTTTCTCTCCGAGCACGTTCTGCCGTTGGAGATGCCGACGCATTTTCTCGGCTTGCTCGTCACGCAATACCCGCAGGGTAGCCCGTGGGAAAAAGTATTCGGCTGGCGTTTTCTCGATCCGATCGAGGTGGTGCGTCGATACGCCGAGCGCCTCCCCGTCGGCGAGCCGCTGATCGTACTTTCGCATCTCGGGCTCTCGATGGATCGTCGCTTGGCCGCGGCGGTCGATCGCATCGATCTGCTCCTCGGCGGCCATAGCCACGATACGTTGTTCGCCCCGGAGTACGTCGGCGAAGTGCCGATCGTTCATGCGGGGCCGTACGCTCGCTACGTCTCTCGGAGCGAACTCGAGTACGACGGGAACGCACGGCGTCTGCGCCTGCGCGATTTCGAATTGATGCCGTTGTTAGATGGGCCGGCGTAACATGCGCGTGCTTCTCGTCAGCAACGGAAACGGCGAAGCGGCGATCGCGCAACGACTCGCCGTTGCATTGCACGAGGCGATTCCGGGCCTCTCGCTCGATCATCTTCCGCTCGTCGGCGAACCGCAATCGACCACGGAGGCGACGGTCGTCGGGCCGCCTGCGGCGTTGCCGAGCGGCGGGCTCATCGCGATGTTCAACCTGCGGAATATCGTCGACGATGTCGGCGGAGGGCTCATCGGCCTAACGATCCGCCAACTCTGTTTTTTGCGTCGGGTGCGCGGTCGCTACGATCTCGCGATCGCCGTCGGCGACACCTTCGCTCTCTTCATGACGTTGCAGATGCGAGCGCGCACGGTCTTTGTCGGCACGGCAAAGAGCGTGAACGTCGCTCGTTACGGGCCGGCAGAGCTGCGGGTAATGCGCAAGGCGGCCTACGTCTTTGTGCGCGATCCTGCAACCGCGGAGGATTGTCGCGCCCGCGGCCTCGACGCCGTCGAAGCGGGAAATGCAATCGTCGATCTCCACGATCGCGATACCATCGTCGATCTCCACCTTGCCGGCGACGAAGAACTCGTACTCCTCTTTCCGGGTAGCCGGGTTGGAGCGTACGAAGAAGCGAGCGTGCTTTGCGCGACATTCGCCGCAGCGCGTGCCCGCGGCGCTCGCGTCGTCGGCGCGCTCTCGGTCGCACCGCGACTCGACGCACGGCGATTTATCGATCGGCTCGCCGCCGACGGTTGGCGCTACGAGGAGCGTGGCGATCGCGATGGCCGCGCGCAGCTCCTGCGAGACGAGTCGCGCATCTTGCTGTGGCGCGGCGGCGTCGGCGCGCTCCTCGCACAGGCGGCGCTCGTTCTCGGGCAGGCGGGGACGGCGAACGAAGCCGCTGCCGCAGCGGGGATCGCCGTTGCGGCGATCGACGACGGACGCACGCGCGCCGAACGCTGGTACCGTATGCGCCAGCGAGCACTGCTTGGCGACGCGATGGTGATGCTGCCGAGCGATCCCGAGAAAGCGGGGGAACGGCTCGCCGCGCTCCTCGCAGACAGAGCGCTGCGTACAACGATGGGCGAGATCGGGCGTGCGCGTATGGGCGAACCCGGTGCGACGCGGCGTATCGCCGAGAGGGTAGCGGCATGTCTCAATCTTCGCTGAAACGCGCTCTTGCAATAGCGGCCGCAACGGCATTTGCCTGCTTGCCGCTCTTCCCGTCCTTTATCACGCTAAGCCCCGCAAGCATACCGGGAATTTCGATGATCCCCCACGGCGTGGCGGTCGCAATGCTCGCTGCGATGAGCGTGCTCGCGGCCTCCGCAGGCGTTCTGGTCGTTTTCGTACCGCGTGTCGAGCAACCGATGTTTCTGCCGTTGCTGCTGTGGCTGGGTGCGGCACTGCTATCGGCGGCATTGGGCTTCGCGCCGCTCTACGGCATCGTGTTTCTCGCGATTTTTCTACTGGGGATCGTATGGCACGTCGGTATCAATGCTAGTTACGACGAACGCGGCGGCGCGACGATGATGTTTTCCGGGCTTTTGGGAGCGGCATCGGTGGCGTTTGTCGTCGCCATTGCGGCGGTGCTGCTTCATCGCCCCGCGGCGATCTACGCCGACCAACACGGCAGAGCGGTGGGGAGCTTCATCCTTCCGGGCGAACTCGCCGGGTACGTGCTCGTTATCGTTCCGATCGCCCTCGCCGTCGCCTCACTCTCGCTGCACCCGTGGTTGCGAGCGCTCGCGGCGTTCGCTGCGGCGAGCGGCATTATCGCATTGGCATTGAGTTTTTCGCGGACCGGCTGGGTAGCGGCGGGCTGCTCGGGCATCGCCTACTTGCTGCTCGTCGTGCGCGATCGGCGTCGGCAACGCTCCCTCGCCGTTGCCATCGCCGCGTTCACCGCCGTCGCCGTCGCGCTCGCTTTTAACGCCCATCACGATCCGAGCGAGAATTACACGCGGCTCTCGATCTGGCAGACGGCTTTGGGAATCGTGCGACGTTTTCCGCTGACCGGGAGCGGACCGTTCACCTTCGGCACGATCTACGCGCATCTCCGCCTCCCCGACGGCGATGCGGTTGCCTATCACGCACACGATCTCTATCTGACGTTGCTCGCGGAGACCGGAATCGTCGGCTTGCTGGCAATGCTCGCGGCGTGGATGCGTTTCGGGCGCGAATGGATGCGACGTTTTGCCGCCGCCAAACCGCACGCGCGCATTCTTTCTGGTGCGATCGTCGCCGGCTTAATCGGGACGCTGGTGCAGGGCATCATCGATACCTCGACGCTGGTGCTCTTCGGACTCTGGTTGCCCGCCATGGCGCTCGCCTTAGCGAGCGCTCGCTTTGGTATGGGTGAATCGCCGTGAAGCGTACATCGCTCTTACTCGCGCTCCTCGGGCTGGCGGCGTGCTCCTCGCCGCAGCCGCCGCGCGGCGCCCCGAGCCCGAGCCCGACGCCTTCGCCGGGCCTGCCCTCGCTCACCGTGCGAGCCGTCGGCAGCGCAAAGCGACCGATTCGTATCGTGCAGACGCGCCGTAACAACACGCGAGAGTACGAACTCCTCGCGCGGACGATTCACAGCATCGGCGCGGCGAGCGATGCTCGCGTGGCCCTGAGCGACGTCCGCGTTACCTTCACCGCTCGCGACGGCTCGACGCTGGTTGCCAGGTCGCCGCACGCAATCGTCGACGAGCGCGATGGATCGATCGAGATGACGGGCGGCGTTCGTGCCGAGAATAAGGCCGGGGTACGGCTGACCTGTCAGACGTTGATCTACCGGCGCGGTACGCAATCGCTCCACGGGAGCGGTGCCGTTCATCTGTACGGCGAACGCGGAATGAACGCGGTCGGCCGGACCGTCGATGCCGATATCGCGCTCTCCAAGGTGAGAATAGAATGAACGACCGAAAGATCGAATTACGCGGCCTTGTAAAACGCTACGGCGATCGCACGGTCGTGGATAACGTTAGTGCCGATGTCGGCACCGGCGAAGTCGTTGGTTTGCTCGGTCCCAACGGTGCCGGCAAGACGACGACGTTTTACATGGTCGTCGGATTGGTCAAACCCGATAGCGGCAGCGTCATACTCGATAACGGAGACGAAGAGATCGATCTCACGCACGCACCGATGTATCAGCGCGCGCGCAGCGGCATCGGCTACCTCGCGCAAGAGAACTCGATTTTTCGTAAACTCTCCGTCGGCGACAACATTCGCCTCATCTGGCAACAGCGCGGCGTGAGCTACGAAGAACGAGAGCGGCGCCTCATGCCGCTGCTCGAAGAGTTCGGCTTGCAGCGCTTTGTTGACGCGCGCGGGGAATCGCTCTCCGGCGGCGAGCGCCGCCGCGTCGAGATCGCGCGAGCGCTCGCAACCGACCCGGCGTTTTTGCTGCTCGACGAACCCTTTACCGGTATCGATCCCATCGCGGTCGCCGATATCCAAGTGATGATCCGTCAGCTGCGCGATCGCGGGCTCGGCATTCTCATCACCGACCATCAGGTGCGCGAAACGCTCGCCATCGTCGACCGCGCATACATTCTCAATAATGGAAAGATCGAGGTCGAGGGAAGCGCGCAAGACGTTCTCGATTCGCCGACCGCACGAAAATTCTATCTCGGCGAGAGTTTTCGCCTTTGATTCGTACGCTCGCATGCCGGACGATTCTCGACCGATACGTTCTGCTCGAACTCGCCGGCCCGTTCGGTTTCGGGCTCTCGGCGTTCTGGCTCATCTTCGCGGCAACGCAGATTCTCGCGCTCGGCCGCCTCGTCAGCAACGACCACGCACCGCTCGGCGCGGCGATCGCGATTTTCATGTGGCAGATTCCGGGCATGGTCGTTCTGGTTATCCCGATGGCGCTGCTGTTGGGGACGTTGCTGGCGATTCAACGGCTCTCGGCGGATAGTGAGATTACGGCAATGAAGGCTGGCGGGATCTCGCTCGTGCGCATCGTCAGCGCCCTGCTGATCGCCGGGCTGGTCGTCTCCCTTATCGATTTTATCGTTCAAGAGAACGTCGTGCCCTTTGCCGCCTCGCAGGTCACCTCAATCGAGGATAGTGCGATCAGCCACACCAGCGCGTTCAATCAGGATCTCACCGTGTCGGCACCGCTTCCCGGCGGCGGACGCCAGGTTACCGTCGCGACCGGATACGAGCCGCATTCGCAGGCGCTTCTTAACGTAACCCTGGTGCAGTACGACGCGTCGAATACGCCGGTACAAATCATCTTTGCCAAACGCGCCGATTTCCAGGCGAGTAGCTGGCTTCTCAACGACGTCAGCGCCTATCGCTTCGACGCGAACGGCGTTACGCTTTCGGAACCGCACGTGGCGCAGCAGGAGATCGCGATCGGCGAACAACCTGCAGATATCGTCGAACGCCTCACCCATAGCGACCCCGACGCTATGAGTCGGCGACAGATCGCGGCGCTCATTCGCACCGGGCAACTCTCCGGCAACGGACTGCGAAAATACCTCGTAGCGTTTCACGAACAATTGGCGCGCCCGTTCGCTTGCTTCGTCTTCGTTCTTATGGCGATTCCATTCGGCATCCGCGCGTTACGCGGAGGCGGAGGCGGAGCGAGCTTAGGCTTCGGGCTCGCCGTCGCGATCGCGTTTATTTACTACGTCGTGCTCACGATCTTTTCGTACCTCGCGCAGAATTTTATCGTCATCGCCCCGCTCTTAGTATGGATGCCCAACGCGCTCTTCACCAGCCTCGGCCTGTGGCGCCTCTCGCGGATAGCGGCGGTATAGAGCGATGAATTTTATCGACGATCTGCGCGGCTCGCTCCTAATCCTCGGCATCGTGTTGTTAGCGGGCGGCATCTCGTACGTCGGCGACCGCGTCGGGCACCAAGTCGGTCGCAAGCGCCTGACGCTCTTTAATATTCGCCCTCGCTATACGTCGACGATCGTGGCGGTCGCTACGGGGATGCTGATCGCACTCGCGGTGGTCAGCGTCGCCCTGCTCGCCTCGCGCGACGTTCAAACGGCGTTCTTTAAGTTGGCCTCGGTGAATCGCGAGATTTCGACGTTGCAGCAGCGCGAACGCGAACTCGGAAAGAAGGTCAACACCGGGCGGCTGGTAGTGGGCGTCGACAGTTTGATGACCGATTTCTACGCAACGATTCCGCAGGGCTCCGACCTGGCGCGCCGCAAGGAGATCATGCGAGCGTTCTTCGACGACACCGTGAAGTTCGTCAACCAAACCTACGTACCGTTCGGTTTAAAGCCGGCTCGCGTTCCAAAGGGGACCTACCAGCGCTTGAACGCTACGGCGAGCAGCCCGCAATTAGGATTCTTGAACGGCCGTGCCAACGTGTTGCTCATCGCCGTCGCGCACCGCAACTTGTTCGTGAACGATCGCATCGACCTCAGCCTCGATTCGGTTCCCGATACGTTGGTCTATCCGGCAAAAACGCAGATCGTGGAATTCAAAATCGATGCCGGCCGCAACGTGAACGTGAATTTGAGTATCCGCCAACTGAGTAACGCGGTCGCGCAGGTGCTGCAAAATCGTGGCCTTTCATCGGCGCTCGTTGCCAACATTACGCCGGTGAGCGTGTACCCGTCGCTCTCGCGCATGCAGCAACTGCTAAAGAGCGGTCACGGGAGTTATTTGCTCGTTGCCTGGGCCGCAACCGATATCTATCCGCACACCTACCTGCAAGAGGGGCAGATTCCGATCGTGGTGACGCTCTTGCAACCGGGACAGAACTCGATCCCATGACGCTGCTCGGCGTCGATCCCGGCTCGCGCAAGGTCGGCGTTGCCGTCCTCACGGAGAGTGGCGAGGTGCCCTTTCGCGCGATTCTCCAGCCCGACGGCCTCCTCGACGAGATCCGTCCTCTGGTCGAACGCTTTCGGATCGAGGCCGTCGCGGTCGGTGCCGGGACCCGTGGTGCCGAGATTATGGAGCAACTCGCGGGGCTCGGGCTCCCCTGCGAGAGGGTCGACGAAACGGGCACCACGCTCGACGCCCGCAAGCTCTATTTCGAGGCATACCCCCCCCGAGGGTGGCGCCGACTCGTCCCCCGCGGCATGCTGACGCCGCCGCGGCCGATCGACGATTTTGCCGCCGAATTGATCGCGCGTCGCTTGAACCGGAAACTTCGGGAAGACTCCGAACGTTAAAGCTGTAGGGTGTAGCTCGGACGACCGATAATAGAAGTCCACGGGCTATTTTCGCCCACGCAATCGGAGGCTGGTAGAAGTGAAGGGCCTACAAGGGATCTTCGCGGGAGCGCTCGCAGCGGTGCTCTGTTTTGCCGTTGCCTCCGCACAGGGGCTCCACGTCGGTGCCGAGGCCTTCCACCTCTCCGAGCCCGTAACGGCCCAGAGCGTTCCAGGTTCGCTGCGCGGCTTAAGTTTGATCCCGCAGTTTCCGCAAAATCTCGCCGATGCTCCCTCCGCTCCCTCGATCGTTCCCGATCTCCTCACGGCCCTCTCGTTCGCCGTGGCGGCGCCGAAGATCGCCGACCTCGTTCGCTACGGTGCCGCGGTCGCGCCCGTTCGGCTCGTCAGCGTCGGGACGGCGCGCTTTCGCACGCCGCAGCCGTTGACGGTCGGCGAGAGTTTCGACCAAGCCTCGCCCGAGCCGCTCCATTTCGATTTCGGCGATCCCTCGCAGCGCCCGACCTTCCAGCAGCGGCAACCACGAGCGAACCTCCTCGGGCGCCTCATCGGAGCGCTGCGCGGTGCGAAGACGACCGTTCAATTGGAAACGACACCTCGATCGCAGAATGGTTTATTAATGCCGCTGCCGCCGGCGAACGACCAAGTACTCGGTGGCCAGACGAATATCTCACTGCACGCCGGCGGACGCACGGTAACGCTCGGTCTTTCGAGCCGCTTCGAACATCGCTCGCGCGGATTGATCTCCTCGGAGAATCCGTCGCCGACGCTCGACCCGACACTCGGTTTCGATGGCGTGAGTCGGCTCGTGCTGCCGCCTGCAGCGTTCAATAATCTCACCAGCTCGAGTGTCGGTGCGAGCCTGGCGGTACCGGTCTCGCCGCGATTCACCGTTGGGTTGGGCTACCGCAGCGGAACCCTCGTCGGCACGTACGGCTCGTTATCGCCGACGACGCTCTCGGGTACCGATAGCCGCTACTTTGGAAAATTGACCTACACGCTGCCGCATGCGCCGGCGACGCTCACCTTCCAGGCGCGGCAATACCGATTCAACGATAACCTTCAATTGACGCCGAACGAGACGCAGTTACGCGCCGGCGTCGATCTCACGATTAAATTCTGATCGTACGAACGCTCCTCGCCGTCGCCATTGCGGCCGCCGCGTTGCTTGGAGTCGTGCAACTCGGCTCCGATGCGCTCTTCGCGCGCGCTGCAGTGGCAGCGTCGCTTCCGCGCGCCGTACCGAAGGCGTGGGGCACCTCTATTTACCGGGCGATCGATCGCATCGCCCCCGCGCCATTCGTCGCGCGCGAACTCGGGCGCGATGCGTTGCGGCGCGGCGATTCGGCGAGTGCGACGGCGTACGCGGTGACGCTGCCGGCGGGCGGAGCGCGCGATGCGTTATTCGCATCGATCGAACGGGCGCGCGGCGACGAAGGAGCGGCGATCGAATACGAACTCGCCGGGCTCGATCTTCCTCGCCTGATCGCGCGGATCGATGCGATCTCGACAAGGCATCCCCGCGCTGCATATGCCCTTGCGGTTCGCCTACGCGATCGCCTGGCGATAACGACGACGCATCCCGACGCGCTCGCAAATGCTTACTGGCGTTGCGGAATGCTCGCGACGAACGCCGTCTATCACGGGCATCGCCCGGCACGCTGGAACCCGCGCGCCCGCCGTGCATTTCTCGCTGCGGCGCGCATGGCGCCCTACGACAATAACTATGCGCTCGCCGTCGCGGCATATTATTACCGCACGAGGGAGAACGCGCGCGCGCGGCGCTGGTATCGACGCGTTATTACGGTCAATCCGTCGAGCACCGACGGCTGGTCGGGCTTGGGTAGCGTCGCATTGCGCGAAGGCGACCTCGCCGGAGCGCGGCGCTACCTCGCAACCGCGCTGCGCTATGGGCCGACCGCCGGAAGCGTGCGGATCCTGGCGCGCAAATTGGCGGCACGCGAGCGACCGTGAGAGTCGCGTTCGATGCGCAGCCGACGATCGGTAGCGCGACCGGCATCGGCGAGTACGCACGCGAACTCGAGCGCGCGTTACGCGAGCTTCCCGGTATCGACGTGGTTCCGTTGAGCGCCCCGAGCCTCGATCCTTGGCGCTTCGATCGCCGTGCGTATTGGGACCAAGTGCTCCTGCCGATCGCTGCGGCGCGTTCGCAGGCCACGATTTTGCACTGTACCTCCGGCACGATGCCGGCAGTTTCGAACCTCCCGATCGTTTTAACATTGCACGATGCTGCGTGGCTGCGCGTTCAAGGACACACGCGGTTTTACGCACGTGCATATTTCGGCACGCTCATGAAGCGCTTGGCAGCGCGCGCTAGCGAGATCGTTACCGTCTCGGCCTTCTCGGCGCGCGAGATTCTCGAATTGCATCCCGGGCTCGACGAGCGACGCGTGCACGTCATTCCGCTCGGCGTCGCCGACGAGTTCGCACGTTTACAGCTCAGAAGCGGCGACGACTCGACGATTCTGGTCGTTGGAACGGTCGAGGTGCGAAAAAATCTCGAGGTGGTGATCCGCGCGCTCCCATCGTTACCCGGCGTGCGGGCGATCTCGGTAGGGCCGAGTACGCCGTATCGCGATGCGTGCGCGGCGCTCGCGCGCGAACTCGGGGTTGAAGACCGGCTCGAATTTCGCGGCTACGTCGGGCGAGACGCGTTGCTGGAACTCTACGCAACCAGTACCGTTCTCGCGATGCCCTCGCGCTACGAAGGCTTCGGTTTGCCGCTCGCACAGGCGCGCTGCGTCGGCCTGCCGGCGATCGCCGCGCGCGGATCCTCGCTCGACGAAATTGCGGGCGATAGCGTGCCACGCATCGATGCCGACGATGCGAGCGGTTGGAGCGAGGCCTTAGCGAGCGTCTTTGCAGATCCGGAGCGTGCGCGGCGCGCGGCGGCGGCAGATCGTGCCGCTGCGGTCGACCGCTTTTCGTGGCGTCGCGCCGCGATCGCTACCGCGGAGCTCTATCGAATCGCTTCGACGTAAACCGGAGAGCCCGGCGCACCCGCCGGGACGCTGCCGTCATCGGGGGCGAGGATGAGGCGAACCGGAAAACTCGATCCGGCATCGGGGATCGTCGTGATGTGTATGCGCAGAAAGCCGCGCGCCGGAACGACGTATCCACGCAATTTATAGCGCGTGAACGCGCGCACCTGATGCGACTGCACCAAGACGCGATCGATCAGATAGGTTCCGGTCGCACTCCCGCCGCGCGGATTTTCGTAGATCGCGATCGTTTGCGCCCGGCGCGTTGGGTTCACGACGTTGATCTCAAAATTCTGGAGAACGCCATAATCGCCAGAGAGCGCCTGGCCGACGAGATCGTTCGGGAGCGGCACTTGTCCGACCGCGAGTTCGAGGTACGGATCTTCAACGCTCCACTGCGTCGAATAGGTGAACTCGGGAATCGAGTAGATGCCGCGCGCGTGTGCGTGGTGGCCCATCAGGAGCGTATCGCTCCGTGGAGCGGTATCGGGGTTCGCGGTCGCTCTCTGCGCGAAGAGCATCAAGTGGATCAATCCGCCGTTGAGCACGCGCAATTGCAGCAAGTCGCTCACGATTGCGTTCGCGGGGAGATCTTGCTCGGCGAGATTCACGCTACCGTACCCGGGAATCTGAACGATCTTGCCTTCGTTGGTGACGAGGTGAACGAGGAAGCGTTTCGTCGAGAGATGCCCAGCCTCCATTTCGTTCGGGCTCGGCCCGCCGCGCCCATCGATAAATTGCAATAGCGCGGGTTCGGGCGAGGTATTGGTCGCGCGTAAAACGATGCGGCGCGCGATCGAATGCGGCGGGTTATAGTGGAAATAGAGAAAGCGCGAAGGCGCCTGCCGATGGAGATCTGCGGTGAAGAGCACGCCATCGGTGGTGAGGCGTTCGGGGAAATCGCTCACCATCAACGAGGCAGGCGAGATGCGCGGTGCGGCGATATTTTCCACGGTAAGGTTGACGGTGGAATCGACCTCGATGTAGTTGTTGCCCTGAAGCGTGACCGGAACGCTGAGATGCAAGACGTCGTCGACGCCGAGCGGAGCGTCGATGCCGATCTGCGAGCGGCTAAAAACGAGCTGCGCTCCCGGGCGAAGAGTAACCTTTGCCGCGATCGCATCGGCGACGCGTTTGAGAACGAACGAAGCGCTCGCGGGCTCGCCGGTGACGCGAACGAGGAGGGTGTTCTGCGGCGTCGTGCCGGCGGGATAGGCGACGACGATCGGCAGGGTCGCCGAGATGCCGCGGCTATCGGTCAGCGTGACGCTCGTCGACCCCGGCGCGATCCCCGCAACGGTGAGTATCTCGGTGTTCGTATTGTAGGTGACTGCGGCGACCTGCGGATTTCCGCCTGCGAGCGCGACGGTGCCCAGCGTGTTGCCGACCGCGACCTGAACCGAGGATCCGACGGGAACGAGCGCCGATGCAGGGGAGAGCTCGATGGGAACCGGCGTTGGCGTTGGCGTCGGTGTGGGCACCGGTGTCGGTGAGGAGAGCGGCGTTGCAAGCGGTGCGCCCGATGGCAGTGGGGTGGGAGCCCCGGAGGGCAGCGCGCTCGGCGAGAGTGGGGGCGCGGGCGTGAGCACCGGCGCTGGCGTTGCGGGCGCGGGCGTGAGCACCGGGGTCGGCGTGGGGGGCGCGCTCGGCGCGACCTGCGGGCGCAACGCGGCGAGGCCGAGGGTTGCCGGCAGAAGGATGAGCGCGAGGAGGGGAGTTCGACGCATCGATGGGTTAGGAGACCGACGCCGTCGCTCGCCGAACCGCACTCGAGAGTAACGTTTTATAACCGACGCTCGGGAAGAGCACGGTCACGTAATCGCGTTCGGCGCGTTCGATCGTTCCGATACCGAACTTCGGGTGCTCGACGACCTCGGAGATACCGTACCCGTCGCCCTGGATGTTGGCGACGCGCGGGAGCGTTGCGGCGCGCAAGCAATTGTCGCATGCGCCGCAGTTCTCGGTGGTAAAGCTCTCGCCGAAATAGTTCAGGATGAAGCGACGCCGGCACGAGGTCGCTTCGGCATACTGCAGCATCATCGCGAGCTTGCTCTGATCGTAGGAGCGCTTCGTTTCGTAATTCGCGAGATTGAGCACCAGTTTGCGATTCTTGCGCGCCGCTTCCGAGACGGTATAGGTGCTGCGCGCGACGGTATCGATGTAGCCCGCTTTACGGAGCAGCGCGAGGATGACTTTGAGCTTGGTGAGCGGCAACTGTAGAATCTTGCGGAGATCGACCATCGCCACGCCGCTCTCTTGCGTGCCGAAGACCTCGATCGTACCGAAGACGCGCTGGACGTCTTCGATATCGGGATATTTCCCGGTAAGGAAATAGGTCTGCACGCGGGTATCGCTCATGCGATAGATGAGAATGCAGCGCGAGGGGAGCCCGTCGCGCCCGGCGCGCCCCGCTTCTTGGGTGTACGCTTCGATCGAGCCGGGCAGATCGTAATGAATGACGAAACGAATATTCGGCTTGTCGATACCGAGCCCGAAAGCATTCGTCGCCACGACCGCGCGAATTTTTTCACCCATGAAGAGCTCGTGCACGCGGGTACGATCTTCTTTGTGCAGCTTCGAATGGTAGACCTCGGCGGGCATGCCCAAGCGCTGCGTTAGAAACTCGCAAACGGCAAGTGCGTTTTTAATCGTCGCGGTATAGATGATGCCGGTGCCTTCGATCGCATCTTCGCCGGTGAAGAGCCGCTCGATGGTTTTGAGTTTATCGGGCTCTTTCTCGGCTTTCCGGGTTTCGTAAATCAAGTTCGGACGGTCGAAACCGCGCACGATCGGCTGCACGTTTTCGATGCCGAGTTGGTGCAGAATATCTTCGCGGACGGCGGGAGTGGCGGTGGCGGTTAACGCGAGGATCGGCGGGCGCCCGAGCTTGCGGACGACCGAGCCGAGCGCGAGATAGGCGGGGCGAAAATCGTGCCCCCACTGGCTGATACAGTG
>JABEUX010000036.1 GCA_013044185.1 Vulcanimicrobiota bacterium | reverse complement strand
TGCTTCGCAGCGACGCCGGAGTAACGCTCGCGACGATCTACCGCGCCGCCGCGCTCGTCGCGTTCGCTTTGGCGATCGTCGCGATACTCGCGCTCAAGTCGTCACCGCCAAGCGCGGTAAACGAGAGCGCGTAGCGTCGCTCCTCACCCGGTTCGAGAAAGGGTAGTAAACCATGCGCACCGGCATACGTGCGCCCCTGAATTGCCGGCGTGTTTGCGGGCTCTACCGCCAGAACGTACTGCCCGCGCGATAATTGGCGCCAAGAAAAAAGTGCGGGGAGCGCGACCGGGTCGTACGCGATCTCGAAGCCGATGCCGCGCCCGCCGTCGAAGCCCGGGTTAACGATCGCCGCGCGTGCACGCCCGTCGGCACACGGAATCGGACGGTGTATGAAGACTTGCTCGGCGAAATGCTCGACCGGTTCGCCGCCGCGATCCCACTGCGCGATCCCGGCTTGTGCCTCGGCATCGCGTGCCTCGGTCGCCGAACGCGAGGCATAGATGCGCGTCTGCGCTCCGAGCAGCGGGAAGCCGGCGTTGCAATGATAGAGCATCATGTGCGGCGCGCGTTCGCCGCCTTCGTTGACGACGCGATCTTCGAGATGAAGCGTCGCACTGCCGATTTCGGTTCGCCAACGGCGATACAGAACGAGATCCGCGCCGAGCGCTTTGCTCTCGCGCATCGATCCGCTGATTTCGAAGAAGCAGCGCTCGCCCTCCCACCACGTTCGCGCCCCGTACTCGGCGGCGGGGGTGTTATCGATGCGTCCGTGCAGCCCGAAGGCTCCCCATGCGTCGCTTCCTGCGGGGCCGAAATTTGCGAGCCCGCACGTCGTGAGCCAGCCGCCGAAGAACGACCGGAGCCACTCGTCGCCGTTGGGATCGTAATACCCCGGCGCGGCGATCTCGTTGCTACTGCGCCACGCAAAGGGAACGCCGTCGACGCTCGCGCGCGCGATATCGAGCGCGCGGTCGAGAACGATCTCTACGCAGAGCCGCCCCGTATCGACGCGCACTGCTCGTACCCCGCGCGCACGCCCGGATGCATACTCGAACTCCGTGATGCCGCCGATCGCTGCCAGCGAGCCGAGGCGTGCCGAGAGCTCCGCGCGAGTGAGGTGTTCGCCAAAAAGTTCGGGCATCGTCGAGAGCCCTTAGTGTTGGGTTATTTCGAGCAAGGCGAAGCCGCCGGCGTCGATGATCACCGGAATGCCGTCGAGAATCTCTTGTTTTTTAAGATGTCCGAGATCGCGCCAGGTATTCCAGATCGTCGAGAAGAGACGGACGGAGTGTCGCGCGCCTTTGATCTCGCGTAGCGATGCCGCCGTCGTGATCGATTGCTCGCTCGAATTTCCGATAAAGAGCAGAAGCGAATTCTTCTCCGAGAGCACGACGAGCGTTACGCGAGGGTCGGTAACGATCCCCATCTCGGTGAGGTCCTTCTCGTAGCGCGTGATCGGAGATTCCGATCCCAGATCGGAGGTGGTAAAAACCTGCATGCCTTCGGGCATGCGCACGCCGATCCAGGCGATATGTTTGCCGCGAAACGGGACGTTGACCGCGGTGAGCCATCGCCAATCTGCAGCGAGGCATGGATCGATCGTCGCTTCCTGCCCGCGGACGTTGAGCCCGCCCGCTCCTTCGATCGCCGCCCAAAGATAACGCGGTGCGTCCCACGGCGAGAGCATCATTCCCTGGTTGACGAGAATCTCGCCGTGGAGCCACTCAGAAAACTGTCCGGGAACGGTATTGTTGCGGCGTGGATCGCTCGAAAAGTGGCGGAAACTCGTCGCTAATGCCTTCGCCATAAATCCCGGGTTGTATTTCGCCGCGGCGAACGCATACCAGTACGTTACCGCGACCCAGACGCCGCCGAGCAAACCGTAGCCGTTGATCGGCCCGTAAATGAGATCGCTGCGAGGTACCGTTCGAATGCCGGCATCGGTCCAGAACTCTGCGTCGCTGAGCCGTGCGATAATGCGCGCGGCGCGGTCAGGCGGGGCGACTCCGAAGAGGACGGGAAAAATAAGATCTGCGGTCACGTCGCTGCGTTTTGCCCCATCGACGTCGATGGTGAGGTAATAGAGATCGTTCGCGGGGTTGACGAGGTGGGTGTTGATCGCTTTATAGAGATCGTTGGCAGATTTTTTGAAACGCTTCGCCGTCGGTGCGTCTTCGAGCAACGTCGCCATTTCGACGAGCGCTCCGAGTGCCGCAAAGCACTCGGAGTTGACCTCCGTCGAAGCGCCGCTGATCCGATAATCTTGGATGACGTTACGCCAGCCGATAATCCCCCAGTCCGAGGTCGCCGTAGCGGTGCACCAGACGAGTCCATCGTCGTTGCGCTGTGAGAGCATATACTCCATTGCGTGAATCGCGCGCGGGTAGCACTCGCGTAGAAAATCTTCGTTGCCGGTGACGGCATAATGGTGCCAGAGTGCGATAACCGCCAGCGGTGTATTATCGTTGACGTTGAGCGAGTAATCTTCCCACTTGTCGTTACGAACGTCGTAGTACTCGACGATCTTGCCGTCCGGTTCCTGAAGCCGAAAGTACGCTTGGAGCGAATCGTGCGCGAAGTCGTGGTTCAGGTAGTCGGCGCCGAAGGACATCCATGCGGTGTCGCGCCCGACGCTGTTATTGCTTCGCGTCGGATCGTTCACAAAGCACCAACCGGTCGGCGCATAGGTTTGAACGCGCAGCATATTTGCTTTTGCCCACAGCACGCCTTGGTTAACATCGTGGTTCGGCGTGCGCAGAACGGACTGCGAGAGGTAGTTCCAATAATAAGCCGAGGTTTCGTGAAGCGCTTTTTTGCCCGGCGGGCAGCGCTTTCGCGCCGCGGCAAGATCGGTTACGGAGACGGGAGAGAGCACGCAGAGGTATTCAACCCAACGCTCTTCGTCAGGCTGGAGATCGATCGCCGTGTGTAACGCCCCGACGGGATCGGAACCGAGCGATTCGACCGTGTTTGAAAGTACCCCCGGGGATTCGTGTGCGACGAGCCTCGCGCGGTCGGAGTTGGTATCCCAGCTCGTAGCGGGAGCGAGCGTAGCGAAGAGCCGCACGTGCGATGGAACGCTTTGGTTCCAAACGACGATCCCGCCCAACTCGGCATCGAAACGTACCTGGACGTCCTGCGACGTATTCCCGCGCAATTCGCAAAAGCCGTAGATATCGAACGAAACCGGAGCCGTCGATGCGTTCTTGAGGTGCACGCGATAGTACGCTGCAGGCGGTGGAACCGAGGCGGCCTCCTGCCCGCCCGCATTGTAAGCAAAAACCTGTTCGTGAACGTGAACGCCGTTATTGAGTTGGTAGGCGTAATCTTGGCGCTCGGGATGAATGTGAAATTCGCCGCCGTGACGGGTTAATCGCAGCGTGCTCCGCCGATCCCAGAAAGATATACCGAGTGCGCCGAAATAATCGAAGCCGGCATCGGGGCTGTAGATTTTGGCGATCGCTCCGGTAGGCTTCAATACGACGGTGCAGCGCGGTGCGCCGAGCGTGCTCCCCTGCGCCATTTGATCGTCGTCGAGAATATAGGCGAATCGTGGGTTCGACGCGCTTCCGCGCGAGAGATCCGTCGCCATGTCGACCATGTCGTATTGCGTCATTAGAGCGAGCCCGCTTGGCGCATCATGCCGCCGTCGATAACGACGGTCGTTCCGGTTATATAGGATGCGGCTTCGCTACAGAGCCAAAGAACCAACCCCGCAACCTCTTCGGGCTTTCCCCAACGGTGTAACGGGATTTCGGCGAGGAGCTCGCTATCGAGTGTTTTGCTTGCAATCGTTGCGGCGTCCATCGGCGTATCGATCGCTCCCGGTGCAACGTTATTCACGGTGATCTCGTGCGGCGCGAGTTCGACGGCGATCGTTCGCATGAGCATGCGCAAGCCGCCCTTCGACGCGCAGTACGGTGCATTCGTCGGCGCGGCGATCTCTTCGTGAATCGACGAGACGTTCACGATACGGCCGCCGTGCGCTTGCGCGATCATCTGCTTCGCTGCGGAGCGGCTACAATAAAACGGTCCGCTCAAATTGACCGCGATCTCGCGCTGCCAGACTTCGTCGGGGGTATCGACGAAGGGATAGCGCGCTTCGATTCCGGCATTGTTGACGAGAATATCGAGTCTGCCGAATGCCGCGACCGCCGCTGCGACGAGTCGGTCGGCGTCGGCGGGCAACGAGACGTTCGCCTCACACGCGACTGCTGCGCAGCCGCGGCCCTGTAACTCGGCGACGAGCGCACGGGCCGGGGCGGGATCCCCGACGTAGTCGATGACGATATTGGTGGCGGCGGCAGAGAGTGCGCGGACGATGGCGGCGCCGATCCCGGTCGCTCCGCCGGTGACGATGGCGGTGCGTTCCTGTGATTGCATATCGGTCGCTGTGCCCTACCCGGCGCGCTTCTCCTTCACAAGCAAGCCCCTGCGCGGAGCGCTGGAACCTTATGGATCGGACAGAGTTTAGGCCGAATCTTAACCCTACAGGGCAGTGGGAGCGCGAAGCGCCGAGAACGTTGGAGATGGGCAAGGAAGCCAACTATGAACGGATTCTCGATAGCGACGAACGTGAACGCGGCCTCTGCGCAGTTCAACCTGGATTTGCGTCAGTCTGCCTTGCAATCCGATGTGAGCAAGCTCTCCTCCGGGCTGCGGATCCAGAGCGCCGTCGACGATCCCTCCGGGTTTGCAATATCGCAGAACCTGCAGGCGCAGGTCGCTGGCTACCAGGCCGCGATCGGTAACGTGCAGACCGCGAAGAACGCTGCCTTCGTCGCCGAGCAATCGTTGAGCACGATCACGAATATTCTGCAACGCATCCGCTCGCTCGCGATCGAAGCGGCAAATGACGTCTCATCGAATTTGGATCGTGCCGATATTCAGGCGGAGGTCAATCAGCTTCGGGCGGAGATCGTCACGATCGTTCGCGACACGAACTTTAATGGGACGCAATTGCTCGACGGATCCAACGCATTCAATCTTGCATTCAACGGTGCGCCGATTCTCCCCGGCGCGCCCTCGCCCGGTCCGGCGCTAAATAACGCATCGTTCGAGAGCCCGAATGTCGGTTCGGGAACTTTTAACGCTTTCAAATACGATCCGACCGGAGCGGG
>JABEUX010000192.1 GCA_013044185.1 Vulcanimicrobiota bacterium | reverse complement strand
TCTCCTCTTACAACTCGCACTCGGGCGGCGGCCGCGCACGCGCATCATGCGCTTCGACCGAATCGTCGAGGCGGTAGCGAACGGCGAGGTCGACGCCGGGCTGATCATTCACGAGTCGCGTTTCACCTACCAGCGCTCCGGGCTGCACGAATTGCTCGATCTCGGTTCCTGGTGGGAACGCACGACGGGGCAACCAATTCCGCTCGGCGCGATCCTCGCGCGGCGCGACCTATCGCGCGAACGAGCACTCGCGATCGATGCAGCGGTTCGCAGCAGCCTAGCGTTCGCTCGTCGCGATGAAGCGACGATTATGCCGTACGTTCGCGAACACGCCTTCGAAATGGACGAAGCGGTGATGCGCGCGCATATCGCTCTCTACGTGAACGATTATAGCGTCGACGTCGGTGACGACGGGGTTGTCGCGGTCGAGAGCCTCTTCTCGCGTGGACGCAACGCAGGCATCCTCCCTGCCGACGCGAAGGCAACCTTCGTTTCATGATATTCAAACGTATCGTTCCCATCTTCGCAACGCTCGCGCTGCTGATTTCCGTCACCGGGTTCGGTGCGATACCGCGCGCGAAAGTCGTGCTCGGCGACGAAGTCTTTCTGCGCTCGACCTGGCACGATCTGCACGGCCGCTGCGTCGGCGTCGTCACCAACCAGACCGGCGTCACCTCGCAACTCGTGAACATCGTCGATGCGATTCGCGAAAATCCGCAAATCTGCATCAAGGCGATCTACTCTCCGGAGCACGGCCTGCGCGGCGATCAACTCGCGGGGCATTTCGTGTCGTCGTATCGCGATCCGCGCACCGGGCTCCCCGTCTATAGCCTCTACGGACCGCAGCGCATGCCGACCGCGGCGATGCTCCGCGGCGTCGACGTGCTGCTCTTCGATATCCAAGATGTCGGCGATCGCGCGTACACCTATATCTCCACCATGGCCGAAGTCATGAAGGCGGCCGCTCGATATCACAAGAGCATCTGGGTGCTCGACCGCCCAAACCCGATCGGTGGTGAGATCGTCGAGGGCCCGGTCCTCGACCCGCGCTTCCGTTCGTTCATCGGGCTCTATCCGATCGCGATGCGCCACGGCATGACGATCGGCGAACTCGCTGAGATGTTCAACAACGCGTTCGGGATTCACGCGCATCTGCGCGTCGTCAAGATGATCGGCTGGCACCGTTCGATGCTCTGGAATCAGACGGGCTTACGCTGGGTCGAGAGCTCGCCGAATATCCCCACCTGGCAGACGACGCTCGTTTACCCGTGTACCGGACTCATCGATAACGGCGGCATCAATAATGGCGTCGGCACCGCGAAGCCATTCTTCTATGCCGGATATCTTGGCATGCCCGCCTATGCGTATGCAAGCGCGCTCAACGCCGCGCACCTCCCCGGGGTCTATTTTCGCCCCGCGGCATGGTCGCCGTTTTTCGGGTTTTGGCGCGGCCGCGAACTGAGCGGAGTCGAACTCTACGTCACCCATCCCCATCACTTTCGCAGCGTCGAGACGGCGGTGGAGTTACTCGTCGCAGGGCATCGGTTGATGCCGCGGCTTCGCATCAATGCGCGCGGGATGGATAACGATTGGGGAACCGATGCCGTTCGGCTCGGGCTCGAACGCGGAGAGAGCGCCGCGCAAATCATCAACGGTTGGCAACCGGCGCTCGCCCGATTTATGAAGCTGCGCGCGAAGTATTTACTCTATCCGAATTAGCCGCCGTCACCCCAAGTAGCGCGACGATTCTGTCACCCCGAGTAGCGCCCCTCGGCGAGGTCGGGGTAAACTCCGCGGCGTATCGAGGGACATTCCACGCTATTCGATAGACGCCTCGAAACGATACGAGATCGATTATCCGGCGCACGACGGTTGCGGTAGCACCCGACGAGCGATTAAGCGAGCGGCGAGGACCCTGACATTGCTTGTCCGAGCCGCGAGCGTCTAGCGAGGAGCGGTGCGCCGCAATCGTCGTGCGCGTGTGTGCCGCGCGCATCGGTACGTCTCCCTCGGTACGCCCACCTCGAGAGCTACGCGGGATGACATTGCGGCTAGTCGTCGTTGCGGCGCGTGCGTAAGAAGTTGAGCTGCCAGAGGTGGATGAAGCGCTGCAATTCTTCTTGAACGGGCGGCGGCGTATCGACGAACGCCATTCCGTATGCGAACTTCTTCATCGCGAGATCGTAGAATGGAGCGAGCGCTTTGCTGCGCAGGCGCATCGGATCGAAGCCCGGTGGGCGCTCGCGAACCATCTCGGGGCGTAACCCGAAGGGCGTCTGTTTGAAAACCTCTTTATCGACCGTCATCTCGTCGAGAAAATCGGCGGGCAACTGGATATCGAGATGGAGCAGCGAGCCTTTGATCAAGTCCTCGTCGGTGACCAAGCGGAGGCCACCCGCCGAGAGATCGTTTGCAAGCGCCGAACGGCGCCCTTTTCGACCATCGAGTTCGTAGAAAACCTCGAATTCAACCGGCATACGAAAGGCCGAGCGCTTCTGCTGCACGCCGGGTTGTGCGCGAAGCATGCTCTTCGTCGTCGGCTTCTTCTTTTTCCCGAACATGAACATTTGCCGTCGAGCCGTTAAGCCGGGCAGGCGCCTCTTCCTGCATGCCCAAACACCTAGCAGAGAACCGTGCTGATCGAACGACTTACCGAAGCGCTAGGAGCCGATGCCGTCAAGACCTCTCCGGAGGACCTTGCATGTTACTCCTTCGACGCATACAGCCAGGGCGTGCTTCCGAGCGCGGTCGTGCTGCCGACCTCTGCCGCGCAGGTGAGCGCAGTGGTAAAGATTGCGCGCGATCTCGAGGAGCCCTTGATCGCTCGCGGCTCGGGAACCGGCCTCTGCGGCGGTGCGACGCCGGTACGCGCGGGGATCGTGCTCTCGTTCGCACGTATGAATCAGTTGCTCGAGCTCGACATCGAAAACCGCCGGGTCCGCGTCGCACCGGGGCTCGTCAATCTCCAGCTGAGCGAACGAATCGCGCCGACCGGCTATTTCTACGCTCCCGACCCGGCATCGCAACGCGCGAGCACGATCGGGGGCAACATCGGCACGAATGCCGGCGGCCCGCACTGCCTCGCCTACGGTACCACCGTCAATCACGTACTCGCCTTGGAGATCGTCGACGATTGCGGCGAGTGCTTTACGACCGGCGTGGAGGATCTCGGCTACGACCTCACTGCGCTCCTCGTCGGGAGCGAGGGGACGTTGGGCATCGTCACCTCGGCCTGGGTTCGCCTCCTCCGCATTCCCCCGGCGACCGGGGTCTGGCTCGCCGCCTTCCCCAGTATCGAGAGCGCCTCGGAGGCCGTCAGCGCGATCGTTGGAGCCGGGATCGTTCCGACCGCTCTGGAGATGATGGATGCCACGATCGTTCGGGCCGTCGAGAGCGCCTATGCCGCAGGGTACCCCGAGGACGCGGCGGCGGTGCTACTCGTTGAGTCCTCCGGAGAGCCCGAGGAAGTTGCGAGCGCAGACGCCGCGATCGCACGGATCGCTCGCGCCCACGGAGCCACGAAGTGGCAGGCTGCCAAGAACGCCGAACAACGAGACGCGCTCTGGCGCGGGCGCAAAGGCGCCGCCGGCGCCGTCGGGCGTATCGCGCCGAACTATTACACCCAGGACGTCTGTGTCCCACGGACGCGCCTCCCCGAAATGTTGGCAGCGGTCGACGAGGCTGCACGAAAACACGAGATCGTCGTCGGAAACGTCTTCCACGCCGGAGACGGAAATCTGCATCCGCTTCTGCTCTACGATAAGCGCGACACTCGGCAGGTCGCCGCCGTTATCGAGATCGGGAACATCGTGTTGGCACGCGCCGTCGAACTCGGCGGCACGATCAGCGGCGAGCACGGCGTCGGCATCGAAAAACGGAGTGGGATGTCGATGGTCTATCGCACCGAGGATCTCGCGGCAATGGCGTGCGTCCGCGATGTCTTCGATCCGCATGCGCTGTTGAACCCCGAGAAAATATTTCCCGCGGGAATCTCGTGTCGCGAGATGCGAACGTGAACGACGCCGCGATCTCTGCAGCGCTCGCCGATGCCTCCGCAAATCGTCGGCCGGTCGCGCTGCGTGGAGGCGGCGTATTTGCCGGGATGCAGCGCGGCGTTATCGACGCCGACGAACTCGATCTTCGCGCGCGCCGTGCGCTCCTCGAATACGAACCTCGCGACCTCACGATCGCCGTCGAATGCGGCGTCACCGCCGCGCAATTGGAGCAAACGTTACGCGAACGGCGTCAGTTTCTGCCACTCGATGCACCCAATTCGGTGCAAGCGAGCGTCGGCGGAATTCTCGCTGCGGGCTGGAGCGGCCCACGCCGCCATCGCTACGGACGCCCCCGCGATCTCCTCATCGGCAGCGC
>JABEUX010000191.1 GCA_013044185.1 Vulcanimicrobiota bacterium | reverse complement strand
ATCCTTATCGCCGCGCCCGCTCAGGTTGACGACGATCAGCGAATCCGGGCTTCGTTGCGCGGCGAGTTTCTTTGCAAATGCGAGCGCGTGCGCGCTTTCAAGCGCCGGAACGATGCCTTCGCTGCTCGCGCATTCGTAGAATGCGGCGAGCGCCTCTTCGTCGGTTATCGGAACGTAGGTGGCGCGGCCGGAGTCCTTGAGAAAGGCGTGCTCGGGGCCGACGCCGGGATAATCGAGCCCCGCGCTGATGGAATGCGTCTCGATCACCTGGCCGCGATCGCTCTGCAAAAGATAGGAACGCGAACCGTGGAGAACGCCGATGCTGCCCGCCCCGAGCGCCGCAGCGGTCTTGCCGCTCGCTAACCCTTCGCCGGCGGCCTCGACGCCCCAGAGACGCACCTCAGGGTCGTCGACGAATGCCGAGAAGATGCCCATCGCGTTGCTCCCACCGCCGACGCAGGCGATGACATCGCTCGGCAGGCGTCCGTAGCGCTCCAAACATTGCGCGCGCGTCTCTTCTCCGATGACTTTTTGAAATTCGCGGACCATGTACGGATACGGGTGCGCGCCGACGACGCTACCGATGACGTAGAAACTCTCCTCGACTTGCGCCGCCCAGACCCGGAACGCTTCGTTGGTGGCGTCCTTGAGCGTCTTGGTTCCCCCCGCTACCGGGTGCACCGTCGCACCGAGCAATTGCATGATATAGACGTTGAGCGCTTGACGTTGCACGTCGAGTTCGCCCATATAGACGTCGACCGGCAATCCGAATTTCGCGCCCACCGTTGCCGTCGCAACGCCGTGCTGCCCCGCGCCGGTCTCGGCGATCAAGCGACGCTTGCCCATGCGCATGGCGAGCAACGCTTGCCCGACCGTGTTATTAATTTTGTGCGCGCCGGTATGGTTGGTATCTTCGCGTTTGAAAAGCAGCGGCACCGTGGCGTTCGCGCCGAGAAAGCGGAGCGCCGGATAGAGCGCCGATGGGCGCCCCACGAAATCCCGTAATACCTCGCGATACTCCAGCCAAAATGCATCGTCGGCAAACGCGCTCCGCATCGCCGTTTCGAGCTCCTCGAGAGCGGCGACGAGCACCTCGGGAACGAAGCGTCCTCCGAAGGCACCGAAATACCCGCGTGCGTTAGGTTCGGTCGGCATCGTTTACCGCCGCTTGAAATGCTCGCATCAGCGCTTCATCCTTTCGTCCGTCACGTTCTATTCCGCTGCGTACGTCGACGCCGTACGGGCGCAGCGTCCGTATTGCTTCGCCGACGTTCTCCGGAGTCAATCCACCGGCCACTATCGTCGGACGTTTTCGCACGATATCGATCGCACGGTCCCAGGCAAAGCGAGCGCCGGTGCCGCCCCGTGCCGCGCCGGCTTTCGTATCGAGCAAAACGTTAAAACGGCGATACCGGTTGCACGCGGCATCGAGCTCGTCAGGCGTGCTCTCGGCAGCGACATGGAGTACCTTTAGGATGCGCAGAGCGTAGGGATCGAGGAGATCGGGCTCTTCCTCCCCCGCACACTGCAACGTCGCCGCCGGCCAAGCGGCGTGCGCCGCCGCCAATGTTTTTTCGTCCGGATCGACGAGTACGAAGGTCGGCGTTACGAATGGCGGCAACGTGGCCGCGATCGCTACCGCATCGTGGAGCGAGATCCGACGCGGCGATGGCGCGAGGATCAACCCGACGGCATCGGCCCCGCACGCGACGGCGAGCTCGGCCTCCGCCTGCGCCGTAACGCCGCAGAATTTAATGCGCGTCCTCACGAGTGCGCGAGAGCGTGGCGTCGGATCGCCGCGATCTTCTTCTCCGGCTCGCCATCGCGCATCAGTGCCTCGCCGATCAGCACGCCGCGCGCACCCGCGCGAGCGAGCCGCGCGACATCGCGCTCGTCACGCATCCCGCTCTCACCGATCGGAAAGACGTGGCGCGGTAGGCGGGGCAAGAGCGCCTCGCCGACCGCGAGATCGACCTCGAGCGAGCGCAGATTTCGGTTGTTGACGCCGACGATTCGCGCACCGAGTGCGAGCGCGCGTTCGAGCTCGGTGCCATCGTGAACCTCCACGAGGGTAGCGAGCTCGTAACGTCGCGCTTCATGCATGCACGCACGCAGGGTATCGTCGTCGAGCGCGGCGACGATCAAGAGCACCGCGTCGGCCCCCGCGGCCGCCGAGGCGGCGATCTCGTAGGGCGTCGCGATAAAATCTTTGCGCAATATGGGGGCGGTACTCACCGCACGAACCATATCGAGATAAGCGATATCGCCGAGAAAATACTCTTCTTCGGTCAAGACGCTGATCGCATCGACGCTCGCCTCGCCGTAGCGACGCGCGGCGGCGACGGGATCGAATGCTTGCACGATGAGCCCCGCCGAGGGGGACGCGCGTTTGATCTCGGCGATCACCGCGATACCCGGTGCGCGCTCGAGCGCGGCAAGAAAGTCGCGCCGTTCTCCGACGCGCGCTTCGGCGCGACGGACCTGTTCCTCAAAGGGGACGCGCCGCTCCTCATCGCGTCGACGGCTCGCCTTGCGTTCGAAGATCTCCGCGAGAATATCAGGCACGGCTCGCCTCCGCCGCGCGTTCGAAGAGCGCGAGCGCGGCTCCCGATGCGAGAATCTCTCGCGAACGCGCGAGCGCGATCTCCATGCTGCTCGCGCGGCCGATGACGAACAACGCGATGGCCGCATTGAGTGCGACGACCTCGGAACGCCCCGACCGACGACCGCCGAGAATATCACGGAAGGCGCGCGCCGCATCCTCGACGCTCCGTTCGACGAGATCGCTCAACGGAACCGCAATGCCGAGTGCGGCCGGATCGATCCGTTCGTGCCATGCCTGCGCTTCATCGAAGCGATAGAGATGCGTCACCCCCATCCCAACGGCTTCATCGACACCACCTTCGCCGCAGAGGACGCCGCCGGCACGTACGCCTAAGGCGCGCATGACCTCGCCGATCGGTTCGACGAGATCGTCTCGCGCAACGCCGACCAAGGCCAACGGTGCGCGAGCGGGATTACAGAGCGGCCCGAGGACGTTCAAGATCGTGCGAACGCCGAGCGTGCGCCGCACGTTGGCGACATTCCGCATCGCGGGATGGTAGCGTGGCGCAAATAAAAACGCAAAACCGGTATCGCGCAGGAGCTCGGCGGATCGCTCCGGCGAGAGGTCGAGGCGGTAGCCGCAGGCTTCGAGGACGTCGGCACTACCGCAGGAGCTCGAGGCTGCCCGATTCCCATGCTTTGCCACCGGAACGCCGGCGGCAGCGAGGACGAGCGCAGCCATCGTCGAGAGATTGATCGTGCCCGCGCCGTCCCCACCGGTGCCGACGATATCGACGAGATCCGCCGCGTCGTGCGGAAGCTCGACCATGCGCGCCCGCATCGCTTCGGCGGCACCGACGATCTCCTCGACGCTCTCGCCGCGCATCGCCAGCGCAACTAACGCCCCAGCGGCCGCAACCTCTTCGATCGCACCGTCCATCAATTCGCCGATAAACGCGGCGGACTCGGCGCGGTCGAGCGAATTGCCGGCGATCAGGCGGCGCAAACGACGGGCTGCATCTTCGTTCATCTTTTTATCCCGACACGCAAGCGACGCCTCGGGTTGCCCGAGGCGTCGCTTCGATGGATCGCATCACGCGTGAAACGATCGTTATTTAACGAGCTCGACGATCGAAAGTTCCGCGGCATCCCCCGGGCGTACCCGGCTCTTGGTGATGCGCGTGAAACCGCCGGAGCGGCCCTTCAATGCCGGCGCGATCTGTTCGACCAACTTCTTCACGACGGCGGGCTCGGTGAGAAATTCCGCAATACGTCGACGTGCGGCGAGGTCGCCCGGCATCGCCGTGCTGATGAGCCGTTCGGCAACGCGAACGATCTCCTTCGCCTTCGTGGAGGTCGTCTCGATCTTCTCGTGCTTGAAGAACGATGTCGCGAGGTTACGAAGCAACGCCTTACGGTGGCCGTCGGTGCGCGAGAGACGCTTGTATTTTAGCTGATGTGGCATGATCGCTTCCTATCTAGCTGAGGCGAAGGGAGAGCCCGCGCTCTGCGAGCACGCTCTTAATTTCGTCGAGTGATTTCTGCCCGAAGCTGCGCATCTTCATGATCTCGGCTTCGGTAAGGTCGAGCAATTCGGAGACGCGCGTGAT
>JABEUX010000190.1 GCA_013044185.1 Vulcanimicrobiota bacterium | reverse complement strand
TTGCATGGCACAACCCGTAAAGACCGCGGCGCGCGCGGCCGAATCGAAGCTCCACAACAAACAAAAGGAGCAACAAGTCGAAACGGCCGGTATGATGCGTTGGCTACTCACATACGCCGACATGATCACGCTGATGCTCGCGCTCTTTATTATTCTTTTCGCGATGTCCACGATCAGTCGCGTCAAGGTGCAAGCCTTTGCGAAATCGGTCTCCGGCGGTTTCAATAACGTGTGGTCGATCAACCAGCCGCCCAACGGCGGGAGCAACGGTCAGCAGTCGTTCGGTGCGAACGCGAATATCCCGACGTTGCAGCGCGAACTACAGCGCTACGTGCAGAAGAACCAGTTGCAGCACCAGGTACAAATCCGCGTGGAGCGGCATAACCTGGTGGTGACCTTGCTCTCCGATCGATCGTTCTACAACAGCGGCAGCGCGCGCATTCGGCCGCAGACGCTGAAGATACTCGACACCGTTGCCGGCTTTCTCAAGAAGACCGCCAACCCGATTCGTGTCGAAGGGAATACCGATAACGTGCCGATTCACACCGTGCGGTACCCCTCGAACTGGGAACTTTCGACCGCGCGAGCGGTGAACGTCGTGCGCTACCTGGTCGAACAAGACGGCCTCGAACCGACGCGGATTGCCGCGGCAGGATACGGCAAATTTCACCCGCGCGTCAGCAATGCGACGGCGGCCGGGCGACAGGAGAATCGTCGCGTCGATATCGTCATTTTGAACAGGAACGACATCCCGCAGCCTACCGCACGAACCAATCGCTTTATTCGTGCGACGAAGAAACCTGCCCCCCATCCTTCCATCAAGCCTGCAGGGAAGAGCTAGGAGCGCGTCATGTCGAGTTTATCGCAAGAAGAGATCGACGCCCTTATCAATCAGCTCGGGAGCGAGGAATCGCAGCTCGAAACCATTGAAAGCCGGCGTATTAAATCGTTCGATTTCCGCTTTAACAAGCGGCTCGACAAGTTTTCGAACAACCAATTGCAAACGCTGCGAACGCTACACGAAAACTTCACCCGCCTGCTCAATAACTCGCTTTCGGTCTATCTCCGTACCCGGGTCGAGGCGACGATCGTCTCGATCGAGCAGATTAGCTACGGCGATTTTATCGCCTCGATCGGCATTCCGTCGATTCTAGCGATCTTCTCGATGGATCCGCTCCCGGGTAGCGGGATCGTCCAGGTCGATCTCAACCTCGTCTTCTCGATTATCGATCGCCTGCTCGGTGGCCCGGGTTGGTTCCCGCCGAAACTGCGCGACCTCACCGACATCGAGCGCACGCTCATGCAGCGCTTTATGGCGCGCATGCTCAACAGCTATCGCGAATCCTGGAATTACCTGTTGACGCTTTCGCTGAAGATCGAAGCACTCGATTCCAACCCGCAGTTCATCCCTCGCATCATACCCCTCGACCAGATCATCGCCTATGTGTCGATGGAACTGAAGGTCGGCGATATGGCCGGCGTAATGAACTTTTGCCTGCCCTATCTAGTGTTGCAGTCGATCGGCCAGCAACTCACGGACTTCCAGTGGTCGCCGACGGTGATCGCCGGACGAGGAATGACCGAGGATGATGTCGCCCAGCTAGAACGAAACGTCGAGCGAACCGAGATCGACCTCGAAGTCGAGCTTGGTCGCACGACGCTCTCGTTGCGCGATCTCGTCTCGCTTCAACTCGGCGATCTCGTGGTTCTCGATAACGAGACCTCGCAGCCGCTGGTGGGGAAAGTCAACGAACGAGAGAAGTACCACCTCTTTCCGGGAGTCTATAAAGATCGTTACGCTATGAAGGTTGCCGGTGCGCTCACGAATGAGGACGAATAAGCGACGATGATGCAGATCGATAAACTTGCCGATACGATGTTTGCTGCTGCAGCGACCGTGCTCGGACGCTTGGTGGAGCAGTCTGCAGTCACGGGAGCGAGCATCCGTGCCGACCACGAGGGCTCGATTCACACCGATGGCGAGGAACTCGTCGCACTCAGTGAAATCCCCGCGCTCGGAGCGCAACTCGTCGTCCGATTCCAGCGCGACGATCTCGCGCACATCGTGGGGGTGATGCTCGGCGGTGAAGAATCGGTTGGCGAACTTGGCCCGATGCAGCTCTCGATCGCCTCTGAGACCGTCTCCCAGATCGCCGTGGCGATGGCGGAGCGTCTCGCTGAGAATATCGGCGCCTCGACGGCCGGCATTCATGCCGAGCTTTGCACCGACGCATCGCTGTTGCCTCCACCGCCCTTCCAATCCTATAGCGCATCGGTGCAACTCGAAAACGATTTGGCACCGCGTATTGCCGTTGATTTTGCTGCGATAACCCTTTCGAAGCTCGGGAGTAGCGAAGAGCCCGCTCCGGTCGCCGCGACCGCTCCCTACGGATCGACGAAGCCGGCTCCCGCGCCGGTCGCTGCGGCACCCGCGCAGTTCGCTCCCATCGTGCCGACGCAATCCAAAAAGACGCCTGCGGGACAAGCGAATCTCGACCTCGTTCACGACGTACCGCTTCAGGTGCGTGCGATTCTTGGGAAGACCGTCATGCAGCTCCGCGACGTCGTCTCGCTGCAGCAAGGCAGCGTCTTCGAACTCGATAAGCTCGCCGTCGACCCGATCGACATCTACGTGAATAATATTCTTATCGCGCGTGGAGAAGTAGTGGTTGTGGATGATAAATACGCGGTAAAAATCAGCGAGCTGAATCCCCAGGTCGGCTAGCGGAGTCCGCGGAGCGGTTTCATGACGACGCATCTTTGGACTCAGTATATCTACGCGTTGATCGTCGTCGCCGTTGTTTTATTGCTTTTTTCCCTACTCGTCAAAGCGCTTGGACGCGGGCGCATCGTTCTATCGGCGGATCGACGCTTGGTGACGGTGCTGGAGTCGACGCCGCTCGGCGCGCACGGAGCGCTGCACGTTATTAAAGTCGGTGGCCGCTATCTGCTCGTTTCGAGCGCGCCTTCGGGCACCCGGCATATCATCGAGATTCCCGCCGAGGAGATCGACGGCTGGATGGCCGCCCAGCGCGCCGGGTTCGACGTCACCAAACGTGCGTGGAGTTCTATTCTTTCGTTGCCTTGGAGCAAACGGTGAAGGCGCGCACCTTCGTATTCGTGGGAGCGGTGCTCGGCTTTGCGATGCTGCTGCTCGCGCCTGCATTCGTCGCCGCCGCTACCGCTCCAACGCCGCCGCTCCCGCCGATCCCCTCGTTGAGCATCGGCTTAGGGCAGGCCCAATCTCCGCAGCAAGTCGTGGGAGCCTTGCAGGTGCTGCTCCTGCTCACCGTGCTCGCTCTCGCCCCGACGTTGCTCGTTCTGATGACCTCGTTTACGCGAATCATCATCGTCCTCTCGTTCGTGCGCACGGCGCTGGGCACCGCACAGGTGCCGCCGAACCAAGTGCTGATCGGGCTCGCGCTTTTGCTGACGTTCTTCGTGATGAATCCGGTCATTACCACGATTAACACGACGGCGGTTCAGCCGTATATGAAGAAGCAGATCTCGCAACAAGTCGCTCTCGACCGTGCCGCCAAGCCGCTGCGGGCCTTTATGTTTAAACAGACGCGCGAGAAAGATCTCGAACTTTTCTATTCCATATCGAAGCATCCGCGCCCGAAAAAACAAGCCGACGTCCCCACGTATATCCTCGTACCGGCATTTGTGATCTCCGAGTTGAAGACGGCATTCCAGATAGGGTTTCTTCTCTACGTTCCCTTTATCGTGATCGACATGGTCGTGGCGAGTATCCTGCTCTCGATGGGCATGATGATGATCCCCCCGGTGTTGATCTCCTTGCCGATTAAAATACTGATCTTTCTCTTGGTCGACGGCTGGAATTTGGTCGTCGGGGCGCTCTTCGCGAGCTTTAAAACATGACCGTCAGCGATGCGTTAAGTTTGGGCCGGGAGGCGATTTTTGTGGCGCTGTTGGTCTCCGCGCCGGTGCTGTTAATCAGCCTCGTAACGGGTCTGATCATCTCACTCCTTCAGGCGGTTACCCAATTGCAGGAACCGACGCTGACCTTCATTCCGAAAATCCTCGTGTCGGCGGCCGCGATTCTGTTTTTCGGGCCATTCATGCTCGCTTTACTGACCGATTTTACGACGCGCGTGTTTTCGTCGGCGGCGAACGTCCTCCATTAGGGCGGCATGCTCGATATCTTCGGAATCACGGCGGCACAATTTCAGACATTTTTTCTGATCTTCGTTCGGGTCAGTACGATGCTTTTCGTGTTCCCGATTTTTTCGGCGCCGCAGATTCCGATCCAAACGCGTTTCGGCCTCGGGGCGCTGCTCTCGTTTTTACTCTTGCGCACGGTGCCGACGCTCGCGCCGTTTACCGACCTTCTCGGGCTCGTGATCGCCATTCTCGCGCAGATTGGATTGGGTGCGATCGTCGGTTACATCGCATCGCTGGTCTTTGCCGGCATCCAGTTCGCCGGCGAGCTCATCGACCTCGAAATCGGATATGCGATCGCCAACGTTATCAGTCCGACGACGCAGCAACAGGTCACCATTATCGGAGAGTTCGAACTCGCGCTGGCAACCCTGATCTTCCTGGCAACGAACTCGCACCTCCTGCTCATCGCCGGCATCGCGGGCTCGTTCAATCTCGTGCCGCTACCGTACATACATATGGATCCGTCGCTGGCCGGGAACGTCGTTGGGATACTGGCTTCGTCGTTCGATATTGTGTTTAAAATTGCGGCTCCGGCGGCAATCGCGCTCTTTATTACGAACATCTCGCTCGCTCTGATGGCGCGCGTCGCACCGCAGATGAACGTCTTCGTGGTGGGCTTCCCGATTCAGGTTACCGTCGGCCTGATTACGCTCGCGGCGAGCCTGCCGCTGCTCGCAACGGTTGGACCGCAACTCTTCGACGAGCTCTCGCGACAGATGGACACGGTCATGCGCTCGCTCCGCTAGCACTCGGCGTGACAGCTGCGCGGCGGCTCGGCGTGGCAGCTGCGCGGCGGCGCGGGATTAGAAGTAGGAGAGCTGGCCGATCTTATTGCCGGCGCTCTCGCTGAAGTAGATGCGCTGGTCGGGGCCGATCGCAACGGCGAGCGGGCTCGATGCGGCCGTCGGGATCGGGTATTCGGAGAGTCCGCCGCCGTTGGAGAGATACTGTCCGATCTTATTTCCGGGGATATCGGTGAAGTAGAAATTACTATCGGCGCCTTGCGCGATCGCGCCGATCGTCGGCGAGGACCCAAGCGCGACGCCGAGCGACGTCTCGGTGAGGCCGGTCCCATTGGTCAGTATGCGGCCGATCTTATTCGTGCCCTGCTCTAAGAACCAGAGCGCGCCATCGGCACCGTTGAGAATCGAGGTCGGCTTGCTTCCCGCGGCAACCGCATACTCGGTGACCGTTCCGGCCGTCGTGATTCGGCCGATCTTCGCCGTGTTGTACTCGGTGAACCAGAGCGCGCCGTCGCTGCCGGGGGCGATGCTCGTTGGGTCGGCGTTCGCGGTGGGGATTGCGTACTCGGTGATCGCTCCCGAGGTAGTGATACGGCCGATCTTCGAGGTTCCGGCCTCGGTAAACCAGAGCGCTCCATCGGCGCCGAGCGCGATACCCTCAGGCTCGGAGCCCGGCGTCGGCAGCGGGTATTCGACGATGGTACTTCCGGTGGTGTTGATCTTCCCGATCTTGTTCCCGTTGAACTCGGTGAACCAGAGGTTCCCATCGGGCGCGGAGACGAGATCGTCGGGCATCGCGTTGGCCGTTGGAAGCGGGTAGTCAACCACGGTCCCGGTCGTTTCGAGTTGGCCGATTTTATCGGCGCCCTTTTCGGTGAACCAGATCGAGTTGTTGCCGCCGATGGTCAGGGCGGTGACCCCTGCCGAACTCGTCGGAATGGCGAACTCTGCCGTGACGGAAGGGACGATGGGGGTGGCGGTTGGGGAAGCCGCGGAGGAGATCGGTGTTGCGTGCCCGCACCCCGTCAGCGCGCCGAGCGCGAGGAGAGAGGCAGCGAACAACACGCCGGAGAGCGTGACCAGCGGACGATACAACGTGGGAGACTCCTTGTCGCGGTACTTGAAAAGATAGGGCTTAAGGCCAGCCCCACTCTTTTATCGCCCGAGGCCCCCATTCCCGCAGGTTTCGGCAAGAAGAAGAGGCGCCGTGGAGGAAATGCCTCTGGGAATGAGTCTGGTGCAAGCGGGCTATGCCGCGTCCTGAACAAACCGAGCGCGCGACTCCGAAGCGCCTTGAGGAGTCGCGTAGAAAGGGCCAACTTGCCCGCAGCACCGAGCTAGCCGGGGCCGGGATCTTTTTGGGCGCTATCCTCGCGCTGCATTTTTATGCCGGAAGCGATTTCGGCGGCTTGGGACCGGGAACGATGGTCGCCCTCAGCCATATCGCCTCGTACGACCCACTCACGATCGACTCGGTCTGGGGAATCTTCGCCAAGACCCTCGGCAGCGTCATGTTCGTTATGGCGATGCTCTTTGCCATCGCGTTCGGATTAGGGGTTCTGCTCAACGTCGTCCAGGTCGGGCTGCTCTTTACGCTGCAGCCCCTGAAGCCGAACTTCTCCAAACTCAATCCGCTCAGCGGGTTCAAACGCATTTTCTCAAAACAGGTCGCGGTCAATCTGCTCAAGCAGTTCATTAAACTCGGCGCGGTCGGCGTCATTCTCTACTCCACGGTCGCCGGGAACCTCGGCTTTTTCCTCTCGCTCGGCGAGATGTCGCCATACGGAGTTTTTGCCGCGGTCGGTGGGCTCGTCTACGATATTACCTTCAAGTTTGCCGTTTTGCTGGTCATTGTCGGCATCCTCGACTACGCCTACGAGCGCTGGAACTTCATGGAAAACCAGAAGATGACCAAGCAAGAGGTCAAGGACGAGATGCGGCAGGCCGAGGGGAACCCCGAAGTGCGCGGCGCCGTCAAACGCCGGCAGCGCGAATTCGCGCGTCGGCGGATGCTCTCCGCAGTGCCTCGCGCGACGGTCGTCGTTACGAATCCGACACACTTCGCGGTAGCGTTGGAGTGGGACGAGATCGATATGGAGGCCCCGGTCGTCGTTGCAAAGGGTGCCGACCTCGTGGCTTTACGTATTCGTGAGATCGCGCGCGAGGCCGGGGTGCCGATTTTGGAGAACCCTCCTCTCGCACGTACGCTCTACGAAAAGGTCGCACTCGACCAAATGGTCCCGCCGAACCTTTACGCAGCCGTCGCGCAGGTGATTGCATTCGTGTACCGTTTAAAGAGAAAGACGATCGCGTAAATGGCTTCGGCAACCAGCGCGCCGGCGCGCCCGAGCATCGGCCAGCGGATCGCCGCGACGACTCCGGTCTTTGTTGCGGGCGCCGCGGTAACGTTGGTCTTTTTGATGATCGTTCCGGTGCCGACGGAAGTGCTCGATGCGCTGCTGACGCTCAATATCACGGGCGCGCTGGTCATCATCGGCACCAGCCTCTATGCCGAAAACGCGCTCTCGTTCTCGGTCTTTCCGACCCTGTTGCTCATCGTAACGCTCTTCCGCCTCGCGTTGAACATCACTGCGACGCGAGCGATTCTTACCAACGGCTATGCGGGGCAGGTCATTCAATTCTTCGGTCAGGTCGTCATCGGCGGAAACTACGCCGTCGGTTTCGTTATCTTTCTCATCCTCGTCGTCATTCAATTCGTCGTTATCACCAACGGTGCGGGGCGCGTCGCCGAGGTCGCCGCACGCTTCACGCTCGATGCGATGCCCGGCAAGCAGCTAGCGATCGATGCCGATCTCAATGCCGGTCTTATCACCGAGGCGGACGCGCGCCAACGCCGCAAAGATATTCAGCGCTCGGCGGATTTCTACGGTGCGATGGACGGTGCGAGTAAGTTCGTCCGAGGCGACGCCATCGCGGCGGTCATTATCGTCGCGATTAATATTGTCGGCGGCTTCATTATCGGCGTCGTGCAATTGCATTACACCCTATTGCAGTCGCTCTCGACGTTCACCCTGCTCACCGTCGGCGAAGGGATCGTCACCCAGGTTCCGGCGCTCTTAATTTCGACGGCGACCGGTATCATCGTCACGCGCGCCGCCGCGGAATCCGATTTCGGCGGCGAACTCACCAAACAGCTCAACTCGCAGCCGCTCGCGATTCTCATCGCCGCGGTGATGACCGGGGTCTTCGGCATCGTCGGCCTCGCACGCTTTTTCATGTTGCCGATGTCGGCGCTGCTGTTCTTCTATTATTTCTCGCGTCGTCGCGCGGGCTCGCCTGCGGTGCAAGCGGCAGCGGCGGCGGCGAAAGCGGCTGCGGTGGCGAAAAACGCCCCGGCGAAGCCCGCCGAGAGCGTTGTACCGCTACTCTCGTACGATCCGATGGAACTCGAGATCGGTTTCGGGCTCATTCCGCTCGTCGACGTGAACCAGGGCGGCGATTTACTCGAACGCGTCACGCTCATTCGTCGGCAGGCCGCGCGCGAACTCGGTATCGTGATGCCGCCGATACGCGTTCGCGACAACCTGCAACTCAAGCCCAGCGCATACAGCGTCAAGATCTACGGCTTAGAGGTGGCGCAGGCGGAGGTGATGGTGAGCCGATTACTCGCGATGAACCCCGGCACCGCAACGCAACCGCTCGACGGAATCACGACGAAGGAGCCCGCGTTCGGTTTGCCGGCGCTCTGGATACCCGAAGCGCTGCGCTCCGAGGCGGAGATGGCCGGCTACACGGTTATCGATCCGACCAGCGTAATCGCCACCCATCTTACCGAGCTCATTCGCTCGCACGCGCCGGATTTGCTCGGTCGCCAAGAGACCTCGGCGCTCCTCGACAACATCAAAACGCATTACCCGGTTGTCGTTGAAGAGTTGGTGCCGGGGCTGCTCTCGGTCGGCGAGGTACAGCGCGTGCTGCAGAACTTACTGCGCGAGCGGATTCCGATTCGCAATCTCGTCCTTATCCTCGAAACGATGGCCGACGCGGCTCGCAGCAGCAAGGACATCGATTTCCTCACCGAGCGCGTGCGTGCGGCGCTCGCGCGCCATATTTCCTCGGAGTACGCCGAAGAGGGATTGCTCTCGGTCATCACCGTCGACCCGCGGCTGGAGGCACTGCTCGCCGAGGCCGTGCGACGTGGCGAAGACGCCTATGCACTGCTCGACCCGACGACGATCTCGCGGGTCTATTCTTCGCTCTCACGGCAGATCTCGGTCGCACAAAATGCGGGTCTGCAACCGATCGTGCTCGCCTCACCCTCGGTACGCCTCGCGCTCAAGCGGCTCACCGAACGCGCCGCACCCAACCTCGTCGTTCTTTCTTACTCTGAAATCGCTCCGGGACTCCGCGTCGAATCGATCGGGCAGGTCTCGGCAACCGATGAAACCAGCTCAGCACCCATGGGGTCGGGAGTCTAAATGCTCAAATCATTATTTTCTCGCGGACCATCTATTCCGGCATCGAAACTGCCGAGCGCCAATGCCTTCGTCGATGTCGTCGTCGCCGGGCGAGCTTCGCGCTCCGCCTCGGTCGACGCCGTCACCGCCAAAGGCATCGTCGTTCGCGGGGTAATCGGGCGTCCGGGTGAGAGCGCGGTACTGCTCTACGATTCCGGACACGGTCGACTTCGCGCCGCGACCAAGATTACTGGGGCGAGCGGGGAGCGAACGACGCTGGCGATGCCGGATCGCGTGACGCCGGCCTCAGCTGCGACCGGGAGTGCCGGCGGCGGCGGAGCGCAGAAGCGCCAAACGGTACGGCTCGACGCACTCGTTCCCGGGACGTGGCGCTTCGCGCCCGGCGGGAAGGGGACCGGTGAGTTCGTGAAGGCGAATATTCGCGATATCAGCCGTGGGGGCTGCTCGTTGATTCTCGACCGCGAACTCAAGCGCGGTACGAGCGTCGAGGTGCAGCTTCGTTTGCGGGAGGGAGGGGCGCCGCTCGTCCTGCTCGGAGAAGTGATGCGGCAGGAACACATTGCGAGCTCGGGGCGCTTTTCGCACGGGCTGCGCTTTCATGGAATCCGCCCCGAGGAAGACCATGCGATCGTGGAATTCATCAATCGTAAGCAAGCCGAGTTGCGGAGCCGGGGGCTGGCGTGACCGATGGCGAAGATGCCGTCCAGAGGGGCCTTGCCGCCTCAGCGGTGAAATATCATTGCACCTTCGCTCTGGGAGTTTTTGATGAGTAAAAAGGTCCTCATCGTCGATGATGCCGTCGTCATGCGTATGATGATTAAGGGTATTCTCTCCAAACACGGCTACGAAGTCGTTGGCGAGGCCCAAAACGGCGTCGAGGCGGTCGATAAGTACAAACAGTTGCAGCCCGATTTGGTGACGATGGATATGGTGATGCCGGAGATGGACGGTATTACTGCGGTCCGTCAGATCATGTCGATGGATCCGAACGCAAAGATCATCATGTGCACCTCGATGGGGCAGCAGGCCCTCGTCGTTGAGGCGATTCAGGCCGGAGCGAAGTCATTCATCACCAAGCCGTTCCAACCACCGAAAATTCTCGAAACCATATCGAAGGTGCTTGCGTGAGCCATCAGGGCCTGAATCTGACCGACCTTCAGAAAGATGCGCTGAAAGAAGTCGGCAATATCGGCGCCGGACATGCAGCGACGGCGCTCTCGCAATTGCTCAATGCGAAGA
>JABEUX010000189.1 GCA_013044185.1 Vulcanimicrobiota bacterium | reverse complement strand
GCGAAGCACGAATCCCGCCTCCAGCAATCGCTGCCGCACGGCACGCGCAAAGGCCGATGCATTCGCGCCGTCGCCATGCAGGCAGATGCTCTCACCGCGTCCGGAGCGAGCGAGTGCGATCGCCTGATCGGCGGCCTCCTCGGCACTCTCGATCAGCGCTCCCGGCTCCCCACGCGCAACCAAACCACCGTCGTTGCGGTAGCGACGGTCGGCGAAGAGCTCTTCGACCGTACGCAAGCCGAACGCACGCGCACGCTCCGTCGAAAGTGATCCGGCAAGCCCCACGAGTGCAAGATTCCGGTCGAAGCCGGCGACGGCGCCTGCGACTGCGTCGGCGGTTTCGACGTCGACCGCGCTTCGATTGTAGAGCGCGCCGTGCGGCTTCACGTGCGTCAGCGATGCTCCCTCATCGCGCGCGATGCGAGCGAGTGCGGCGATCTGCTCGGTCACGAATGCGACGATGCTTTCGCTCCGAAACTCCATCGCTCGCCGCCCGAAGCCTTCGCGATCGGGATAGGAGGGGTGCGCGCCGATCGCTACACCGCAGCGAAGCGCCGCGCGAACGGTCTCGCGCATCGAGCGTTCGTCGCCCGCATGCCCGCCGCACGCGATATTCGCCGACGTCACGATCTCGAGCAGCTCCGCATCGTCGGCAGAGCCTTCGCCGAGGTCGGCATTGAGGTCGATCGACTGCACCGGCGTAAACGTGATCTCTTCACCGAGTCGAAGCTCTCCGAGCTTCCAGAGATCTTCGTCGAGGATCGAAGCGATTACCGGATATCCACCGGTCGTCTGCGCGTCGACGCCGAGAACGATGGGAAAGCCGTTCGGCGGCAGTTGGATCGTCCCCGGGAAAACCGCGAGCGTTGCGATCTCTCGGCGCTCGCCGCGAATCGGCTCGCCATCGCAGCGCACCCCCATGCGATCGCTCTGCGGGCTCGCTCGCCACGGCCGCGAGCAAAGCTCTGTAAACGCAGCGGCGTCGCGACAATGGATGCGCTCGCGTACCACGCGAAACCGTGCATCGCGCTTCACTGCCTCGCGTGCACGGGGGAGTTGTCCTCCGCGAGCGGCGAGTGGGAGGCGGTCGCCGTCACGGAGCGCGCGCCCCTGAAAACCGCCGAAGCCCGAACGGAGATCGGTACTACGCGAGCCGAGCACCGAAGGAACGGCGATCCCTCCGTCGATCGCGAGTATCGTTCGCGCTCCGTCGCGCGGCAGGCCGAAACGCAAGCGCGAACCGGCCCGCGCCTCAATCGCACGATACGCTGCGATCGGTTCCTCATCGAGCCGCGCATCGGCATCGGCGCCAGCGAGTGCGAAGGTTCGCGCGCTGGTAAAGCGCACGCATGCATTCCCGTAGGCAATTTCAATCGCTGCCGCATCATCCTCGTTGCCGAGAATCGCATGTGCATCATCGTAGGCACGTCGGTCGAAGGCGCCGCACCATGCGACCGCTTCGTGGCGATATCCAAGGCGCGGCGCGGCGACCACGAGGCTCTGCACCCCGGCCCGCTCGACGACGAGATCCTCGCTCATCGCACGCGCACGAATCGCACGCAATCGCCGGCGGCGAGCAGCGCCGAGGGGCGTCGCTCCGGGTCGAAGAGCGTGCTGCTCGTCCGCCCGAGCAGGTGCCAGCCACCCGGCGAGGCCACCGGATAGACCGCGGTAAACGCATCGCCGATCGCAACGGAGCCTGCCGGTACGAGCGCGCGCGGACGCGCGCGCCGCGGCGTCGCTAAGCGCGGATCGAGGCCGAGCAGGTATGCGAAGCCGGGAGAGAAGCCAAGAAAAGCGACGCTGTAGAGCGGTGCGAGATGGAGGGCGATCGCCGCTTCAATCGAGAGACCGTGGAGGGAGGCGAGCTCGGCGAGATCCTCCCCGTCATAGCGCACCGGAATCTCGTGCAGCCTCTCGGCGCCGCCACGAGCCCCCGCTTCTTCGAGCCGTTCGAGCAAGCACGCGGCGATCTGTCGCCGACTCCCGCGTTGCACGAGTACGCTGAGGTTTCCGAGCCCGACGACCGCTTCGCGCACCTCGGGTTCGCGGCGGATCGAGGAGGCGAGCGCCTCGAGTCGCGCCTGCCGAGCCATCTCCGTGCCTTCATCCACCTCCAGCAGCAGAGCCGCCTCACCGTACGGCTCGATTCTCGCTCGCATCCGGAGTCCTGCGCGAGGACGAGAGTAAAATCCTCGCCCGCACGCGAACTGCCGGAGTTCCGTGAGTCAATACGTTTTTAGCATGTACCGCTTGGGTAAAACCGTGCCGCCCAAGCGACGCATCCTCGATGATATTTCCTTGAGTTTCTTCCCAGGAGCGAAGATCGGCATTCTCGGCCTCAACGGCTCGGGAAAATCGACGCTCCTGCGCATCATGGCCGGGCTCGACAGCGAGTTCGACGGGAGCGCCGAACCTGCGCCGAATCTTCGGATCGGCTATCTCGAACAGGAACCGAAACTCGACGCCGCACTCACCGTGCGCGCCTGCGTGGAGGAAGGGATGGGCGAGGTCATGGACGCGCGCCGTCGGCTCGACGCCGTCTATGCCGCATACGGCGATCCCGAGGCAGACTTCGATCGGCTCGCGCGCGAACAATCGGAGCTCGAAGCGATCATCGCCGCCGCCGGCGACGACAGCGATGCGCAGTTGGAGATCGCCGCCGATGCGCTGCGCCTTCCGCCGTGGGAGGCGATCGTCGGTACGCTCTCGGGCGGCGAGAAGCGTCGCGTCGCACTCTGCCGGCTCTTGCTCTCACGCCCCGACATGCTCTTGCTCGACGAACCGACGAACCATCTCGACGCCGAGAGCGTGGAGTGGCTCGAAGGCTTTCTCCAACGTTTTCCCGGCACGGTTGTCGCCATCACGCACGATCGTTATTTCCTCGATAATGCCGCCGAATGGATTCTCGAACTCGACCGAGGGCGTGGAATCCCGTGGAAAGGCAATTACAGCTCCTGGCTCGAGCAAAAAGAGCAGCGCCTCGCTGCCGAAGAGACGCAGGAGAGCGCTCGGCGTCGCGCGCTCGCGCACGAATTAGAATGGGCGCGTACCGCGCGAAAGGGTCGGCAATCCAAAGGCAAGAGCCGTCTCGTTCGGTATGAAGAGCTCGCGAGCTACGAATATCAGAAACGCAACGAAACGCAAGAGATCTTCATCCCGCCCGGAGATCGGCTCGGTACCAAGGTGATCGATCTCATCGATCTTGGGAAAAGCTACGACGACCGCGTGCTCTTCGAGGGGCTCAACGCCTCGATTCCGGCGGGCGCGATCGTCGGCATCATCGGCGCCAACGGCGCGGGAAAATCGACGCTCTTCCGCACCATCTCCGGTGCCGAGCACCCCGACAAAGGAAGGATCGATATCGGTGAGAGCGTCAAGCTCGCCGTCGTCGACCAATCGCGCGACTCGCTGCCGAACGATGCGACCGTTTTCGAAGCGATCGGCGGGGGTGCCGATATCCTCAACGTCGGCCGTTTCGAGATGCACGTGCGAGCCTACTTAGGGCGCTTCAACTTCAAAGGCGGCGACCAACAGAAAAAGGTCGGCGTTCTCTCCGGCGGCGAGCGCGGCCGATTGCATTTGGCAAAAGCGCTACTCTCCGGCGCGAACGTCTTGCTCCTCGACGAGCCCTCGAACGATCTCGATGTCGAGACCCTGCGCGCGCTCGAAGAAGCGCTGCTGGAATTCGGCGGAACCGCGCTCGTCGTCAGCCACGATCGCTGGTTCCTCGATCGCATCGCCACCCATATTCTCGCCTTCGAAGGCGAGAGCAACGTTACGTTTTTCACCGGCAACTACCACGAATACGAAGCCGATAAAATCCGTCGCCTCGGCGAAGAGGCAGCGCGTCCGAAGCGCGTGCGCTTCCGGCCGCTCGTCAATCTCTAACGACTAAAGGGAACGATCGATGCCCATCACCGCCATTCTCTGTTGCGTTCTCTCGATGCATGTCCGCGCGGCATCGGGAGCACCGCTCGCCGAGACGCGCATCGTACTCACCGATACGACGACCCGCGCTCGCATCGAGGCTCGCTCCGACGTCGCCGGCAACGCGCGCATGCGGGTCGCGAAGGGACGCTATTTTCTCGCTTTCGCGCGCGTCGGGTACGCAAGCACGCGGATCGGCCCGCTTACAGTAACGAAGGACGATCGGATTGAGGTCGCGCTGCAACCGCTCGATTCCGCGCAGCTACACGTCATCGCCACGGTACGCGTCAATGGCGCGGAGCAGCCGGTGCGCACGGCGACACCGCATATCTCCATCTCCCGCGCAGAGATGGAGCGTGCCGGTGAATCCCACGTCATCGGTGCGCTCGAAAGCATTCCCTCGATCACCATCGCTCGTCCGAACGGCGGCTCATCGACCGCCTACGCCACCGTAGCGCTGCGCGGCCCCGATCCTTCGGAGACGCTCGTCATGCTCGACGGCCAGCTGCTCAACGACGGGAACACCGGCGACCTCGATCTCTCCCGCTTTCCCATCGCCGCCTTTTCGAACGTTGAAATCAGCGAGGGGCTCGGCCCCTTTAGCCGCGAGGGAAGCAACACGATCGGCGGTGCGGTGAACCTCATCTCGCTCCATCCGACGCTCGCAGCGCATAGCGCATTCTCGCTCTCGACGGGCTCATTCGGCCGCAACGAAGGATGGTACAACACGACGGGAACGCGCGGAAAGCTCGGCTATGCGGCCGCACTCGACGATCAGAGCGAGATCGGCAATGCGAATCAGAGCGTCACGCTCTGCACGGGGGGATACGAGGCAGCGCAACCGCAACCGTGCATCGGAGCGCAGGCCCAGCATCTCGGCTCGACTATTATCGAGCGCTCCGCACTCGTGAATCTCCGCTACTCCATCAACCCAGAGAGCGACCTGGCATTCCGCGTCTTTTCGATGGGCGATACACGCGATATGAGCGCTGCGGATAATACGCCGGCGCTCGCGACGCAACAAGGCGCGGGCGCCGATTTTATCGGGCCCGGTGCCTCCACCGTCGCCCAAAACATTCGCGCCTACGATCTTCGCGCCCGCATGCTGCTCGGCGCCGGTTCGTTGCTCGCCGATGCGAGCGCCTCCAACAACGACCTCGCGCTTCAAGGCGGCGGCATCTCGCCTTACGATCTCACCCATTACGACCGTCGTTCGACATTGAATGTGAGTTGGGAGCTTCCGCGAAATTCTAGTGATTTCGCCATCGGCGGTTACGCGAGCGGGGAATCCTTCCGCGCGACCGGGGTAAACGGCACCCTGCAACAACAGATCGTGTCGGGCTTCCTGCGCGAGAGCGACCGTGTCGATGCACGCCTACGCCTGCAGGGCGGCCTCTATCTCACGCATTACTCCAGCTTCGGCTCGAGTCTCGACGGCCGCATCGGAGCCGCGCTCAATCTCGGCCCTCACGACGTCGTTCGCGCCGCTCTCGGTACGGGCTTCCGCGCCCCGCTCCTGATCGAACGCTATCTCTTCCCCATCGCCGATCTCCCCATCGACTCCAATTGCGTTGCGACCGGGCAGGGAAATCCCGCCGAACAGCCCGAGCATGCCACCGAGTACGAACTTGGATATTCGCATGTCGGCGCGCCCGGAGATAGCTACGATGTTGCGCTCTATCGCACGAACTTACGCAACCCCATCGAGATCTATTACCCCTTGGGAGCGAGTTGTCCGGCGAGCGTGCCGCCGCTCACCTCCTATCCCATCAACGTCGGCAACGTCGTCTACCAGGGCGCCGAGATTCGGATGCACCACCGACTGGGCGCTTTCAATCTCATTGCCCGGTATGGATTGAACGTCGCCTACCCAGGGCCGCTTCCGGCGACGGTGAGTAACCCCACCTCCGGTGGCAGTCTCGTGGCGAACCAACAATTTCTCAACATTCCGCAACAGAGCGGCTCGTTGGGGATCGATTGGTCGCGAAACGGCTGGCACGCGGTTCTCGACGGATACGCGCAGGGAAACAACAACGCATACAACCAGGGGCCATTTGCACTACTGAATGCCGCGGTTGGGCGCACGCTCTCCAGCGGCCTCGATATCACGCTCTCGGCAACGAATCTCACCAATGCGATCGCCGGCCGCTATAGCCTCATCGGCGCCGGGGTTCCCTACCGCGGCATCGTCGGCAGCAACGCCGGCAATCCCGTCTACGGGCCGCTACCGACGAATCGCTACTTTGCAGAGCCCTTCGGCTTGCGCTTGATCGTGACGATTCGCCGCTAGCGGGAATCGCGCGTTTCACGCCAATGCAGCGGGGAGCGCGCGTGCTCCCGCCCTTTCTCGGCGTCGGCGAAGCGTGATGGAGGGCCACATGATCCCCGTTCATCTCAATGCCGTCGCTACGGCGGTACCGCCGAACGTGTTGGAGCAGGGCGATATCGAACGGCGCGTGCGCGCGCAATTCGCCGATTCCGCCGTGGTCGCTCGCCTGCTTCCGGTCTTTGCAAACACCGGTATCGAGCGCCGCTACTCGTGCGTTCCCGTCGAGTGGTATTACGACGAGCACCGCTGGGCCGATCGCAACGCGCTCTATCGAACGAGCGCGCTTGCCTTGGTTGAAGAGGCGGCAACCAGTGCGCTCGCACGCGCGGGTCTCGCTCCGGAAGCGATCGATGCGATCGTCAGCGTCTCCACCACCGGTATCGCGACGCCCTCGCTCGAGGCATTGCTCATGGAACGGATTCCCTTCGGACGACGCACCGCGCGCGTGCCGATCGTCGGGCTCGGTTGCGTCGGAGGAGCGCTCGGGCTCGCTCGCGCCGCCGATCTCGTTCGGAGCGGATCTTTTGCGAACGTGCTCTTTATCGGCGTTGAATGTTGCACGCTCTGGTTTCGCCGCAACGAGATCACGAAGAGCAATATCGTCGCGACCGCACTCTTCGGGGATGGTGCGGCGGCGGCGGTTCTCTCGCGTTCGGGGAGCGGGGCGCAAATAGCGGCGGCGGGTGAATATACGTTTCCGCACAGCCTCGATATCATGGGCTGGGATGTCGCCGACGACGGGTTACAAGCGATTTTTTCACGCGATATTCCAGCCCTCATCGGCCGCGAATTGCGAGCGATCCTCGATGATTTTCTCGCCCGCAACGATTTGAGGATCGACGAGATCGACGCCTTTCTCAGCCACCCCGGAGGGACGAAGGTCCTCGATGCACTCGAGGCCACCTTTGGCGTGGCGCCGGGTTCCCTCACCGATTCGCGTGCGGTGCTCCGCGATTACGGCAACATGTCCTCGGTGACGCTGCTCTTCGTCCTGGAGCGCGCACTGCGCGAAGGGGCCTTTGCGAACGCGTCGCGAGGGCGCGCGCTTCTCAGCGCGATGGGCCCCGGTTTCACCGCCGCGTTTCTTACCCTCGAACGATGACCTGGCTCTATGGCTCGCTGCTCTTCGTCGCCGCCCAACGGATGGCAGAGCTCCTCTACGCGCGAGCCAATACGCGCCGAGCGCTCGCATCGGGTGGCATCGAGATTGCGGCGAGACAGCATGGATGGATCGTTGCACTCCATACTGCGTGGCTCGTTGCGATGCTCGCGTTCGTTCCGCACGCCCGCGAGCCCAATTTTATCTTGCTCGGGCTCTATGCCGTCCTACAACTCGCGCGCATTTGGACGATACGCTCGCTCGGTCCCTATTGGACGACGCGAGTGATTACGTTTCCCGATCGCCCGCTCGTCCGGCGCGGCCCCTACCGATTCATGCGTCACCCGAATTACGCGATCGTCGCTTGCGAGATCGCCCTCCTACCGCTCGCGTTCGGCGCCTGGCAGATTGCAGCGGTTTTTACCGCTCTGAACGCCATCGCGCTTTTTGTGCGACTGCGCGTCGAAAACCCCGCGCTCGAGGCGCGGCGCCGATAGAAGGGGAGAGGGCATGCACCCTCTCCCCCGTTGGCTTGCGAATCGCGCGATCGCTACGCGACTTCGAAGAGCCCCGCGGCTCCCATACCGCCGCCGATGCACATCGTGACGACCACGTATTTTGCACCGCGACGTTTGCCTTCGATGAGCGCGTGCATCGTCATGCGCGCACCGCTCATACCGTAGGGATGTCCGATTGAAATTGCGCCCCCGCTCACGTTGAAGCGCTCCTGCGGAATCCCCAACGTATCGCGACAGTAGAGGGTCTGCACCGCAAACGCTTCATTGAGCTCCCAGAGCCCGATATCATCGACGGTGAGTCCGTGCGCTTTGAGTAATTTCGGAACGGCGTAGACCGGGCCGATGCCCATCTCTCCCGGTTCGCAGCCGGCGACGGCGAAACCGCGATAAAAGCCGAGCGGCGTCAATCCCCGTTTACTCGCCGTCTCGCTATCCATCAACATCAGCGCCGCCGCTCCGTCGGAGAGCTGCGATGAGTTGCCGGCGGTAATCGAGGTCTCTTTTATTCCGGGAACGGCACCCTTCAACGCCGAGAGCCCTTCGAGCGTCGTATCGGGACGATTCCCCTCGTCCTTCGCGAGCTTGATGTGCTTTTCAGTCACCGCACCGCTCTCCTTATCGGCGACGGCCATCCACGTCTCCATTGCGACGATTTCGTCGTCGAATTTTCCGGCAGCTTGCGCCGCAGCGGTGCGCTGTTGGCTCGAAAATGCATACTCGTCCTGCGCCTCGCGCGAGACTTTGTATTTTTTGGCCACGTTGTCGGCGGTATAGAGCATCGGCATATAGATGTCGGGGGTATGCCGGAGCAGCCATTCCTCGGTGTAGAACTTCATGTTCAGTTCGTTCTGCACCATCGAGACCGATTCGACTCCGGCCGCCAGAACGATACTCTCGCCCTCGACGATAATGCGCCGCGCGCTCGCGACGACGGCATCGAGCCCGGAGGCGCAGTAACGGCTCACCGTCGAACCGGGAACGCTGACCGGACAACCGGCGCGAAGCGCGGCCGTACGGCCGATGTTATTACCGGTCGCTCCTTCGGGCATTCCGGTGCCGACGATGACTTCGGCGATCTCCGCGGGATCGACGTTCGCACGCGCGATCGCTTCGCGCGCAACGAAGCCTGCGAGCGAAGCACCAGGCGTTTGATTGAAAGCGCCGCGAAAGGCGCGCCCGATCGGCGTCCGGGCGACCGAGACGATAGCCGCCTCACGCATGGATCAATTCTCCTTGCTTATAGTTTGCAAACGTGCCGTTTTTCTCGGCGAGCGCTTTTAAGAGCGGCGCCGGCTCCCATCCGAACGCGACGACGCGCTCGTAGACGTGCTTGACGCCGATTTCATCGGCGTACCACATCGGGCCGCCGTGATGCGGCGGGAAGCCGTATCCGTAGACGTAGACGATATCGATATCGCCGGGGCGAAGGGCGACGCCCTCCTCGAGGAGGTACGCGCCGCGATTGACGAGCGCGAACGTCAAGCGTTCCAGAATCTCGTTCTCGTCAACCGTACGCGGCGCGATTCCGGCCTTCTTCGCTTCCTCGGCGAAGAGTGCTTCGACCTCCGGATCGGCGATCGGCTCGCGCCCCTTGCCGACGCTCTTGTCGTATTTGAAATATCCCGCCATCGT
>JABEUX010000035.1 GCA_013044185.1 Vulcanimicrobiota bacterium | reverse complement strand
GAATGGTTCGCGGGGCAGTACCTCACCGGATCGAGCAGCGTGTCGGTAGAGGAGAGCGCCGAGTTCCCCATCGACCCGCGCTCGTTCACCGATCCGAACGTCCCCAACTGGCCGTAAACGTGATAGGATGACAATAATGAGCGCACAACCACTCGAAGGGCGTCTCGGCTACGTCGAAGGTGCCCTCGGCCAAATCGGCGACCGCCTCAACGGTATCGACGCGCGCATCGACCACCTCGATGCCTCCATCAACGCGCGCATCGACCACCTCGATGCCTCCATCAACGCGCGCATAGACCGACTCGATAGCAAAATCGACCGGAACCTCCATGTCACCGTTGGGTGGATGATCGCGCTCGTGACCGCACTGGGAGCCTTCCTCCACTTCGTCCACTAAAAAAACCACGACGCGAAAGAGCGACCGAGCGCGAAGGAACGCCGGTCGCTCTTTTTTTGTACGCAGGGGGTCAGTTCAGCGCGATCGTGCCATCCGGGATGAAGGAAAAGACTGTCGTACATTTCCCCGCGCTCCTGCCGCTCCCGGTAGACCACTTCACCCACTCCGCGTATCCCGTGATCGTGATTGTTCCCGGCGCGGTTCGCGTGAAGAGCGGCGTACTGCTGCCGCTGAGCCCAACGCGCGTCGTCGTCGGCGTTACGCTGCCCGTTGGCCCCGCCGTATAATAGAGCGTCCCCGAGCCCCATCCAGCGCCGCTCGAACCCTCGGAGCAACCGGGATTGCCGCCCCCACCGCCAGCGATCGATGCGAGGCATGAATCGCCGATTGCCAGCGTTGCGCCGTTGGCGCAGGGGCCGACCACATCGACGTGCGCGAGCCCATTCCCGTAGGTGGGATTCGCCGGGGGATTCGGGTCGCCGATGCTCACGGTACAACTGCCCCCCATCGAGCCGGGAATCACCGGGAAATCCACCTGCGCGCCGGATGGAACGCCGGAGGCGTTCAAAGGATACCCTTGCCCGAGCGAGGCGGCGGTGCATGGTGCATTGGGAATGTACGTCGTCGTGCTTGTAGCGCTCGATGCGACGATCACCGCTTGTGCGGCGGGCACGCCGTTGTGCGTGATGCAGCCGTTCGCATCGCTCCCGTAGCCAAGTGCATCGGCTGGCTCGTTCGTATCGAGCGCGCCAGAGGCCGTGTAGGCTTTTGCGTAGCAGGGCGGCGGCGGGATATTCACGCTCACCGAAACATCCGTGATGCTATTGCCCGCCACCGTGATCGAGGCGACGCCGTTTCCAATCGCATTCACCGTGAACGAGGTCGTCGCGGCTCCCGTTATCGTGCCGCTCGACACGGTTGCCACGCTTGGGTCGGAACTCGTCGCGGTCATCGTTCCAGCGAACCCGGTTTCCTGCGCTGAGAGCGTCATGGAGCCTGCCGACGTAAACGAGATCGGCAAGGTAGCCGGTGCCGTAATCTGGATCGGGCAACTCTGCGTTTGCACGCATGTACCACCCGGAGGAGGGTTGACGGCGACAAGCCGACCGAACGACGCGACCGCATCGGCGATCGCGGGACTACCCCATATCGTCGCCACGAGCGGTGCGCCGAGCGATCCTCGCGCCGTGGGCGGCGGGGCAACAAATCCGATCGTCCCTCCACCGGCCATCACCACGATCTTCGCGGGCCAGGTGAGCATCGCCGAGGCCCCCGCCGCAACGTTCGTCGTAAAACTCACGGGGGGTTCACCGTACTGATCGGTGAGCGTTCCCGTGCAGGTGAGGGCGGTCGCCGGTGGGGTTTGATCGGTAATCACGAACGCATGCGTCGCCGTGCCGCTCGGGGCGCTGCCCGCGGTATTATTGCCGCTCGCCGCAAACGCGAGCGCGCCGCCTTTTGATGCGTCGCACGCCGACGAGTTCCACGTGAGCCCGGTAAACGTAATCCCTGCGGGATCGTTATCGAAGCTCTTGCTCGCATCGACGGTGAACGATTGCCCCGCAGCGGTAAGAGCACCGATCGCCAGCGGCGCGCTCCGACTCGTCGCTGCGTTCGCAGCGTGCGAAAGCGTCAGCCACCCCATCACCTGCATCGCAACGACGAGCGGATTTCCCCATGGGTCGCGGCTCTGCGCGAATGCATCGACGAGCGGAACGTTGCAGAGCCCCGCAGCGACTGGTTGCACCGGAAAATGCGCCGGCGCGTCGTCCATCGCACCTGGTGCGCTACTCGCCGCGACCGCGTAGGCATACGGCGCGTTCGGCGGTGCGGGCGTGCTCTGCGCGTCGACGGGCGACTGCGGCCCCGAATAGGGCGGCGTCGTTGGAAAGGCAACGACGGCAGCGCCGTTTCCACTGCACGCGAAACCCGCCATCGCTCCACCCATCGCCGCGAACCATCGCCGATATCCGAATTCGGCGATCGAAAACCACTGCGTCGGCGCAGTTGGCCACGGAAAGAGCAACGCATGCGGCGCGAGCGTCGGCGGATTCGGCGTCATCGAAGGCTGCGGGCCGGCGGCGCTCATCGATTGTGCAGGGCAAACAATCGCGCGCGTTGCCGTCGCGCCGTTGCGTGCGAGGCTCAACGCGATGCCCGTCGTACTGGGGCAGGGCGGTTCGGCAGCAATCGTCGCGAATTGCGGATGTGACGAAGCACCGGTCAACGTCGGGTGCGCGATACCAACCGCGCTACCGTCACTTCGAAAAAACAACGCGAAGGGCGGCGAGCCGAGACTCGCTTCGCGCAACGATGCGTCGGTGACGAGCGGAAGCGCTCGCGCGATCGTCGCCGCACCGGCGGCGTTGGGGCGCCCGCGGTAGAGAACGATGCGAAATCCAAGCACGACGTTGCCGCGTGTGTCGGTCCGCGGTAGCGCTAACAACGTCGCACCGTTTCCCGAAGCGCGAGCGAGCGAACGCACGAGGGCGATCGCCGCATCGAGTTGCGCCGCCGCGTTCGCCGTCGCTCCCGGTGCGCGCGCGAGCGTCGCGAGGCGCAGCCCGGCGAGCAAGAGCAGCGACACGATCCCCAATGCCGCAACCGTTTCGAGCAACGTAAATCCGCGTTGCGACTCCATGCCTGGCGCTATTCCCCGCTCGCCGGCACCCACGACACCGGAGTCGCGGTGCCGATGCGAGCCGCTCTCCCGGAACCGCACGGGCGGGCGGCGAAGGGCAGCCCCATGTGGCTCGATCTCCTCGCTGCCCTCGGCGGTGTCGTCCTCGTCGCGCTCTCGTTACGCGATATTTTTCTCGCGGTCATCCCTCGCGCATCGAACCGCACCTGGCGCGCGAGCGGGACGCTCTCGCGCGTCGGCTGGCCGCTCTGGAAACGCATCGCGGCGAATCTCAACGAACACGGCCGCCGCGATGAATTTCTCTCGCTCTTCGCGCCGTTTAATCTCTTCGTTCAAATCGGTATCTGGATAACGCTGCTCATCCTCGGGTTCGGCGGCATCTTCTATGCACTGCGCGACCACCTGCACCCGCACCCCAATGGCCCCGGCGCGATCTATTTCGCCGGCGTCACCCTGCTGACCATCGGTTTCGGCGATATCGTTCCTGGAAACGGGCTCACCCGTTTAGTCGCGCTGATGACCGGCGCGACCGGCGTCACCATCATCGCGGTCCTCGCGTCGTTTCTGTTAACGATGCTCGCGGCATTCAATCGGCGCGAAGAGTTCGTCGTGCGCTTGAGCGCGCGTGCCGGCGCTCCGCCGAGTGGCATCGGCCTCCTCATGTTCTGCGCGGAGACAAAATCGCCGCAAGAGCTCTCCGCGTTTTTGCGCGAAGCGGAATCGTGGTGCGTCAGCACGCTCGACCAAACGCTCGCCTACCCGCAGATCGCACTCTTTCGCTCCGCGCACGACAACCATTCTTGGATGAGTTCGCTCGGCGCGGTGCTCGACGCCGCCGCCATCACGGTGACCACCGTCGACGCACCCTACGCGCAAGCCGAAGCGCGCGCGCTCCTCGGCGCCGCGCGCCACCTCCTCAGCGATCTCGCCAATTACTACATGCTGCCGCACGCCCCGGGCGAACGCATCGACGAGATCCAGTTCGGCCTCGCCTGCGATCGCCTCGAAAGCGCGGGATACACCCTGCGCGATCGGCATGACGCATTCGCCGCTTTCTCACGCATCCGCCATTTCTACAGCGGACACCTCGAACAGATGGCGCGCTGGCTCGCCTCCGACGTTACGGTGTGGCTGGCGGAGCCTTCGGCGAACGAGCTCGGACATCCGATGCACGTTCGCTAAGGGCCGCCCGCAACGCGTCGATACCCTCGCCGGTGCGAGCGCTGAGCACGAACGCATCGGGCGTGATGCCGACGTCGTCGCGAGCGGCATCGCCCTTATTGAACACCACGAGCCGCGGCGTTTCATCGAGCTTGAGCTCGTGAAGGATCGCATCGACGGCAGCACGCTGTCGCGGCGTGTCGTGATTTGAGGCATCGAGGACCTCCACCAACACATCGGCTTCGTCGAGCTCTTCGAGCGTCGCGCGGAACGCTTCGACGAGTTCGGTCGGGAGGTCGGTGATAAACCCCACGGTATCGCTGACGCGTGCGAAGAGCCCCGGTGCGAGATAGACGCGACGCGTGGTCGGATCGAGCGTTGCAAAAGGCTGATCGGCAACGAAGATATCGCTGCGCGCCATCGCGTTGAGTAACGAGGATTTTCCGACGTTCGTATAGCCGACCAGCGCAACGCGGAGTTCCTCACCCGGGTCGCGCCGCCGCGTCGCTCGGCCGCGCCGTACCTCGCCCATGCGCTTCTCCAAGAGCAGAATGCGAGCGGCGATGCGCCGGCGATCGACCTCTAACTTCGTCTCGCCGGGGCCGCGCGTGCCGACGCCGCCGCCGAGACGCGAGAGGTCGGCCCCGCCGCCGGCGAGCTTCGTCGAACGGTAGCGCAACTGCGCCAGCTCGACTTGGAGCTTGCCTTCGTGCGAACGCGCGCGCTGCGCGAACACGTCGAGGATCAACATCGTACGGTCGACGATCGGCAACGAGAGCGCCTTCTCGATATTTTTCCGCTGCCGAGGGCGAAGCTCGTTAAAAACCAAGATGAGATTGCAATCGAGTGCGGCCGCACGCCCCGGCAACTCGGCGAGCAACCCCGACCCGATCAACGTCGCCGGGTCGGGGGAATCGCGCCGTTGCACGGCGCGCTCGCAGATCGTTACGCCGACGGCACGAGCGAGCGCCTCAAACTCCGCCAACTCCGGTTCGAGCGGGCGGCGCGGGTCGCGTAGATCGACGGCTACGACGAGTGCGCGCTGCGGTTTGCTATCGGTTGCAGTCGTTGAATGAGCCAACGGAGTCCTTCAATAAAACGCGGGCTGGGGCGGACGAGCATATCGTCGTTCGGCGGAATGAGGATTCGATGCAACCGTACCGCTCGTAGCTCTCTCCACGGCGCTTTGGCTAGCACCGTATCGATCTCGCTATCGCGAGTCGCGACGATCGCATCGGGTTGGAGGGCAAGTAATCGCTCCGGACTATACATTGCATAGGGCTGCGCAAGTTTTGTAACCACGAGTCGTCCGCCTGCGAGTTCGATCATGCGCGCGATATAGCTCTGCGGGCCAACCGTCCAAATCGGTTCGACACTCAGTGCGACAAAGACCGAGGGATGCGTGCGGAAGGAACGCGTGCGCGCATGAAGCGCCGCCACCTGTGCCTTCAACGTTTCGGTAAGCCTAGCGGCACGCGGCGCGACCCCGGCGACCTCCCCGATGCGCGCGATATCGAGGTAGATATCCTCGTAGCTTTCGTCGGGAAGCAAAACGACGTGGATTCCGAGCGCGCGCAATGGAGCGACGAGTTGCGCCTGCGAAGGAATCCCGATCACCAGATCGGCGTGCAATGCAACGATGCGTTCGTTATCGACGCTTTGATAATCGCCGACGCGCGGCAACCCCTTCGCGCACGGAATATCGCGCGAATACGCCGATACCGCGACGAGCCGGGCCTGGAGCCCGAGCGCGCAGATATCTTCAGTTAACGATGGGAGGAGCGAGACGATGCGATGAGGGGCAACCATGCTCGCCACGAGCAGCGCACCGCGAAGAGCGTGAAACACAACGTGCGACCTTCGCAGTACCAGGAACCCTCGCCTGCGTGGTCCAATATGCGCCGCTACGCCCGGGTGCGGGAAGCCGGTGAGAATCCGGCACGGTCGCGCCACTGTCAGCGGGGAGCCGCCATTTGTCACTATCGCCTCGGCGATGGGAAGGCAAACGGCAAGAGGCAACGATCCGCAGAGTCAGGATACCGATCCCGGAGCGTTTTGCATCACCACCTCGCGTTGAAAGGACCGGGTATGCACGCTTCTTTTCGTGCTGTTTCGCGCGCTACGCTCTGCGCGTTCCTTCTCTCATCCTCGGCTGCGATCGCTCGCGCCGCAACTCCAACGCCCCAGCCCTCGGCAAAACCGTTACGGACGATCGTGCGCGTCGTTACCGCCGATCGCTCGAACGAACCCCTCGCCGACGCCGTTCGATCGACCTACGTCATCACGCGCTCGCAGATTGCGAAGCATGGTTGGACGAGCATCGCGCAGGCGCTCTCCTCGATCCCGGGCGCATTCGTGACGCGTTACGGCCCCGGTGCCGGCGCATCGATTACGCTGCGCGGAGCAACCGCCGATGAAACGCTCGTACTACTCGACGGCACGCCGTTGCGCGGCATGCAGTTCGGCGCACCCGATCTTTCGACGGTCTCCACCTCGGGCGTGCAACGCATCGAGGTCGTCGAAGGCGGCGGCTCGACCCTGTTCGGCTCCGGCGCGATCGGCGGCGTCATCAATATCATCACCGCGCCGCGTCGCCATACGCGCGTCGATCTCCGCACGGGATCCTTTGGAACCAACGATCTGCGCGTCGATCTACCGTACGTGAGCTTCGACCGCTATATCGCCACCAACGCGTACGCTCTTCCCGACGGCACGACCCGCAGCAACGCCGATGTCGAGCGCTCGACCCTTCGTAGCGACTTCACGCATCGGTTCGGCAAGATCGATGCCCGATTCAACCTTGGCATCACCTCACAGCATCTCGGCGTACCGGGGAATTACGGTAACTACACGCCGACCTCGCGACAGGATACCGTCGACAGCTACGTGCATGGCCGTTTCGCCTATCGGCGAGCGCAGAGCGAGAGCATCGCGCAGATCGCCGCTTCGAACGACTCCCTCGCCTATACGTCCTGTATCGGTGCCGGTTGTCAGACGGTTTCGCGATATGCATCGACGAGCTTCAACCTTCGCAATATCGTCCACGCTGGCAACGCCGATTTTCTCTACGGTATCGATCTCTCACGGGGAACTTCGCTGATCGATAACAGCCCGAGCGGCGTTGCTGCGCCGAGCGTCTCCCAGAGCGCGCTCTACGCTCAAGAGCACTGGTTTACCGGTAAGAGCAACTCGTTCTACCTCGGCCTTCGCGGCGAACGTGACGGCAGCGCGGGCAACTCGCTCTCGCCCTCAATCGGTGGGCGCTTCGCTCTCGGCGGCGATACGATCCTTCGCGCAAATCTTGCAACGGCGTTTCGAGCCCCGACCATCTTCGAACTCTACTACCCCTGCCCCGCAGCGTACCCGTGTTCGAACCCAAATCTCCAGCCGGAGCGCGCACGCGTCGCAGACCTCACGCTCTCGAACGATCGCGTGCTCGGAGGAATGGCACTGACCTTTTTCGACACGCGCGCCAATAATTTGATCGTCTATGCACCGCCGTTATTTATCCCCGAGAATGTCGACCAGGCGTCGTTGCAGGGGCTCACCTTCACGGCGAAGACGCGTCGGGTCCACGGTATCGGCGTCGATGCATCGCTCACCGATCTCTATCGTGCCCTCGATCTAACGACCAACGCGCGCATCTATGGGCGCGGCCCGGTCATCTCGTCGCGTTTGACGCTCGATTATCTCTCGGCACAGGCTACCGCTCCCGGCCTCATCGGCTGGGGCATCACCGCAAGCACTGCCGGACTTCGTAACGACCCCGCAAACGAGATCTACTACGATGCGAACGGCAATCCGCAACCCAATCCGCTCTTCGCACAAGCGGTCGGCTATACCAATCTCTCGGCGTACGTACGTTTTCGCATCGCTCGCCATGCGACGATCGCGTTACGCGGCGAAAACCTCGGCAACGAACGCTACGCGCAATTCTCAGGATATCCGATGCCCGGCCGCAGCTTCTCGGTCGAGTTCTCGACAAGGTAGCGGCCAACCATGTTTCTCCGACGGCTTCTCCCTCCACTCGCTGCGACGATCGCAGCGGGTGTTGGGCTAGCCGTCGGAGGAGATGCACTTCCGCTTTCCCAGGTCGTGCATGCCCTCGCGAACCCGCACGCACACGACATCGCTCATACGATTCTCTGGCAACTGCGCATGCCGCGCGTCCTCTGTGCGGCACTCGTCGGCTCGGCGCTCGCACTCGCGGGAGTCCAACTGCAGGGGATGCTGCGCAACCCGCTGGTCGATCCCTACCTTATCGGAACGAGCGCGGGCGCAGCAGCAGCGATCGCCGTCGCGCTCGCTCTCGGCGTCGCGCTCTCCCTCCTTCCCGCGCTCGGTTTTGTCGGCGGACTCGCTGCATCATTACTCGTCGCCGCGCTCGCGCGGCGCGGCGGCGGAATCGATGCGACGCGGATCATTCTCGCCGGCGTCGCGATCTCGGCGCTGCTCGCTGCATCGGTCGCACTTCTCAGCGTTCTCGCACGCAGCATTTCCTTCCAGCTAACGTTGCAGGCCTGGCTCGTCGGTAGTCTTGCCGGACGCGGCTGGAACGACTTACGATTCGCGCTTCCGTACGCAATCGTCGGCGCGCTCGTCGCCATCGGCAACATCCGCTCGCTCGACGCCTTGCGCATCGGAGATCTTCGTGCACGCGGTATCGGGCTCGATATCGAACGCGCGCAATGGTCGATTCTCGGTTCGGCGACGCTGCTGACCGCCGCGGCCGTATCGCTAGCCGGCATGGTCGGCTTCGTCGGTCTCATCGTGCCGCATCTCGCTCGTCGGATCGTCGGAAGCGATGCACGCGCGCTTCTCCCTGCGAGCGCATTTCTTGGAGCGGCGATGGCGATTGCCGCCGATGCGATAGCGCGGGCCGCCATCGCCCCGCGCGAGCTTCCCTTGGGCATCGTGCTAGCCTTCGCAGGGATCCCCATCTTCATCGTTATCTATCTCCGACGCGAGCAACGCCGATGATTCGCGCACACGGACTTGCGCTCGAACGCGGAGGCAGGCGGGTTCTCGATGGAATCGATTTCGAACTTCGCGCGGGTGAATTCGTCGCGGTACTCGGCCCCAATGGCGTCGGGAAGACGACCCTGCTGCGCGCCTGCGCTGGCTTCGAGGTCCCGGAGGCTGGAACGATCGAACTCGACGGTACGGCGATCCACCGCCTTCCCGTCGCGCGGCGTGCACGATCGATTGCGATGCTCGCCTCCGACGAACTCCTCGCCGACGAACTACGCGTGCGCGACGTCGTCGCCATCGGACGCTTTCCGCACCGGCCATGGTGGAAATTCTCCGCCGGTGAAGAGGACGAGCGCGCGATAGCAGCGGCTATTTCTGCAACGCACCTCGAGGAATATCTGGATCGTGTCTTCACGCATTTGAGCAGCGGCGAGCAGCAGCGCGTCTGGATCGCGATGGCGCTCGCCCAGGGCGCACCGCTGCTCCTGCTCGACGAGCCGACGACGCATCTCGACGTTCGTGTCGCACATAACGTCTTAGGACTACTCCACGAACGCACGCAAACGGGAACGAGCGTTCTCTGCGTTCTCCACGATATCAACGAAGCTGCGGCGGTCGCAGACCGTATTTTGCTCTTGGGATGCGGGCGCATGCTCGCGCTCGCTCCGCCCGCAGAGGTTCTCGCGAGCTCGCTCCTCGATGAAGCCTACGGCATCGCGATGCATCGAGCTCGCACCGAGGACGGCCGCACCATCGTCGTGCCGGCGCATGAGGCGAGATAAACTCCGCAATCGTATCGAAGGACGGCGCGTGCGCCTTGATACGGCGCTTGCAGCGCCTACTCGGCGTGACACTCGGCGCCTGCTCGGGGTGACAACTTCTTCTATGCAACCTGCACGTCGGGGACGTGCATGCGGATTGCAAGAATCGCGACATCGTCGCGGAGCCTCCCGCCGCAGCGTTCGCGAATGCGCTCGACGATAAAGTCGGCGAGTTGCTGCGGTTCCTGCGGGCCGTCGGCAATAATATCCATCGCTGCATCTTCGCCGAGTAGTTCGCCCTGCTTATTGCGTGCCTCGGTTAATCCATCGGTGGCGAGCACCAAGGAGTCGCCATCGTCGAAGATGACCGACTTGGTATCGTAAGGCTCCACCATCACCCCCAGCACGGGGCCGGTGACGCTTAATTGGCGCACGTCGCGGCCGTGTCGAAGGAACGCCGAATCGTGCCCGGCGCTGGCATAGATAAGTTCGCCTTTTTTCGTATCAAGAATTCCGACGAACATCGAGACGAAGAGATATGGGTTTTCGACGGTCTGGCCGAATGCCACGTTAAATTCGCTGAGAATTTGCGCGGGGTCCCGACGGCGCAGTGCGATGCCACGCACGGTAAATTTCACGAAAGCGGTAATAACGGCTGCATCGACCCCTTTCCCGCTCACATCCGCAATGAGGATGAGGGCGAGTTCGTTCGACAACCGATAAACGTCGAAGAGATCGCCGCCGACGGCGGCATGCGCGTCGGCGGACTTATACGCGCTCCCGATCTCGCAGTTCGGAAGCGGCACGAAGCTGCTGATAAAGGCCCGCTGAAGAATCTTCGTGACCGTTCTTTCGTCGGCGAGTTGCCGGTAGAGGCGAGCGCTGTAGAGATTGATGCCAAGTGCAAGAACACCAAACCCTAAGAGCCAGAGAGAACGTAGATAGATCGCCGACTCGATCGTCCCTTTAATCTGCGCATCGAGCGCATCTTCACGACGAGCGAGATCGAGAGTGATGCTCCGCTCGTAGTTCCCCTCGACTTCGGAAAGGACACGAATCGACTCTTCGATCTCGTCGCTCGGCGCCAGCTTTCCGGCAAACATCGGCTCGGCAATCTCTCGGCGAATGACGCGGTCGACGCTGCCGTAAAGGCGCAGCGCGGCCGCTGCGCCGGTGAGATGCTCGGCCGCGACGACGCGCTCGATTTTTCCCAACTCTCTGCGACGCAGTACGTTCGCGTCTCGAAAGGCTCTCTTCGCGGCGGCACTCGGGGCCCGCCCCTCTACTTGAAGCGCACCGACGATATCGACGCGCGATAGCGCGACGCGACTCATGAACATCGCCGCATCGGCAACCGTGTGCTCCCGGGTGAGTAGATCCGCGATACGCGTTCTCGTTACCGTCGCGACGCGAAGCGAGAAAAAGATCGCCGACGCAATGAAGAGTGACGAAGCGATCGTTCCCACTAACGGGATGGTAGGTTTCGTAGAGAGCCCCTCCGAAGAGCGTCAAGAGCCATGGAAAATTCAGCGATCGAGAGTGTTTTCAAGTCCTACGACGTCCGGGGGGTCTTTCCATCCGAGATTAACGCCGAGTTAGCGTATAAAATCGGCCGTTGCTTCGTGCCCCTCCTCGGAGCGAAGCGCATCGTTGTCGGGCGCGATATGCGGCCGAGCGGTGAAGAGCTCTTCTCCGCCCTCGCACGCGGGGCGACCGAAGCGGGCGCCGATGTGGTGTCGATCGGTCTGGTCTCCACCGACGCACTCTATTTCGCGGTCGGCAAATACGCTTTCGACGGCGGCGTGATGATCACGGCATCACATAACCCCGCAAAGTACAACGGCATGAAGTTCACGCGCTCCGAAGCGCAGGCGATTTCATTCGACGGCGGGCTCCGCGAGATTCGCGACCGCATCCTCGCCGATGACTTGCCTCCCAAGGCCGAGAGGGCCGGCAGCATCTCCGAACGCTTCGTGCTCGATGAGTTCGCGGAACACACCTTGAGCTTCATCGACCGCTCGAAGGTAAAGCCGTTTAAGATTGCAATCGATGCCGGCAACGGTATGGCCGGAGCGACGGTACCGCACGTATTCAAACATCTGCCGTGCACCGTCGTGCCGCTGTTTTTTGAGCTCGATGGCAACTTCCCCAACCACCCTGCCAGCCCGATCGAACCCGAGAATATGCTCGACCTACAGGCTGCGGTTCGCAAACACGGCTGCGACCTCGGGGTCGCTTTCGACGGCGATGCTGACCGCATGTTCTTAGTCGACGAACGCGGCGAACTCATCGACGGCAGCACCGTGACCGCACTGGTTGCAATCAGTACGCTCAAACGCTACCCCGGCGCGAAAATTCTTTACAACCTCATCTGCAGCCGTAGCGTTCCAGAACAGATCCTCGCGCATGGAGGCATCCCCATCCGTTCGCAAGTCGGTCATTCGATCATCAAGAAAATCATGCGTGACGACGACGTCGTTTTTGGCGGAGAGCACAGCGGACATTTTTATTTTCGCGACAATTGGTATGCCGATTCCGGTATGATCGCCCTCATGTCGTGCTTGGAGCTTTTCAGCGAGAGCCCGCTGACGGCGAGTGCGACGATCGCACCGATCGATACCCGAGCGCGCTCCGGTGAGCTCAACACCCACGTCGAGGATACCCAGGCGACCCTACAACGCCTCGCCGAAGCCCATACCGACGCAGAGATCGACCACCTCGACGGCCTCACTATCTCCTATCCTCATTGGTGGATGAATATCCGTCCCTCCAACACCGAGCCGCTTCTCCGCCTCAACGTGGAGGGCGACGATATCGAAAGCATGGAGCGCGAGCGAGACGCTGCATTGGCGCTCATTCGAGGAAAGTAGCGGCAGCGAAACCCCGGGCGCGCTACCGTGGTTGATGCGGGGTTACGCACCTCAACCGAACATGAAGGATGACCGTAGAATGACCGCAACAAATTCCTTACTCCATCGCACCCGCGTCGCCGTGCCTCTGGAGAGCCGCGAACGCCTGATCGCGCTCCTTAATGCAACGCTGGCGACGGCGCTCGATTTTAAGACGCAGATCAAGCAAGCGCACTGGAACGTCGCCGGGCCGCATTTTATCGCGCTGCACGAATTCTTCGACACGCTTGCCGCCGAAGCCGAGGCGGCGGTCGACCTCGTCGCTGAGCGCGTGCTCCAACTCGGCGGCACCGCGCTCGGCACCGCAAAGGTCGCTGCCGAACGCTCGATCCTCGGTGAATATCCCCATCATGCAGTCGATGGGAAGCAGCACATCGAGGCGCTCGCAGAGCGGATGGCGATCTTTGCCAATCATCTTCGCGAACAGATCGACGAGAGCGCGAAGCTCGGCGACCAAGCAACGGCAGATATTTATACCGAGCTCTGTCGGGCCTCCGACAAGAGCCTATGGATGCTTGAAGCGCATCTCCGAACCGCCTAACGACTGCATATTTGAGCGCAGTGAGTAACGTTAGCGCCGACGCGATGCGTCGGTACGACCGGACGCGCGACGATCTCGTCGCGCGTCTCCTCGTTCTTGAAGATGCACTCGATGAGCGTTCGAGCGCATCGGTTCGCACCGCGCGCGAAATGCTCGCCCGTGGAAAATTTGTTTTAGCGGTCGTGGGCGAATTTTCCAGCGGGAAATCCTATCTCCTTAACGCGCTGTTGGGAAAATTCCGTCGCGAATCGCAGGGCGACGCTCGGCGGCTCGTGGGACTTCTTGCCGTCGATATCAACCCGTCGACCGCCACGATTACCGAACTGGAGAACGGCGAGGCCGACGAAGCAGTCGCGTATTATGAAAGCGGCCGCACCGAGCGCATTCCGCTCGACCGCCTCAATCGATTTATTGCGGTCGGATCGGGGGACGTCGGAACGCTGCATACGGCGACCACCGACGAAAGCGATGTCCCGACGCGCGTCCGCGTGACGACCCCCTCGGAGTTTCTCGCACGCGGGTTTCTCGTTGCCGATACGCCGGGGCTCGCGTCGGCGAATCCGGCCCATCGGCGGGCGACGCTGGGATTTTTACCCGGTGCCGACGCGGTGCTCTACCTCATCGACACGCAACAGCCATTCAGCGAAGGCGACGCGTCGTTCTTAGGAATCGTTCGCCGCCATATCGACAGCATTTTTATCGTTCAGACCAAAATCGATCTTTGGAGCCGCCTCAGCGCCGACGGGCGCCCGGCTTGGAAAAACGCGACCGAACGAATCGAACGCCTCGCCGCGATTCACGCTCCAGGAACCTACGTCTATCCTCTCTCGGCACGCGATTACGTTGAAGGAACGCTCGACGGAAATTCCGAGCGCGTTTCTGCGAGCCGATTTCTTCCATTCCTTGAAGCGCTCGATGCTTCGCTGATCGCGCGCACCGGACGTTCCCGTTTACGGCGCGCGCGCGATGTCGCAGCACGCGTCGGTTTCGATGCGATCGCGCAGATCGACGGCGACCTCGCAATGCTCGCCCTCCCAGCGGAGACCCTACGAAGCGAGTTGCTCGCGCGTACGCCGAAGCTCGTCGAACTCGATTCCCGTATCGAGATGCAACGCAGCCTTCTTCGCACCGAGAGTGCGACGCGCCGCTCCCGGCTCTCTCAAGAGATCGTCGCCCTTGCCGAGGAGCTCGAACTCGCACTCGGCCAAGCCTTCGATACGACCGACATTGCGAAGTTGCGAGATCGCGCTCGCCTGCACGTGCTGGTCGACCGCGTGACCGCTCACGCCGTGGAGGCTTTCGCAAAGCGCGCGGCCCTGCTCGCAGTGGAGCCGCTCGATGCCATCGAACGTGCGAGCGGCACCGAGATTCCGCTGCGCTTTTCTCTGGTCGAATCGGCGGCGATTGCCTTTGGCGGACAGCTCGGAACGAGCCTCTGGAGCGGCGACCCTGCCGATGCCATCGCCGCAACTATCGTCCTCGACGCAATCGGAGGGCCGGCCATCGCCGTCGTGCACGCTATCTCGATGCGCTTCGTCGCCGCTGCCGCGGACACATATATGAAGCGCGAACTCATCGCCGATTTGCGTGCGTCGATCTTCCCCGCGCTTCGCAACGACGTTGTGGATTTAGGGAATCGCATCGCGAGCAATATCGAGCGAATCGACGCCTCTCTCGATACGGCGTTATTGGAGGCCGGTCGAACGGCACGCGATGCCGATATCGGTAGCGTCGAGCGAGCGCTCGCCGCCGTTGCCGATGGCGAGGTCTCTGCAAGAATGGCCGCCATGCGCACGCGTCGCGAAACGATCGAATGCGAACTCGCCGAGATCGTACGGATCGCCGATGCGTTCCTTGCCGAGGCGCCCGAGATCGCTCCGGCCGACCCGGGAACCGAGATGCTTCGCCGCGCGCATAGCGACCCGAGCATCGACGCCGCTGCGTACGCGCGAGGTTTACGGCCCCAGCGCTGGCGCGTCACCATTCTAGGAGCATTACGCCGCGGAAAATCTTCCCTCATCGACGCATTTGCCGGCCGGGCCGTTCTCGGCGACGAGGTTCCCGGCATGGCGCGTTTTCCAATCCACGTGCGTTACGGCGAGCGGCACGAGGCTTTCGCACTCGACGCGAACGGTGCGTGGAGCGAAATCGATCCTTCCACCGTCAGCGAAGCCGCGCAACGCTCCCCGGTTCTCGTACTCACGCCGTGGAACTTCCCACGCGAATTGGTGCTCGTGCACGCGCCGGCATTCGATTCCGGGGATATCGACGCCGAAGATATTGCCTTAATGGCGGCGCGGAGTGCGAGCGAGGTACTCTGCCTCTTCTCACGACAACTCTCCGAGCGCGAATTGAGCCTCTACGAACGCATCGCCGAATTTGGCAAACCGATGCTCTTCGCGCACACGATGGCCGACAACGAAAGCGCGGGCGAACGTCGCAACGTCGTCGATCTCGCCCGGCGTTATCTTGCCGAACGAAAGATTCCGGCGGCGCGCGTCTTTACCGTGTCGGCGCAAGAGTACGCCGGCGCACTTGCAACGAGACGAGCTCCCGCCGGATGGAACGAACTCGGAGCGCTTCGAGAAACGCTCGACGGCCACGCGACCTCCCATATGGAGCGGCTCGCCCGTCTCGAACGATCGAGCGCCGAGATCGGCCGCGAACTCACGCGCCCGGTCGAGGAGGCCGGGCCCCGAAAGGCCGCACCGGCCTTCCTTCGCCGCCTCTTCGGGCGCTAGGGGGTCGCCCCGGGCCGTCGAAGCAACGTTTAGGTATGCCTATCATCATCGGCCCAGCCTTCCTCGCCTTAGGCGACGGCAGCTCGGCCTACGCGCGGCTCGCGATCGACCGTGGCCATATCGCAGCGATTCTTCCAGCTGAAGGCCCTAGCGACCATCCCTGCCCCGAGGGTTGTTCGGTTGCGCCCGGCCTGATCGATCTGCACACGAATGGCGCCGACGACATGCTCTTCAACCGCGATCAGGGCTACGCCGTTCCGGTCGCCTCGCGCGCCTACGCCGCGACCGGCGCGACCGGCTTCGTCGCGTCGGTGATGACGGCACCGTGGGAATCGATGCTCCATGCAGCCTCGGAGATCGTCGAAGCCGCACACGAATTGGAGGAGAGCGAACCACAGGGGGCTCGTTGCCTCGGCATCCACTTCGAGGGGCCCTTCCTCAACGCAAAGTTTCGCCGCGTCCATCGCGGCGATTGTCTGCTTGCCGCCTCGAACGTGCGCGCGCAAGAGATGGTCGACGCCTGCCGAGGAGCGTTGGTCATGGTCACGCTCGCGCCAGAGGTAGAAGGCGCGAGCGAGTTCGTACGCACGATGCTCGAACACGGCGTCGTATGCTCGGCCGGACATACGGCGGCACGCTATGCCGAGGGATTACTGGCGATCGGCACCGGATATCGCAGCCTCACACATGCTTTTAACGGCATGGGGCCACTCGACCATCGCGATCCGTCCTTGCTTGCGGCGTTCATGCAAGATCGCCGCACCACCGTGCAACTCATCTGCGACGGGCATCACGTATCGCCGCCGATGGTCGACCTGCTCTACCGCATGCTTGGCGATCGGGTCGTTCTTACGACCGATTTCATGCCGCCCGCTGGGCCGGGGTATCGCGTTGAAGGCGGAGTCATGCGCGCCGATGACGGCACCATCGCCGGCAGCGCGCTAACGATGGATCGTGCGTTACGCAATTATATGGCCTATACCGGCTTGCCGTTCGCCCAAGCAATCGTTGCGGCATCGCACGCGCCAGCCCGAACGATCGGCGCTCAGAACGAAGTTGGGCGTATCGCGGTCGGCATGCGCGCGGACCTATCGTTCTGGGACGATCGCTACGAAGTGCTCGCGACGATGGTCGGCGGAGAAATCGTCTATCGGCGAGCGGAGACGCTCGTTCTAAACTAAGAGAGCGCTACAGCCCGAGTTCCCGCGCAATCTCCGCCTTCATTGCGTTCGTCGAGACACGCGTCTCGAGAAAGACACCGATCGCGCCGACGAGGACCGTCAGCGTCCCTCCGACCGTCAACGCCGTCGGCAACCACGGCAGTGCGTCATGAGTCAATCCGTTGAGCGCGACGGCGAGGCTCGCCATTACGAAGAGCCCAATCGCCAGATGATAGGCCGAGAGCGCTCGCTGTAAATAATCGATGCGCGTCCGATAGAGCCGGAGTTCGGCAAGGATCGCTTCGCGATGGTTATCCCCGTCCACCGGCAAGCCGTGAATCTCAACGAAGAGCGCGCGCGCCCGGTCGACCGCCCGCACGACGCGCGTCATCGTGACGTTCAGCAGGTTGCCGCAGGCGAGAATAAAGACGGCCGGAGCGATCATCTGCGCGATAATCGCGGTAATCGGAGAGCTTTGTGCCATTCCTATCGAAAATGGAAGCGATCCGGTCGGCATATCATTCCCCTCCTAAGTACGCTGCGACGACCGCAGGATCTCGTGCCAATGCATCGGCCGTATCGGCGCGCGCGATCTCTCCGTTTCGGAGAACGTAGCCACGATCCGCCAGCGCGAGCGCGGCACGGGCGTTCTGTTCGACGAGAACGACCGTCGTCCCACGCTTATGGATATCGCGAAGTACCTCGAAAATCTGTGCGACGACGAGCGGTGCAAGGCCGAGCGAGGGCTCGTCGAGCAGCAACAAGCGCGGGCGCGCGATGAGCGCGCGTCCGATCGCGAGCATCTGCTGTTCGCCGCCCGAAAGCGTTCCCGCGCGCTGCGCGATCCGTTCGTGAAGCCGTGGAAAGATGGCGAGCACCTCGTCGATCCGATCTGCCACCTTACGATGGGAGGCGATCGCATATCCGCCGAGTTCGAGGTTTTCGCGAACCGTCATCCGCGTGAACACGCGCCGCCCCTCGGGAACGTGCCCGATTCCCAGCCGCGCTATCGCGTCGGGAGAGCGTCGGCGAACGCTCGCTCCCGCGAACGAGATTTCGCCGGCACGAACCGGTAATAACCCCGAGATCGCTCGCAGCGTCGTCGTCTTACCAGCACCGTTCGCACCGAGGAGCGCGACGATCTCCCCTTCTTCCACATGGAGGTCGATGCCGCGCAACGCCACGATACCACCGTACCGCACCTCGAGCGCGCGCACGTCGAGTAACACACTCATGCCGGTGCGCCTAAGTATGCTTCGATCACGCGCGGATGCTCGCGAACTTCACGCGGAGACCCTTCGGCAATCTTCTCGCCGTAGTCGAGCACCGCAATACGCTCGCAAAGATTCATCACGAGACCCATATCGTGCTCGATCAGCACGACGGTCGCCCCGGTATCCCGAATCGCACGTATCAACGAAACGAGTTCCAATTTCTCCGATGGATTCAAACCCGCCGCAGGCTCGTCGAGCAAAAGCAGGCGCGGTCGGGCGGCGAGCGCCCGTGCGATCTCGAGACGGCGTTGCGTACCGTAGGATAGGTTTCGAGCAAAATGTTCTTCAACGCCAACGACACCCACGAATCGCAACAACTCACGGGCGCGTCGCTCCGCCTCCAAGCGTTCGCGACGCTCTCTTGCGGAGTTTAATAGGGCATCAACGATATTCGCTTGGAGCAGCAAGTGCTCGCCGACCATCACGTTCGCCAACGCCGATGCGTTGCCGAAGAGCCGAAGGTTCTGGAACGTTCGCGCGACGCCCAGGCGCGCTATTCGTTGGGTCGTCAGGCCTGCAATCGAAACTCCGCCGATAGAAATGCTTCCCTCGTCGAACCGATAGATCGCCGTTAGGAGATTGAAGAGCGTCGATTTCCCCGCCCCGTTGGGGCCGATGATGCCGAATATCGCGCCCTCCTCCACGTTGAGGTTCACATTCGAGAGCGCCGTCAATGCACCGAAGCGCTTGGTGACACCGGCGAGTCCGAGAAGGCTCATGCGTCGACCGCAGCCTCCCCAGCATGATGCAACTCGGCCCGTCGCTCGCGACTGGGCAGTAAGCCCTCGGGGCGAAAGAGCATAATCCCGACGAGAATCGCGCCATAAATTAGGAAGTGCAGGTTCGAAAGGTCGAGCGTCGTGTGGAACGCCGTGTCGACCAACGAATTGATTTGCGGCAGCAAGGCCGAGTTCACAATCGTCAACAGCAAGCTCCCCACGACGACCCCGACGATATTTCCCATTCCGCCGAGTACCAGCATCGAGACGATGAGCACGCTCACTTGGAAACCAAAGAGATCGGGCGAGACGAGCGCGAGTTTCGCGGCGAAAAGCACGCCGCCGATTCCCGAGAACGATGCACCGATTGCGAACGCCGCGAGCTTCGATCGGAGCACGTCGATCCCGGCATGCTTCGCCGCAAGTTCGTCTTCGCGAATCGCCATCCACGCCCGTCCCAGCCGGCTCTCGCGAAGATTACGCGAGATCCATAGCGCAAACGCGATTCCAAAGAGCGCGATGTAGTAATAGGGCATCACCGATGCCCCAAAAGAATGTCCGAAGAAGGTCGGCACGTCGAGCGCTGCAATGCCGTTCGGTCCGCCGGTATACTTCGTGAGGTTTTGAAAGATCTGCGGCACGATTTCGCCGAAGCCGAGCGTCACGATCGCGAGATAGTCGCCGTGAAGGCGCAGCGTCGGCGCCCCCAAAAGCGCCCCAAAGAGTGCGGCGAGTGCGGCGGCGATAAAAAGCAACGCCCAGAACGGCAAATGTAGCCCAAACTGTGGGCTTGCGAGCATTCCGTACGTATAGGCACCAATGGCAAAGAATGCCGCATATCCGAGATCGAGTAGGCCCGCAAAGCCGACGACGATGTTGAGGCCGAGTGCGAGCATCACGTAGACGGCCGCGTCTGCAAGCACGCTAAAGACGGCGTCGTTCCCATAAAAGCGTGGGGCGATCGCCAGAAAAGCGGCGAGCAGCAGCACAATCGTCGCTTTCGCACGCCGATTGTGGAACCGTTCGATCGCCACGCATGCCGCAATTGCGACGAACGCATACGTGTAGATCATACCTTCTCCGGTAACGACTCCCCGAGCAGCCCGCTCGGGCGAAAGACCAGCACGAGAATCAGCACTGAGAACACCGCGACATTGCTCCATTGGCCGCCGATCAACCAGGTTGAAAACGATTCGAGCAGCCCGATAAGAAAGCCGCCGAGCATGGCGCCGGCGATGTTGCCGATGCCCCCAAGGACGGCTGCGGTAAATGCACGCAAGCCGGCCCCAAACCCATTGAGAAACCATGCCGATCCGAATGACACGCCGCCGACGAAACCGGCGACGCCTGCGAGCGCACCGGCGATGAGAAACGTGATCGCAATCGTTCGGTTGACATCGATCCCAACCAAGGATGCCGCATCGCGATCCTGCGCGACCGCACGCATGGCTTTACCGAGCCGGCTCCGCTGTACGAAAAAATGGAGTGCGACCATCGTGACGATCGCAAGCGCGACGACGACGATCTGTTGAACGCCGACTTCGAGCGCCCCAATCTGCAACTGCGGGTTCGGAATGACGTTGGGGAAGGGCACCGGCGCGGAGCCTTGCCAGAGCTCGATGAGGTTCTCGAGCATGAACGAGACGCCGATCGCCGTTATCAGGGGAGCGAGCCGCGGTGCCTTGCGTAAGGGACGATAGGCGAGCCGCTCGATGGCGGCGTTCAGCAATGCACTTGCAATAATTGCGGCAATCAGCGCCGCAGCTATGCCGAGGATCAGGCCCGCACCATGAAGGACCCCCGCCGCACGTAGACCTACCAAAACGCCGAGTGCGACGAACGAACCGAACGTATAGACGTCGCCGTGCGCGAAGTTGATGAGTTCGAGAATGCCGTAGACCAACGTGTACCCAAGCGCGATCAAGGCATAGATCGCTCCGAGTTCGACGCCGTTGGCTAGTTGGGCAAGAAATTCGTGCAAGCGGCTATTCGCTTAGATTAAGTTGCTCGATGAACGATGAATGCCCGTTGCGAATGGCGTAGAGCGAAATGACCGGTTTGCGAACGTCGCCGTTCTTATCGAAGGAGATCGGCCCGATCGGCGTCAGCACTTCGTTTTTTGCGCTGCGCGGAATCCTTGCCAGCACCTGTGCGCGGGTCGGCATTTTTTTCCCGTTCGCTTCGATCGCTTGTTCGATCGCCGAAATTGCAACCTGGGTCGCTGCGTATGCATTCGCGCTATAGGGGCCGACGTCGCTTCCGAACTTTGCCTTATAGGCGGCAACGAATTGCTTCGCCGCAGGCAGCAGGTCGGCGTTCGGTGCCGCGACGGTGTAATAGGTCCCGTCGGCACGTTTCTTCGCAACTTCGGCGATATCGGGGATGCCGTCGCCGCCCATGAACGCGAGTTTCCCCATCCCGACATCGAACATCTGGCGCCGCAACAGGCCGCCGCCGGTGCTCGTGGTTCCGCCGAAGAAAATGAAGTCGGGTTTGAATCCCTTGATCTTCAGCAAGAGCGCTTTGAAATCTTGGGTATCGGGAGCGATATGGTCGCGCCCGAGAACGGTGCCGCCGAGTTTCGTAAAATCGCGCGCAAAAACGTTGGCGAGATCGAGACCATACGTCTCGTTGTCGTCGACGATGTAGACGCGTTTGAGTTTGAGGTCGAGCGCGAAGCGCGCGGCCGCCGATCCTTGGCGCGAGTCCGTCGTACAGACGCGGAAAAACGTATTGACGCCGGGGTTCGCGCGGCGCAACATCGCTGCATCCTTTCCAAGCGTTAAACCATCGCTCACCGCAGAGGGGCTAATCTGAACGATCCCCGCCTGGTTCGTAATGGGGATCTCCGCCGCCGCGACGTTGGAGTTATAGGGCCCGATAATCGCCAGAACGCTATCGTCGGCGATGAGCGTCCGTACGTTGCTCGCTCCCTGTTGCGGGTTATGGACGCCCTGTTGCGTATCGTCGAGCGCCTGCACTGCAAAGGTAAATCCGCCCGGGACGCCTTGAGCGTTCGCGCGGGCGACTGCGAGCTTTATGCCGTCGAGGGTGCTCGTGCCGACCGAGGCGTCGGCCCCTGAAAGCGGGAGGTCCACGCCGATACCAATCGTGGTCGACGCAGGCGCGGGCCCGCTCGAGCAAGCAACCAATGGTGCGGAGAGCAAAAGAATGGCCGCAAGCGCGGCGATGCGAGGCGATCTCATAGGCGACGGATTAGCCCGGACGGTCGCTCTCCCCTGGCGCTCCCGTCAGTCGTGCGCCCGGGGTACGCCCTTTTTCAGCGTTCGATCGTCGCCGCCGCGTTAAAATAACTCGCGCTGGGATGATGGATAACG
>JABEUX010000188.1 GCA_013044185.1 Vulcanimicrobiota bacterium | reverse complement strand
GCGACCTATAACGATTTCATCGCGCACGGAACGCTCCCGCCGCTCGATACGGTCCTGCACCTACCGTGACGGCGTTGCTCATGCTCGCCGTCTTCGCGCTCTGCGCGGTGCTGATGGTGCGCCGCATTCTGCCCGCCCTGTTGGCGATTCCGGTGATGGCGATCGCGCTCTGCGCAGTGGCCGGGGTTCCATTCGCACGGCTCGGCGCGGTCTTCTCCGGCGGCGTGACCGTGCTCGCGCCGGCCTATGCGGCGGTGATCTTCGGCGCGCTGCTCGGCCGCGTTACGATCGATACCGGCATCGCGCGCGCGATCGTCAACCTCGCCGCGGAGTATGGCGGGGAGAACCCGTTGCTCTTCGCGCTCGTCCTCTGCGCGGTGACCGCCGTGCTCTTCGTCTCGCTCTCCGGGCTCGGGGCGATCGTGATGGTCGGTTCGATCGTGCTGCCGACGATGCTTGCCGTCGGCGTGCCGCGGCGGCTCACCGGGCCGTTGTTTCTCATGGCGTTCGCGCTTGGGTTCACCTTTAATATCGCGAACTGGACGTTCTATACCACCTTCTTCGGCGTCACCGAGGGGCGCTTACTCCCCTTCGCACTCGCACTCGCCGCGATCGATGCGATCGCGTTGATCGCTTTTGCGATCGTGGGATTCGCACGCGAACGCGACTACGCAACCTGGCGCGAAGCGCGGCGCGATGAGGATGCAGAGGTGCTCGACCTTGAGAGCGATCGAAGCGGTCGCGTCCCGGCGATCGCGATGTTCGTTCCACTCCTACCGATGCCGCTCTATTTTTTCTTTCATCTCGATGCAGTAACGGCGTTCTCCGTTGCGGCCGTGCTCGCTGCGGCGATCGTTCGCCCGCGCGCAATCGTGCAGGCGCTCGTCGGCGCGGCGATTCGCGGAATCGAGGATGTGGCGCCGGCGGTCCTGCTCTTCATGGGAATCGGTATGCTGCTCGTCGCCGTGAGAGAGCCCGCGATGCATGCGGCGCTCGCTCCCATCGCCGGCAATTGGATCGCGCGACCGACCGCGTTCGTTCTGGTCTTCGGCCTGCTCAGCCCACTGGTGCTCTATCGCGGGCCGCTCAATCCCTTCGGCGTCGGCATAGCATTCTTCGCCGCGCTGATCGGCGCGCATGCGATCGCGCCGGTGCTGCTCGTCGCCGGGGTGATGGCGCTCGTCGCGGTGCAAAACGTCTGCGATCCCACCAATACCGCGAACGTTTGGGTCGCCAACCAAACCGGCGATCGGACCGAACGGATGATGCTCGCGACGCTTCCCTACCAATACGTCGTCGCAATCCTCGCTGCGTTGCTCGCGGTGAGCCTCCACGTCGCGAGCGCCGCTCCGTTACCGAACGCTCCCTTTCCGCCGGGGCTCCTCGCGCCGGCGAGCGCCGCGCACCATATCGTCGTCGACGATGATGGGACGCGATTCGGTCGCATCGCTGCGGCGACCGTTGCCGCGCAACTCGCGAACGCCGGTTTTCAGGTCGCGCGCCGGCACGCGGTTCCCGAGCGTCGCGACTGCACGGCAAAGCCGTATGCGGCCTACGTCTACGTTCGTCGGCAGCGCTTTACATTGTTGGAGGGCGTCAATCTCGATATCGGGCTTCGCCTCGAAGATTGCGGTGGGTGGGTCGTGCGCGAATGGCACGATCACGCGATCGAACCGCACCCGCGCGCGGCGCTCGTGCGGAAGCTCGCGCTGCAGGGAGTGCGTCGCCTGCTTGCATGGCGAGCGCGCCATCCGCGTCGCGCACATATCCTGTTCGCGCACGGGCTCTCGCTGCCGGCGAACCTGCGCCCGACCTATTACTTCGCCCTCTTTAAAACCGTCGATGGCTACATGCGGGTCTACGTACGCGCGGGTGGCCCGGCGTGGGCGGCGGGAATGCGCACCGGCGAGATCGTCGATAAGATCGACGGGCGTTGGTGGTGGGATTACGGCACCTTTCAATCCGAGGCACGCTCGTACGACGGAAAGGCACATTCCTTCCAGGTGCGCGTCGGCAAGGGTACGCGACAGATTCAACTTCTCGCCCCGGTACTGCCGAAAGAGGTAGAGGCGCTGCTGCGCGAATAGCCCATGCGATGATCGGGAACGACGAGGAACTGCTCTCGCACGTACGGAGATCGCACGAACGCTATCTCGACGAATTGAAAGCGCTGATCGCGATCCCCTCGGTCTCGGCGAATCCTCAGCATCGCGACGATATGCAGCGTTGCGCGATGCTTCTCGTAGAGCGAATGCGCGGCATCGGTTTCGAAGCCGAGTTGCTCGCGACCGAGGGAGCGCCGTTCGCCTATGGTCGGTACGGGCACGACCCCGCGAAACCGACCGTGCTCATCTACGGTCACTACGACGTCCAGCCCCCCGAGCCGTTCGAACTCTGGCTCTCGCCGCCGTTCGAAGGAACGGTGCGCGACGGCAACATCTACGGGCGCGGTGCGGTCGACGATAAAGGGCAGGTGCTCATGCATCTCGCCGCACTCGAAGCGCACCTGCACGTACGCGGCGAGCTGCCGATCAACGTTATCGTATTGGTCGAAGGCGAGGAAGAGATCGGTTCGCCGAACTTCGAGAGCGCGCTGGTTCGGTACCGCGATCGGTTCCAAGCCGATCTCGCGGTGATCTCCGATACCGCGGTCTACTCCGCCGATACGCCCGCGCTCACCACCTCGGTTCGCGGCCTCGTCCACTGGGACGTGCGGGTCACCGGCCCGAGCGAGGATCTGCACTCCGGGTACTTCGGCGGTCTCGTGCGTAACCCGATCGAGGCGTTGGCGATGTTGATCGCCTCGCTCAAGGACGATCGTTCGCGCGTGAGCGTCCCTGGTTTTTACGACGGCGCACCGGAGCTCGATGAGGCGGTCGAGGCGCAGGTTCGCGGGCTCGCTTACGACGAGCATGCATCGGCCGCCGAGCTCGGGGTTCCACAATTGTGGGGCGAGCGCGGCGTCCATCCGCTCGCGCGCATGTGGTACCGCCCGACGCTGGAATGCAACGGCATCTGGGGCGGCTATCAGGGCCCGGGGCATAAGACGGTGATCCCATCGTTCGCTTGCGCGAAGCTCTCGGCACGGCTCGTCGGCGCGCAAGATCCGCTCGCCGTGCGGGATGCGGTGAAGAAATATCTGCTCGCACGCGTGCCGACCGGCGTGCGCGTTCATGTCGAAGATGAGGGTACCGCGCGCGCGGTGCTGATCGGGCACGATCACCCTGCCGTCGCCGCAGCCGCGACGGCGATGGAGCGTGGTTTCGGCAAAGCGCCGATCTTTATCGGCACCGGCGGCTCGATTACACCGGTCGGGAGTTTCGATCGCATTTTTGGTTTGCCGCAGGTGATGATCGGCGTCGGGCTGCCCGACGATCGCATTCATGCGCCGAACGAGAAGTTCTCGCTGAAGCAATTCTTCGGCGGCATCGAAACGATGGCGATGCTCTACGACGAGCTCGCCGAGAGCCTCCCGGCACGAGAACGATCGGCACGGTAGCCCCGCTACGCGTCGGTATCGACGTCGGCGGTACGTTCACCGACGCCGTGGCGATCGATCCGCGCGAACGTTCGGTCGTCGCACGCATCAAGGTGCCGACGACGCACGATGCCGAGGACGGCGTGGCGAGTGGTATTCGCGAGAGCCTCGAACGGTTGATCGCCGCGGGGATCGATCCCGCGCGCATCGCCTTCGTCGCGCACTCGACGACGCAGGCGACCAACGCCCTGCTCGAAGGCGATCTCGCGCGCGTCGGCATCCTCGGCCTGCTCGATGGCTCCGCTCCCTTCGCCCGCATGCAGATGCGGGTGGAGCCGTTCTCTCCCGGCGAGCGTCCGTTCGCGCCGACATCGGCGTTCGCCGATGCGGGCGACGAAGGGGCGCAGCGCGAGTGCATCGCGCTCTTGCAGCGAGATCACGGTGTCGAAGCGCTCGTCGTTACCCGCGCCTTCGGCGTCGATCGAAGTGCCGGCGAGCGGCGCGCGGCGGAGATGGCGCGCGCGTTCGATCTTCCGGCGACGACGGGCAGCGATGCAAGTTCGCTCTACGGTCTGCGCGCGCGAACGCGTACGGCGGCGCTCGATGCGGCGCTGCTCCCGCGCATGTTGCGCGCGGCGCGAAGCACGGAGAGGGCGGTGAAAGCGGCGGGGATCCTCGCGCCGCTGATGGTGATGCGCAGCGACGGCGGCGTGATGTCGATCGAGGAGATCGAGCGGCGCCCGCTCGCAACGCTGCTCTCGGGCCCGGCCGCGGGGATCGCCGGAGCGCTGCTGCACGAGAACGTCAGCGACGCAATTTTCATCGAGGTCGGCGGAACGAGCTCGGATTGCTCGGTGATACGGAGCGGGCGAGCGCAGATGCGCCCCGGTCGCATCGGCGCCTATCGCGTGCTGCTGCGGACGCTCGACGTGCGCACGTTAGGGATCGCCGGTGGGAGCTTGGTGCGCATGAAGGCGGGAGGAGTCGACGCGGTCGGTCCGCGCAGCGCGCATATCGCCGGCTATCGATACGCAGCGTTCTGCAGCCCGGAGGAGCTACGCGATGCACGCATCGTCGAGGGCGAGATTCTCGCGCTGCACGTTCCCGACGGGGGCGAGATCGCGATCACGCCGACCTGCGCGGCGAACCTTCTTGGCGACGTTCCCGACGGCGCCTTCGGGCGCGGCACCGATGAGACGTTGCGCCGTGCGTTCGCGCTCGCCGGTGCGGCATACGGTATCGCGCCCGAGGCTCTCGCCGGCGCGATCCTCGACCGCGCGATCGAACGCATCGTTCCCACCATTCGCGCGCTGATCGCCGAGTACGAACTCGACGAACGGCTGCTCGAACTCGTCGGCGGCGGCGGCGCGGCGCGCGCGATCGTGCCGCACCTCGCGCGCGCGATGAACCTTCGTCTTCGTATCGCGCGCGACCACGAAGTCATCTCGCCGGTCGGGGTCGCACTCGCGCTCGTGCGCGATAGCATCGAACGGCAGATCGTCGATCCCAGCGTGGAGCAACTCGCGCGCCTACGGCGAGAGGTGAGCGATCGTGCGATCGAGAGTGGGGCCGATCCCGCGAGTATCGAGGTCGATATCTCCGTCGATCCGATCCGCAACCGGGTGCTCGCGACTGCGGGAGGCGCGGTCGGCGGTGCCGTCGCTGCGCGAGCGCAGGTGGGGAACGAGGAGTGCGCGCGCATTGCGGCGGCGAGTCTCGGCGTTGCGGTCGAGGCGCTAGAGTCGGTCGAGGTGAGCGAGGAGATGCGCGGCTTTCGCCACGCGCAAAAACTCCGCATCGTCGACACGAGCGGGGTGGTGCGCCTGGCGACGCCGTTCTCGCGCCTCGTCCGCGCACGCGTCGCCGAGATCGAACGGTACGCTCGCGAAGGGATCGAGGCGGTGACGCGCTTCGGCGACGTGGGGCGTCGATTGCCCGATCTCTATGCCTTGCGTCGCGGCCGGATATCGGAGCTGCGTGGCTTCGCCGACGCCGAGCGCATCGTGGCGTTATTGAGCGACGAACTTCGCGGTTGCGACGGCAACGAGCGCGTCACGTTGGTATTCGTGCGCGCCGAGCGTCTATAGCCCGGCACGCACGAATCGAGCGGTCGGCCGTTACGCCTTCTTCTGTGCGGCGCCTTCGTTGATGCCGACGTGGCTATGCGAGCGACCGTAGAGGAAGTAGACCCCGAGGCCGATGATGAGCCAGACGACGAACCCGAACCACGGCAACGGGAGCCCGAGAATACGCGGGACGGTGGTATCGACGAACGGCGCGAGTAAGAGCAGCGATGCAAGGATCGCCGAGGTGATGGGAACGATGTAGGGGCCGAACGGTACCGAGAAGCCTTTTGCTTCCGGATAGAGTTTGCGTAGAATCGGTACCGAGATCGAAACCAACACGAACGCCGCGAGCGTACCCATGTTCGTTAGCGATCCGACCACGGAGATCGGGGTGAAGGCGGCGATGAGGGCGATAAAGACGGTGAACATCGCCGTTGAAGTTGCCGGTGTCCGAAGCGTGGGGTGCACCTTTGAAAAGACTGCCGGCAGCAATCCGTCGCGCGACATTGCAAAGAAGACGCGCGTCTGGCCGTACATCATTACGAGGAGCACGGTCGTCAGACCGGCGATCGCGCCGATCGAGATCACGAGGCTCATCCAGCCTGGGAGACCGACGTGTTCGACGGCATAGGCGACGGGTTGCGGGACGTTGAGGTGGGTGTATTTCACCATGCCGGTCAGGATCGCCGCGACGATAATGTAGAGCACCGTGCAGATGGCGAGGCTCCCGATAATGGCGATCGGCATATCGCGCTGCGGGTTCTTTGCTTCTTCGGCGGCAGTCGAGACTGCGTCGAAACCGATGTAGGCGAAGAAAACGAAGAACGCGCCGAAGAGCGTGCCGCCCCAACCGAATGGGAAGTAGGGCACCCAGTTGCCGGTGTTCACGTGCGCGAAACCGACGCCGATAAAGAAGAGCACGATTGCAACCTTTACCGTCACGATGATCGCGTTCACCAGTGCTGATTCGCGCGTCCCGCGAATCAGCAACACGCCGATGAGGCAGATAATTAAAAACGCGGGCAAGTTCATAATGCCGTGAATCGCTTCGCCCGAGGGCCCGGTGTCCCAGTAATTGTGTTGCCATGCGGCGGGGATGTTGATGCCGAAGTGGCTGAGAAAATTCGTAAAATACCCCGACCAACCAATACTGACGGTGGCAGCACCGAGGGCATACTCTAGAACGAGATCCCAACCGATGATCCAGGCAACAAATTCACCGAGCGAAGCATACGCGAACGTATATGCGCTTCCGGCGATCGGTACGCGGCTTGCGACCTCCGAGTAGCAGAGGGCGGCGAAGGCGCTCACGATACCGGCGATGATAAACGAGACGGTGAGCGCGGGGCCGGAGTATTTTGCGGCAGCGACGCCGGTAAGGACGAAGATCCCGGTGCCGATAATCGCCCCGATGCCCATCGCCGTCAACGCGCCGGGACCGAGGGTTCTCTTGAGTGCAGTTTTTTGATCGCCAGCCTCGGCCAAAAGGCGCGAAAGCGGCTTGACTCGTTGTAGCAGCATGAAGGCCCTCAATACCCGTTCGAGGCGCTTAGACCTTGTTTGGGCCCCCTAAGACGATAGGGCGTACCAGGGAGCGTTCCCCGAGTTGGGAACTCCCGGAACGATGGAGCGCTACGACACGATCGTCGTCGGCGGTGGGAACGCCGGCTGCGCAGCCGCAATCGCCTCCGCCCGTCACGGCGCGCGGACGCTGTTGATCGAGCGGTACGGCTTTCTCGGCGGCACCGCGACCGCGGCGATGGTCGGCCCCTGGATGACCTTTCACTCCGGCGAGACCCGTATCGTCGGTGGGATCGCTCAGGAGATCGTCGAGCGTTTGCGGGCGATGGGCGGCTCGCCGGGGCATCTCCACGACAGCTCGGATTACGTCGCGACGATCACGCCGTTCGACCCGGAGCTCCATAAAGTGCTGCTCTTCGAGATGATGGCGGAGGCCGGCGTGACCCTCCTCTTACACGCGTGGTTTCTCGCGGCGATCTGCGAGGGGTCGCGCGTCATCGGCGTTCGCGTCGCGACGATCGGCGGCGAGCTCGAGTTTTTTGGAACGACGACGATCGATGCGACCGCCGATGCGCTCGTCGCGCACTCCGCCGGCGCGGCGACGGAGCGCGGCGACGCACGGGGGCGCGTGCAGCCCGCAAGCCTGATGCTGCGAATCGGGCCGGTCGACGGTGAGGCGCTCGCGGCGTATCTGCGCGCGCATCCCGATCAGGTGCGCAGTTCGTTGCCGGTTGAAGAGCTACGCCCCGAAAATCTCTCCGCGGTCGCCGGGCTCTGGGATCTCTGGAATCTCGCGCGCGAACGCGGCGACGTGACGATCCCACGCGATATCGTCTCGCTCTTTGCATCCCCCTACCCCGACGAAATGACCGTGAATATGTCGCGGGTGCTCGATGTCGATCCGCTCGATGCGTTCGATCTCACCCGCGCGGAGATCGAGGCACGCCGACAGGCGTTGGAGCTCATTCGTTTCTTTAAGATGTACGTTCCCGGATTCGCACGCGCGCGCATTCTCGCCAGCGGCGCGCAGGTCGGTATTCGCGAATCGCGGCGTATCGTCGGGCGCTATACCCTCACGCGCGAGGATGTCGTATCGGCAAAACACTTTTCCGATGCGGTCGCGCGCAGTGCCTATCCGATCGATATTCACGATCCTTCCGGCGCGGGAACGATCACGCATCGCGTCGCCGAAGGGAGGGCCTATGAAATCCCTTTCCGTTGTCTGATTCCGGAACGCGTTGAAGCGCTTTTAGTAGCAGGGCGTTGCATTTCAACGACGCACGAATCATTAGCATCTGCACGATTAACGCCGACAGTGATGAGTTTAGGTCAAGCAGCCGGAACTGCGGCGGCACTAGCGAAGAAGAGCGCGCGCCCGGTCGGAGATATCGATATCTCCGTACTGCGCGCTGCGTTGCAAACCGATGGAGTTGACTTGGGGGATCGTAAAGAATGAGTGAAGCATTACGCCGCGCACGCGCGCTTGGGGTCGCCGTAGAGTTTGCCGATCTCGGCGAATGGGGCGTCGACGAACTGCGCTCGGAGTACGATCCGCAAGGCCCGACGATCCGGGTCAATCTGCGGATCGCCGAGCATCTCGCTTCCGGCGAACTCGGCGAATTTATCTCGCTCGCCGTCGGGCACGAGCTCTACCATCATCGCGAGCGTCTCGGCGATGCCGCGCGGCTCGAGAACCGCGCCACCCGCGAATTCGCCGCGAACGAATACGCGCGCTCCTTACTCGCACTCGACTGAGGAGCGAATGCGCCTCTTCGCCGGAATCGATGTCGGGCAGAGCGCGACGAAGGTCGCCCTCGTCGACGAGGATGGCGTGCTGCTCGCTCGCGCGAGCGGCCCGGCGGGGGACGAATTAGGGCTCGGAGGCGGATCGACGCGCCTGCGCGAGGCCGTTGAATCGACGCTCGCCGCAGCGCTGCAGCGTGCTGGGCTTCCTGCCGCGGCGCGCCTCGAGAGCCTCGTCGTCGGCATCAGCGGTTTCGATCGCGAGCTCCAGGGGCGTCGGCCGCGTATCCGTGCGCGCCACCTGCGCTACACGCACGACGCGGAGATCGCGCTCGCCGGAGCGCATGCCGGCGCACCCGGAATCGTCGCGATCGCCGGAACGGGCTCGGTCGTGCGCGCGCGCGCTCGCGATGGGAGCGAGGTGCGGATCGGCGGGCACGGCTATCTTTTCGGCGATGAAGGCTCGGCGTTCGGGCTGGCGCGCGACGCGCTGCGGGCCGCCGTTCTCGCAGGGGACGAGCGACGGGGGAACGGCTTGCTCGCAGCCCTCGAACGGCACTTCGGTTGCACGGCGGCGGAATGCGTGCGAGGCTTTTATAGCGGCACGATCGCCCGCTCGGAGCTCGCGGCGTTCGCACCGACGCTGCTCGCCGAAGCGCGGCGCGGAGAGCGCGCCGCTCGCGCGATCGTGCGCGCTCACGCTCTCGCGCTCGCCGAGCAGATTCGGGGGGCGGCGCGCCTCGCGCGTATGCGGAGCCCCGAAGTCGCCCTCCTCGGTGGCCTCGCGGCGAACGCAACCTTCGAGCGCGCGCTCCGCAGTGCACTCCGCGGAGCGCTACCCGGCGCGCGCTATCGGCGGCCGATCTACGATGCGGCGCTCGGCGCGGCTCTCCTCGCTTTCGCGCAGGCGGGGGCAGCGGTTCGGGAGTTTGTGGAGCGATGATCTCGCTCGAATCGCTACGCGGGGCGCTCATCGTCTCGGTGCAGGCGAAACCCGGGAGCGCTCTCGATGATCCCGCCGTTATCGCGGCGCTTGCGTTCGCGGCGCAGGAAGGTGGGGCGGCGGGGCTGCGCATTCAGAGCGCGGCGCATATTCGCGCGGTGAAAGCAAGGTGCACCCTTCCCGTCATTGGATTGGTGAAGCGTGAGTATCGCGGCTTCGAGCCCTATATCACGCCGACGCTCCGCGAGGTGGAGGAGATCCTCGGAGCCGGCGCCGAGATCGTCGCGTTCGACGCGACGATTCGCGAGCGCCCCGAGGGGACGACGCTCGAAGCGATCGTCGCCTCGATTCATGCGGCGTCGCGCAGGGCGATGGCCGACTGCGCGACCTTCGAGGAGGCGCGTATTGCGGATGCGCACGGCGCCGACATTCTCGCGACGACGCTCTGTGGATATACGCCGCAGAGCAGCGGGAGCTCCCTTCCGG
>JABEUX010000187.1 GCA_013044185.1 Vulcanimicrobiota bacterium | reverse complement strand
GAGATTGCACTTGAAATGCCCGACGTAGACTGCGTCGAAGCGGATAAGCGTTACGAAGAGGCGCCAGTCCGTCTCGACCGGGCGATCTCCGAAAAGATAGCGGCGCGTTGCGAGCCGTTCGTCGAGCCGATCGAGCATCGCGTAGAGCGCGCGAGCCGCCTCTTCGTATGCGCTCTGTGAGGTCGCGAAACCGGCCTTATAGACGCCGTCGTTCACTGCGGTAAAAATGGCGTCGTTCAACGCATCGATCTCTTCGCGCAAGGCGTGCGGGTAGAGATCGAGCGATGCGTCGCCAAGCGCATCGAACTCGGTTTCGAACATGCGCATGATGTCGTCGTCGGAATTGCTAACGATACGGTTGCTTTGCGTGTCCCAGAGCACCGGCACCGTCACGCGGCCACGATAGTTCGGATCGGTCGCGCGGTAGAGTTCGCTCAGGAAGCGCTCGCCGAAGCGCCATCCGCGTTCGTCGCGGATCGGATCGACGACCGTCATCGGAATCGCGCGTTCTAGACGCTTTAATTTTCTTGTAACGATCGTCCGGTGCGCCCACGGACATGCGAGCGAGACGTAGAGGTAGTAGCGTCCGACGACGACGGGGTACGGCGAGCTGCCGTCGCCGCGTATCCACTCGCGGAACGCATCGTCCTGACGGAGGAAGCGGCCGTCCTCGCTCTGCTCGTCGGGAAATTGGGCGTTCGCGCGAAGATCGTTCATACTGCGTTCAATCGCATGAGGCGCTCCATCGGTGGCGGTGTTCTTCGAAATCTCCCAAGAACGGCGGCTCGCGGGGATAGGGTAGAGCCATTCGGCCTCACGCTCCTCGGCGTGGCGACACCGGCACCCGGAGCGCCGACCGACCTTTCAACCATCGTTAACGTTCAGCGTTCTGCGGCTCGGCGGGCCCGTTGCGATCGTCGTGCGGACGCTGACATATAAAGAGCTCCTTCAGTCGCTCTCCCGCTGAGCCGGGCCTACCCTCATAACGTTGGATGCATATATCCGCTTTAAACAGGGTATACCTGAAAAGCTACGTTCTAGTGCGTAGAGAAGCGATATAAATATGAATAATTTCTCGAAGCTGCTTGCGGGTGCCGTTTTGACGTTATCTGCATCGGCATTCTCACTGCCTGCCGCCGCACAGAGCATGCAATCGCCGTATGTCGATTCGGCTTGCGGTGCCTGGCAGGGCAATACGTGGGTTCCCAATGGGAGCTGCACCGATACGGACAATACCTTTAAACATCAGTACGTTGCCGGAACGATTGTCTCGGTAACGGGGCATCTCGTCACGGTACAACGCAGTAAAGGTCAACTCGTCATCGACGATCAGCTCGCACTCAACCGTCAAATGACGGGAAAAGTCGCCGTCGGTCGACGGATCCTCGCGCACGGTTACTGGCGCAACAAGGTTTTCTATGCAACGATGATTCAGCCAAACGTGGCGACCGGCATGGCATCGAGCATGATGACGTCGCCCTACGTGGACTCGCGGTGCGGCGCCTGGCGTGGAAACGAATGGATTCCGAACGGAACGTGCACGAGCTCCGTAAATATGTATAAGCATCAGTACGTTGCCGGAACCATCACCGGCGTAACCGGCCACCTCGTTACCATTCAGCAGAGCAAGGGCACGCTTGTTATCGACGACCAACTCGCGTTAAATCGCAAGATGACGGGGACGGTTGCCGTCGGGCGCCGGATTCTCGCGCACGGTTACTGGCGCAACAAGGTGTTCTACGCCACGCTGATCCAGTAACGGTTCCCCATTCCCCGACGAACGGAGAGCGCTCGTGCTACGCGTGGTCGCGTGGACGAGCGCTCTTTTCGCGTAACGTCGGAAGCATCGTCTCGGCTTCGGTGATGAGCTCTTCACCGGCGATCATGCCGGTCGCGTCGGCACTGAGAATCGCATCGCGAAACTCGTTCGCGCGCTCCCTCGAATCGATTTTATCGAGGTGGGTATGTTTGTGTTTCATGTTGCAAGGTATACCCACCGCTCCGAATCCTAATCGCCGGCCTATATGGAGGTCGGCGTTCCACGGTAGCAACCGAGCGTATACGGGAAATCGTACGTCGAAACGTAGTGGTACATCGTGACGAGCTGTCCATCCCACTCCACCGGGCTCGTCGTTCCGTGGCATTCATCGAGGTCGGCGGTGGTGAGTATTTTTCCGTTGTACCACGGCCCGTATATTCCGAATCCATCGGCAGCATAGCCGAGAAGCGATGAGTTCTGTGTCGGCGAGCCAGCGTCGGGAACGCAGGTCTGCAAATACCCGTGGACGTGATACGTACCGCTCTGATCGGGGTGGCCGTGGCAGCCGTCCTGCACCTCGCGCGCCACCGCATCGTACCCTGCGGCATCGAAGCCGTCGAACACGGCGACGCCGGTGATGGTGATACCGATCGGGCCGCCGGTGAGGCACGTCGGCGTTGAGGCGATCGTCGGATGCGCCGGTACGGTAAAATTGAAATTCTGCGCGGTAATGGTGTTGGGATTACGATCGTACTGATATGCGGGGTCGCTCGGCGAAATAGGAAAGGTTCCCGTCGTCCAGGGGCTCTCGGGCAGGCCGTTGCTCGAGATGCTACGCGTCATTCCGCTCACGCTCTCGGAAAAAGTTCCGGCGAACGAGTGGCTTCCTTCGACGATATCCTTTGTTTCGACATTCCACGTGCCGTTGGTCGTATCGAGCCTGGCCGACGACAACTATCGTAGCCGATCGACGACAACTATCCTTGCCGGTTGAGGGCTTAAGCCGGAAGGTCCGGGGAGCGGGGCTGCAAGCGGTCG
>JABEUX010000186.1 GCA_013044185.1 Vulcanimicrobiota bacterium | reverse complement strand
CCGTGCGACCACGAGATCGCCGCCGGCTGGCGCCCCCATGGAGGTTCCTTCCCAAACGCCGATGACGGCGTCAGCGCGCCCTGGGCGGGAGCGGCGGCGATGCCCGCCATCAGCAACATCGCAAGAACGGAGGTACTCTGCAGCAGCTTCATTCGCGGGACTTTCGCGTATCGGCGTGGCAATACTTTCTCTATGGCAGACCCCATGAATCCCGATTTCACGGCTCAAAACCCCATCGTTGCCGCCGCCGAACGAATTCGCTCGCGACGCGCGCTCGGCGAACTGATCGACGCAACCGACGCGACGCGCGTCGATCGCGGAAATGGTGGAGGCGAGTCCTCGTTGCGCGCGTTCGGCGATGCACTCGCGATGGGAATCAAACGATTGAATTCGATTCTCGGGGAGCGAAACGGCGTTCGGTTGGTTCGTTTGGAGCGGCCGTTACGGCTACGGTTGCGCTTCGGCGAGTATCGCATCGCTCTCGAACTCGACGAGAGCACCGAGTTGGTGCGCATACGCGGCCTCGGTTTCGATGGCGATTACCAGTTCGTTCCCGACCTCGCAATTCCGAGCTTGATCGATGTGTCGAAAGTTTCAACGGAGAGCGGTTACGGCGAAGCGATCACGCCTTCGACCCTTTTGAAATCGATCGCACGCGACGCCGAGCTCCCGCGCCCGCCCCACCTCGATTCGCCCGGACCGCTTTCGTTTTAGCAACGATCTGCGCGCTCGGACAGATCGGACGAACCGGGCATCGCTCGCAGAGCGGCGTCGGAGCCTTGCAGATAGCGCGGCCGTGCAGGATCAACCAGTGATGCGCGTGCCGCCACTTCGCTTCGGGTAGCAAGGCGGTGACGTCGCGCTCCACCGCAAGCGGCGTCGTGCCGGTCGTGAGCCCCAGACGATGCGCTACCCGAAAGACGTGCGTATCGACCGCCAGCGCCGCTTCGCCAAAAGCAACGGAGAGCACGACGCTCGCGGTCTTGCGCCCGACACCCGGGAGCGCTTCGAGTTCTTCGCGCGTTTCGGGGACGCGGCCGGCGTGCCTCTCCACCAGCGATAGAGCGGCGGCGACGATATTCTTTGCCTTGGTTCGAAAGAAGCCGCACGACTGAACGAGACGTTCGACATCGGCGAGCGGTGCCGTCGCTAGCGCCTTCGGATTCGGATATGCGGCAAAGAGAGCGGGCGTCGTCACATTGACCCGCGCGTCCGTGCATTGTGCCGAGAGAATCACCGCAACGAGCAATTCAAATGGATTACGATAGGCGAGCGCGGTAGCCGCATGTGGATAGGCGGTTTCTAGAAGGGCGAGTTCCTCTTTTGCAATCGCACGCGAAACTTTACGCTTGGGAAACGGAATATCGGCCACGCGGGATACTCTGCGCTCAATCGGGGTGACGAACCTGCCGATGTACCAGTCACGATGAAGGACGAGCGAGAGGCCGACGACGTCGCAATCATTGGCGGCGGCCTCGCAGGTACGGCGATAGCGATCGCGTGCGCGCGCTCCGACCGCCCCGCGCGCGTTCGGTTATTCTCTCCCGAGAACCCCGGGCGAGGCGCCGCCTACGGCGCCGGCTCGCCGATATGGTTCATGAACGCTCCCGCGAGCGCGATGAGTATCATCGCCGACGACGCCGAGCATCTCGTACGGTCGCTCCATTGCGCGCCCGAGAGTTTCATCACCAGGGAACGGTTCGGGGAATACGTCGGCAGCACGCTTCGTGCTGCGACCGCCGACCGACCGAATATCGGCGTCGAACGAGAAACGATCGTCAATATCGAACGGCGGCGCGACGACTTCGTTCTCGAAGACGATCGCGGGTTTCAATATCGGGCGCGAAGCGTCGTCCTTGCGATGGGAAACGCAAAACCCGCCGATGACTTCTTGCCGCGCGAACTGCGCGCGAGCGAACGATACGTTGGGGATCCCTGGCGCGCGCCGACGAGCGAACTGCCGAATGGGGACATGCTCTGCATCGGCAGCGGGCTCACCGCGATCGACCACGTTGCAGCGCACGCCCACGCTAAGCGAAGCGGCACGGTATTTACCATCGCTCGGCACGGCTTTCTTCCCGCGCTGGAGAGAGCCGATATCCCCTCCCTTCGTTACGCGCAGCTCGAGCTCGACGACGCTTCGCCGCTGGCATTACTGCGTTCGGTACGCTCGGCGATGCACCGTCGCCTCGCGCAAGGCGGCGATTGGAGGGAGATCGCCGAGGCGCTTCGGCGCCCATCGCAGCGAATCTGGCTCGGATGGACGATCGCGCAACGCCGGCAGTTTATCGCACACCTCGCCTCGCTTTGGGGATCGCTGCGCTATCGCGTACCGCCGGCGACAGCGGACGCCGTCGCAGAGTTGCGCGCCTCGGGGCGCTACGTTTCCCTACAGGGTGAGATTATCGGCGCCTCCGACGATCGCGATGGAATCGTCATCGAATACCGCACTCGGGGCGAGCACCGTCGATTGCGCGTTGCATCGGTCGTAAATTGTACCGGACCAAACGGAGATTTGAGATCCAATCCGGATCGACTGATTCGCGCGCTTCTCGAACGCGGCCTCATACGCCCCGATGCGCTGCACCTGGGCCTCGACGCTACACCCAGCGGTGAAGCGATCGATAGCGAAGGGCTCGCCGACGAACGGCTGCTCGCCATCGGGCCGTTGCTGCGCGGCATCCTCTACGAAACGACCGCCGTTCCGGAGATCACCGAACAGGCCCGCGCGATCGCCCAACGCGTCGCACGCGATATCGAGCTCTGCGTCGCATGATCGCCGCCCTCGAGATCGATCGCATCGTCGCCGAGTACCGCGCGCGCCGAACGGAGTGGGAACCTCTCCTTCCCCGCCGCAGAATGGGGTACACGCGCTCGCGTCTCGTCGCCTGCGACGCCTACGAAGTTTTAGCGCTACTGTGGCTTCCCGGAGCGCTGACTCCAATACACGACCACGGCGACTCCTATTGTGCGACCCACGTGCTCGCAGGCGAGCTCAACGTTGCGCGCTACCTCCGCACCGACGGCGGAACCGACGCGAGCACTAGCGCGTTACGGCTCGTCGGGCGCGGCGTGCAGCGCGCCGGCGACGGCGATGCGCTCGGGAGTGCGCGCGAACTCCATAGCGTCGAAAACCTCGCTCCCGAGGACGCGCTCTCGCTTCACGTGTACGCTCCGCGTTATACAACGTTTGGAATCTACGACGAATCCGGCCTGCGCATCGCGCTCGCGCCATCGCGCTACGACGCCGTTTTAGGCTAACGAAATTTCGTTGCCGTCGCGGGCGACGATGTTCTCTTTTTCGAGCGCGGCGACCAACTCATCGAAGCGTTCGCCTACCTCGGCAGCCACGATGCCGACGATTTCGCGCTCTAAGTCGAGCAACGAAATTCGTTCGCCGGACGGAAGCTCTCTCAGCCGGTCCACGATACGGCCGCGTGCATATCGTGCCGTCAGTTCGAATGGCACCGGCTCCTTCGCGGCTGCCGGTTTGGCGAATTCTTCGCGAAGGCGCTCGAGCCGTGCCGCGTCGATCGGAGCGGCGATGCAGAGCGTCTGCAGCGGGCAGGCCGCACATCGCGGCGCGCGCGCGGTGCAAACCGACGCGCCGAGATCCATCATCGCAGAGCTCCAGTCGTGCGCCTTCCCTCTTGGAACGAGTTGCCGGGCGAGCAGGTCGAGCTCTTTCGATGTAGCCTTCGACGGATATTCGATGCCGAAATGCAGCCGATGGACGATACGTCGCACGTTCGTATCCACCGGTGCCGCATCATAGTTAAACGCGAACGCACGAATCGCCGCAACGGTGTAGGGGCCGACTCCCGGCAACTCCAGAAGAAGGTTCTCCTCGGTTGGCATCTCCCCGCCGAACTTCGTGACGACGGCGTCGGCGAGTGCCTTTAACCTCACGGCGCGCGTGTTATATCCGAGCCCCTTCCAAAATCGCACCACCTCCGCTTGCGGCCCCTTGGCCAGCGCGGAGAAGGTTGGAAAGCGAGAGATGAAAGTGCCGAAGATCGGCACGACGCGATCGACCTGCGTCTGCTGCAGCATGAATTCGCTCACGACCGTATAGTAAGGGTCGCGTACGACGCGCCACGGTAAATTCGCTCGTCCGTATTTTGCGTACCAAGCGAGGAGCCGTCTCTGGAGTCCGCTCATCCGCGTAGGCTACGCATCGCTTCGCCGATACGGCGGATACCTTCGGGAATCTCGTCGCGCCGAACCGCGGTTAACGCCAAGCGAAAGTTGTGGTCGCCGCCGGAATTGGCAAAGAACGCTTCGCCGAAGAGGAACGAGGCGCCGAGGCGTTCGGCGGCATCGAGTAAGGGGCGAGCGCGCATCTCCCGCGGCGTCGCAACCCAGAGGTAGAATCCCCCGCTCGGGCCGATCGCGCGAACGCCGGCGGGCCAATATTTTGCTATCGCTTCGTCGGCGATCTTTCGACGAAGATGCAATTCTTCGCGTAGCTGTTCGATGTGCGCGTCGTAACCGCGTTCGAGATAATCGACGATCGCTGCCTGCACGTAGAGGCTCGTCGCCATATCGTAGGCCTGTTTGCGCATGAGCAGGCGGTCGACGATGGTCCGCGGAGCGACCATCCACCCGACGCGCAGACTCGGCGCCACGGTCTTACTGAACGTCGAGAGGTACACGACGTGCTCGGGCGCGAGCGCGAGCAACGGCGTTTCGCGATGCGAGGCGAGCGGGCCATACGGATCGTCCTCGATGATCGGCACTCCGGCGCGCCGCGCGATCGTCGCGAGTCGCTCGCGACGATCGGCGTTCATCGTCACGTTGGTCGGATTATGCATCGAGGGCATCGTGTAGATGAAACGCGGGCGGCGCGTGCGGAGGATCGCCTCAACGTGATCGACGCGCATGCCCTCGTCGTCGACCGGAATCGGAATAGCACGCAATCCGCAGATCTGAAAGATCTGTAAGGCGCCGGGATAGGAGGGTGACTCGACGATGATTTCGTCGCCGGCCTCGGCGAGGCTCTGCGCGACGATTGCGATGCCTTGCGTCGAGCCGGTCAGAACGATGACGTTCTTTGCTACCACGCTGCGCGCGCCGCGGGCGCGCATACGTGCCGAAATCGCTTCGCGCAAAGGTTCGTAGCCCTCGGAATCGCCGTACGAAAGAATAAAACGCGGGTCGCTCGCGACGCGCGCGAAGGATCCGGCGAGTTCGACGAGCGGCGAGGGCTCGTCGGGCGCGACTCCCTGAACGAAAGAGATACGCCCCGGCTCTTGCTTGGCCGCGAGCTCGCCGAGCACCATTGGAAACTCGCCGACCCGCCATGGGGGGAGCGTCACCCACCACGGTACGCTCGCGGCGCGCTCGCCCGCCGCCGCGGCGCGCTTCCGCGAAGCGACTCGCGAGCCCGAGCCCACGCGCTGGTCGAGCAGCCCGTCGGCGACGAGCTCGCGGTAGGCGCGGACGACGGTGCTGCGATTGATCTCGAGGCGCTCGGCCATCGCGCGCTCGGGGGGTAGACGCGTCGATTCCGGCAGCGAGCCGGAGAGTATTGCCTCGCGAAGCCCCTCGTAGAGCTGCCGATAGAGCGGCACGATCGAGTCGCGATCGAGTTGGAGGGGCAGGTTGGGCGCACCAATCTTACTCATGGATGGAGCCAATTGTACGACGGAGGCCCGCCGCCTCCCGCGGCGGAATAATTGCCGGGAACCCACCCTTCATCCACGCCTGCGCGTAAGGAGTCTTTTCGTGGCCGAACATCAGGTCGATGCCGTCGTCATCGGTGCGGGCCCCGGCGGTTATCATGCCGCCATCCGGCTCGGCCAACTCGGGAAAACCGTCATCTGCGTCGATCGCGATGAGGTCGGCGGAGTCTGCCTGAACTGGGGCTGCATTCCGACGAAGGCGCTCTTGCACGTCGGCGAAGTGATTCGCCATATCGATCATGCCGAAGCGATCGGGCTCAAGGTTCCCAAAGCAACGGTCGACCGTGCCGGCGTCGAGAAGTTCAAAAACGAGGTCGTGAGCGCGAACGTCGGCGGCGTGAAGACGCTCTTCAAAGCGAACAACGTGCAGTTCATGTACGGCGAGGCTTCGTTCGTTTCGCCGAACGAGATCGCGCTGAAGGGCAAAGACGGCAGTAACGAACGGATCCGTGCCGCGCATGTCGTGATCGCTACGGGTTCGGCACCGATTGAGATTAAGGCGTGGCCGCGCGACGGCAAGCGCATCATCAACTCCGACGACGCGGTCGGCATCAAGAGCATCCCCAAGACGATGCTCGTCATCGGCGGCGGCGTGATCGGGTTGGAGTTTGCAACGGTCTACACGCGTATGGGCGCGCAGGTGCTCGTCGTCGAGGCGTTGCCGCAGATTCTCACCGGGAGCGATATCGAGATTTCGAAAACGCTCGGACGTATTCTCAAAAAACAGGGCGTCGAGATCATGCTCGACACGAAGGTCGCCGCACTCGAAACGACCGCGAAAGGCGTGAAAGCAACGATCAATGGCGCGGGCACGAGCGGCAAGGATGAGACGCGCGAGTTCGAGATGGCGCTCGTGGCGGTGGGGCGTCGCCCGGTCACCGACGCGCTGAATCTCGCTGCGGCGGGGCTCGCCGTCGACGAGAAAGGCTTCCTCGCCGTCGATGCGCGCATGCGCACCAAAGTTCCGCATATCTATGCGATCGGCGATGTGACCGGGCAACCGTTGCTCGCCCATCGCGCGATGAAGCAGGGCGTCGTTGCCGCAGAGGTGATCGGCGGCGACACGAGTGCGGCCTTCGATCCGATCGCGATCCCGAATTGCGTCTACACCGATCCCGAGGTGGCGACCGTCGGGCTCTCCGAGGAAGAGGCAAAAGCCAAAGGCTACGAAGTCCGGATCGGCAAGTTTCCGCTCGCGGCGAGCGGCCGCGCGCGCACGATGAACGAGAGCGATGGTCTCAT
>JABEUX010000185.1 GCA_013044185.1 Vulcanimicrobiota bacterium | reverse complement strand
TCGGCCTCCTCGAGCAAGCCGCCGGCGAGCATCGCGCGCGCGCGCGCCTCGATGCGCCGGTCGATCTCCGGAAGTGGAAGATCGAGCGCGAAGGTGCGGAACGAGAGATTGCAGGAGCGCAACGTCGGAATCGTTGCGTTTTCTTCGCGCGCGGGCGCGAGGGCGATCTCGAGCGCTCGCCCGATACGATAGAGATCGTTGCTTTCGATCGCCGCCGCTCGCCGCGGGTCGCGCAGCGCGAGCCACGCGTGCAGCACCTCGGGGGGATGCGCGCGCATCTCGCGAGCGATCCGCGCGCGCAGATGCTCGTCGCCACGCTGCCCGAGCGCGATTCCGCCACGCAGCACGCGCAGGTAAAACCCCGTTCCACCGACGACGATCGGGCGCCGCCCGCGCCCGCGAATATCTTGAATTGCGGCGATTGCATCGCGAGCGAATTGCGCGGCCGAGTAGCGCTGCTCGGGATCGAGAAATTCAACGCAGTGGTGGCGCACCTCGCGCTGCGCGAGGTCGTCGGGGGCGGCGGTGCCGACGCGCATGCCGCGATAGATCTGCCGCGAATCCGCGCCGACGATCTCGCCGCCGACGGCACGAGCGACGCGCATCGCCGCTTCGCTCTTCCCCGAAGCCGTTGCGCCGACGATCACGCAGAGATCGCTCACGCGCGTTTGAAGAGTCTCGCGACCATCTCGGGTTCGAGGCGCAGCATCGTAGGGCGCCCGTGCGGGCAATGCATGGGATTCGCGCAGTGCTGCAAATCGTCGAGCATCCGCACCATCTCCGCGAAGGCGAGCCGTTCCCCCGCCGTCGTCACCGAATGGCAGGCAAGCGAGGCCCAGACGCGCTCGCGCACGTCGCGCTGCGGGGCATCCTCCGCGAGATCGTCGAGGAATCCCGCCAAATCGAAGGCTCTCGCTCCGTAGCCCGCCGGCGTCGCCGTGAGGCGAAAACTCCGTTCGCCGAACGGCTCGATGGCGAGCCCACCCTCACGTAAGAGTTCGAGCGCAGGTTCCAAACGCTCGCTCTGCACGGAATCGAGCTCGACGATCGTCGGTACGAGCAACGGTTCGCTCGGTGCATGCGCGGCGGCGGCGACGACGATGCGTTCGTACGCGATCCGTTCGTGCGCCGCGTGCTGATCGACCAGGAGAATCGTGCTTCCGTCGGTTGCAAGAATATAGGTGGCATCGACCTGCGCGAGCACGCGCATACCGTTCGGCGCAGCTCCCCGTTCGTTCGTCAGCTCCGGATCGTAGTGCAGGAGATGCGCTTGTTCGTAGCGCTCCGGCGGAGCGAGCGAGAGGTGCTCGCCGGGGCTCGATCCCAGCGTCTGCGTTAACCGTTCGCGCGCATCGCCGCGCAACGTCGCCGCAATCGCGTGACGGACGCTATCGGCTACCTGCGAACCGAAGCGCAAGCGAACGTCGCTCTTCGTTGGATGCACGTTGGCATCGACGTGCTCGGGGGGAAGATCGAGCATCAACACGCCATAGGGCTGACGACCGAGCATTGAAAACGTCTGGTAGCCCGCGCTCCACGCTCCGGCGAGGAGCGAACTGCGCAAGAGGCGCCGATTGACAAAGAGGATCTGCATGCGCCGATCGGCACGTTCGTTCCCGGGAGCGCTGATAAAGCCACGCAATCCGCCGTGCATCGATGCGGTCGCCGAAGCGTCGATCGCCAACATCGTCTTTGCGGCCTCGCGCCCGAAGAGCGCGGCGAGCCGCTCGCGCGGATCGGCGGTCGCCGGCATCGCCCAATGCTGCTCTCCATCGTTGCCGAACGTAAAGGCAATCTCGGGATAGGCGAGCGCGAACGTACTAAACCAGGAATTGACGCGAGCGAGCTCCGCCGCCGGCGATTTCAAATACTCGCGCCGCACGGGGACGTTTTCGAAGAGTCCCTCCGCGACCGCGCTCGTTCCAGCGGGTGCCGCGACACGCAGGATCGGCTCGATGCGATCGCCGTAAGCGACGATCTTCGCCCCGATCTCCTCGCCCGGCGTTCGCGAGACGATCGTCAGTCGTGCAACCGCAGCGATACTCGCAAGCCCTTCCCCGCGAAATCCTAACGTCGCGACCGCATGTAGCTCCTCGGCATCGCGCAATTTACTCGTTGCGTGGCGCGCGGGCGCGAGCGCGAGATCCTCGATCGCGATGCCGGCACCGTCATCGCTCACCTCGATGCGTTCGGTGCCCCCGCGAAGCAAGGAGACCTCGATCCGGCGCGCACCGGCATCGACCGCATTCTCGACGAGCTCTTTGACGACGGAGAGCGGACGCTCGACGATCTCACCCGCCGCGATCTGTCCGATCGTCCGTTCGTCGAGGGCGGCGATCTGCGGCATTACAACAACCGCAACTGTTCGCGGCTCTCGGTCGTTGCGGAGCGCCTGCGCATGGGAATCCGCGTTTCGAGATCGGGCGCGGCACCGAGGGCTTCGGCGATCTCCTGCGCGCGGTCGACGACGCTCGCGGGAAGCCCCGCCATGCGAGCGACCTCGATGCCGAACGAGCGCGAGGAGCTTCCCGGCTGAACGCGATGCGAAAAGACGGGCTCGTTCGCACGGCCGAGATTTTCGACCGCGGTAATGTGATAGTTCGCCACGCCGGCCCAGTGCTCGGCGAGCGCGCAGAGTTCGTGGAAATGGGTTGCAAAACAGGTCATCGGGGCGCCGTCGCCGAGGGCGAGAATATACTCGCAGATCGCCTGAGCGATCGCGAGCCCGTCGATCGTACCGGTGCCGCGGCCGATCTCGTCGACGAGCAGCAACGAGCGCGCCGTGCAGCGACGAAGAATATTTGCCGCTTCGGCCATCTCCATGTAGAACGTCGATTGCCCCGATGCTAAATCGTCCCCGGCACCGATGCGCGTGAAGATGCGATCGACGATGCCGAGCTTCATGCTCTTTGCGGGAACGAACGAACCGATCTGCGCGAGGATCGTCAGCAGCCCGATCTGGCGGAGGTAGGTCGATTTACCGCCCATGTTCGGGCCGGTCAGCAGAATGAAGCGATGCTCGCGTTCCAAGAGACGCGCGTCGTTGGGAACGAAACGGCGCTGCACGACCGCCTCCATCACCGGGTGGCGCCCGTCGAGGATCTCGATCCGCGACTCATCGAGAAACTCTGGGCGCGCGTATCCACGCGTCGCCGCTTTCTCCGCGAGCGCAACGCTCACGTCGATCGCCGCGAGCGCCGCACCCGCTGCGGCGAGTTCGTCAACGCGCGACGCAAGGCGTTCGACGAGCTCGGCGAAGAGGCGCTGCTCGATACGCTCCTGGCGGCTCTGCGCGCTGGCAATCGCCGTCTCGAGCTCCTTGAGTTCGGGAGTCGTATAGCGCTCGCTACCGGCGAGCGTCTGACGACGAACGTACTCCGCGGGAACGCGCGCGGCGTACGCGTGCCCGACTTCGATGGCGTAGCCGAAGGCGCTCGCATATTTTACTTTGAGGCTCTTGATGCCGGTCCGTTCGCGTTCGCGCTCCTCTAAAGCGGAGATGCGTCCGCGCGCATCGCCGCGCAGCGAGATGCACTCGGCGAGCTCGGCGTCGGCTTCGGGGCGCACCGCCCCACCATCGCTCAGACGTGCCGGAGGCTCTTCGACGAGCGTGGCGTGAAGATCGGCGAGCACGTCCTCGAATCCCAACAACGGCGTTCGACGGCGCGCGAGCGCTTCGGGAAGGAGCGCGGGAATCTCCCCCATCGCCTCGAGGGTACGGCGCAACGAGGCGAGATCGCGGGGGTTCGCGCGACGCAGCGAGATTTTCTGAGCGATGCGTTCGAGGTCGAAGCAGCGGCGAAGGGTTTCGTGCAGGTGCCCGCGCAGCGCGTGCGTTTCGACGAGTGCGGCAACGTCGTCGAGCCGTCGTTCGATCCTTTCGCGATCGATCGAGGGTGCCGAGATTCGGCGAGCGAGTAAACGCGAGCCCATCGAGGTCGCACAACCGTCGAGCGTTGCCAAGAGCGTCGCGCGTTCGTTCGCACCCTCCGCGCGCAGCAATTCGAGATGCTTGCGCGTCGACGGATCGATCGCCAAATGCGCCGCCTCGCGCCGGTAGCGAGCGCGAATTCGCAACGGCGAACCATCGACGGCGAGTCCGGTGCGCGCGAGGAAGCGATCGAGCACTTCGGCGGCGCGCACCATCGCGAGCGATTCGACGAGCGAGAAGCCCGGAACGGCATCGACCGCTCGCGCGGAGGCTCCCGAGATCGGCAAGGTCGCAATACGCGCGCCGAGATTCGCGATTTGGAGGCGCAGCGTCGAATGCGCGCCATCGGGGATATCGAAGACGATCTCGGCGGGAGCGATGCGCGCCAACTCCGCGAGCAGTTCGTCCTCGCCGAGTTCGCTTGGGAAGGCAGTGCCGAAGCTCTCGCCGGTCGAGACATCGCAGTACATCAACCCAAAGGTGTCGTCGAGATAGCTGAGCGCGGCGAGAAAATTGTTGCGCTTCCCGTCGAGAAGGTGCTCTTCGACGAGCGTTCCCGGCGTCACCACGCGAACGATATCGCGACGGACGAGCTTGTTGGGGCGAGGCTCCTCCATCTGTTCGGCGAGCGCGACGACGAAGCGTTGTTCGACGAGCCGACGCAGATAGGTGTCGAGCGCGTGATGGGGCACGCCGGCCATAGCCACGCGCGTTCCGCTCCCGGAATCCTTACCGGTCAACGCAATCTGCAGGGCGCGCGCGATCGTCTCGGCATCTTCGCCGTAGGCTTCGTAGAAATCGCCGACGCGCGCGAGCAAGATCGCCTCGGGATTGCGAGCCTTCAATTCGAAATACTGCTCGATCGCCGGCGAGCGTTTGGTCGGCGCACTCACGCGGGCGTACGTTCGTCCATCGGTTACAGGAGGGAGAGCACCGGCAGATCGACCGGAGCGCCACGATCGGTAAAGCGAGCGGCGCGCGCGCGCACGCTCCCCGAGTTCCCCCATACGTGCGCGGCGACGATCTCGATATCGAGCCAGGGCTCGCGAGCGTAGAGCGCGGCATCGTAATCCGGAGGCATCGGCGAGTTGACGGTCACGTTATCGAGTGCTTTAGCCGTTAAACGGTTTGGATCTTTCTTCGAAGGGCCGACAACGAGGCAGCGCTCGACGCGCCCGATTTTGCGCGCGTGGTATGCCGTGCTCGCATCGTTCTGCGCTTCGATGAGGCGTTCGAAGCGTTCGTGCGCGGCCTCGGGGGCGACTTGCTCCCAATTCGCG
>JABEUX010000184.1 GCA_013044185.1 Vulcanimicrobiota bacterium | reverse complement strand
TGCTGGTTCCTTTCGGTGAAGGTTTTTGTGTCTGAAAAACTCTTCCGGAAATCGGCGGTGGTCTCCGCCTTTTTACAGCAGTATAGGGGCGCGACCATCTTCGAGACACGGGAAGATGAGGACGGCGAATACCATCACCTCGTAACATTGTGGAAGGCAACAAAACAGGAACAAGAACTTTATGAAGAGCATGCATAAGAAAGAACCGACGCATTCCGCCGACGAAATTGCAAGCCTCGCCGATCGCGGTGAAGATGTCTCTCGTTTTTTTACGAACCGTGGCCGGATGGTGGGACCCATCCGAAGGGTGAACGTGGACTTCGCTGCGGCCATGCTTGATGAACTGGATCGAGCGGCAGACGAACTGAACGTTAGTCGACAGGCCGTAGTAAAGACGCTTCTTCGGCAGGCCCTAGATCAGCATTACCTCGCTACGTCAGCCGCTTCGTCGCGTCCGAGACGCTAGCCCCCATCCAAACGCAAGCGCTCGCGAATCGGGCCGGTCGCCGAGCCGCACGCTGAATCCGATGCGAAAAAGCTCGAGTTCGAGCCTAGTCAGACCAGGTGACAGCGTACGCCCCTTGCGATTATCGTGAAGCGCGTGAAGGAGGGTCGTATGTTGCAGAAACGCGCTGATGACGACAAGACGTGGAACGCTCGTGGAGTTTTTCAGGCCCGTTCGGGGCACGGCGTTCGCTTCGAGCGCCGCAAAGAGACTTCGCGTGGTTCGAGCAAACGGCTGAATCCAGAATGTACGTGAGCGTGCTTGCGATCGCCGAACTCTATCGCGGTATCGAGCTGCTCCCAGCGAGCCGGAGGCGCTCCGAGTTGGAAGCGAAGATTGCGGAGTTTATCGATCGCATCGGCGAGCGCATTCTGCCGTTCGGCGTTCACGACGCGGCGCGCTTGGGAAGGCTCGATGCACTGAGCAGTTCGAACGGGCGAACGCTTCCGATGACCGACGGCATGCTGGCAGCGGTGGCGCTGGAGCGTCATCTCTCGATCGTGACGCGAAATACGCGAGACTTCGACGGATCCGGCGCCTCGATCCTCAACCCCTGGAGTTAACGATCGGCGCCCGTATCAACGCCGCAAAAAAATCCCCGGCGCGCGCTGTGCCGCCGCGTGCCAAGCGTGCTCTCCGCCGTTGGGGTCGTCAGCTCCATTCGGGGTCGGAGTATGGTAGTATGGGTGTATGGCAACACGCAAGATGACGTTTACGCTCCCCGAGCCGTTGGCCGCCCGCTTTGCAAAGCACGTGGCAGCCAGGGACCGCTCGCGCTATGTCGCGGAAGCCGTCGCCGAGCGCTTGGCGGAACGTGAACACCGATTGATTCGCTCCTGCAACGTCGCTAACGAGACCGCTGAGGTCGCGGAGATCGAGCGCGAGTTCGACGCCCTACCGGATGTCGTGAGCGAGCCGTGGACCCGTGCCCGCTAGCCCGCAACGCGGCGAGGTTTGGTGGCTCCGGCTCGATCCGGCGCAAGGCTCCGAGATCCAAAAAACGCGACCGTGCGTCGTCCTCTCCAGCGATATCCTTAACGTCCATCGCCGCACGGTGGTGGTCGTTCCCCTCTCCACCGCGCCGCACGAAAGCCCACCGTTGTTGATCGGCTTGCGCTCGGTGGGCAAACCGGCGGTGGCGGTGCTCGACCAACTACGCGCCGTAACGAAGGAGCGTCTCCAGGAAAAACTGGGCGTACTAGCATCCACGGAATTGCGTGCACTAGAAGACGGCCTTCGCGAAATCTTGGAACTCTGAGCGGGCAAGAAGATGGGCCCCGGCGGCGAAGCACCCGCTGACGCCGTTCGCGCGGCGTTTCTGAGTTTACAGTTCGCAAGGAGAACGCTGGTGGGACAACGGTTAGTGGTGGGGATCTTCCCCGAATCGGACCCGAAAAAGATCGAGGTGGCGCTTACCGGGCAGACCGGAATCGATATGGGCCGTCTACGCGTGGTGACGCGCGAGGCGCAGAGCGCGGCGCACGATGAATCGACGATCTCGTTCGTGCACGTGCGCGAGGCGCAGAACTCCAACGACTTCTCCGACGATATGACCCACGGCCAGGGGATGATGACCGACTCCGGCGGCACCAGCGTACCCGGCACCGGCAGCCGCGGTCCATCGCTCGGCTCGCTAACGCGTCACGGCGGCGGCGTCAACTATCTCGCGGGCGTCAAGATCCCCGGCGACCAGATCGACAACTTCAACGACGCGATCCGCGCCGGCCGCGTGGTGGTTCTCTACGACGCGAACGACGACGATGCCGCCGCACTCGCCGGCTTCAATGCCGCCGGGCTCCGGAACGTCAAAGCGTTCTAGGGGACGAGGCGGGACGGGACGGAGCGGTCGCCGAGTTTTTCACGGATTTCTTAGGATGACAAGTGCCTGTTCGCGATACAACGCCAATATGCACACTCGCGGCCGCACCGCCGAGTCCCAGGGGACTCTGCATATCTTTTGCACCGCAAGTAGCGTTTGCGTTTACGAGCATCACAGCTTCAACCAGCCTCTTCCTCGCCCGTTCATCACGCGGGCAATCAAATCTTTACGTCGACACCAGCATCTGCGTATACCCGGCGCCATCTGTCGCCGGGTATACGCAGATGCTGTCGCAAAACGTCGAAGTCGCTCCAGGGAACCCACGGATAAACGTAAGCGCCTTCTCAAGACCGTCTTGACGGCGAGCGGGCTATCGTGCTGAGCCGTTTAGCTCTGTAGCAATAGATTGGTCGTCGCGTCGTCGGCGGTGAGCGGTGTGGCGTGCGCGTTCAAGTTCCACGGAAGTAGCTCGGCGATCTGGTTGATAGGATGGTCGGCGATGCGCGTAAGCACCTCGCGCAGAAAGGCTTCGGGATTGTAGCCGTTGAGTTTCGC
>JABEUX010000183.1 GCA_013044185.1 Vulcanimicrobiota bacterium | reverse complement strand
CCGGCGCTCGTGCGACCCGCATTGTAAATGCCGACCTGACGAAGCAAAGCGACCGCCGCTTCAAGCGCGTCGACGGCCTTATCGGGGAAGAGCGCCATAATCGCATCGCCGATGTACTTATCGATGAAGCCATGGTGGGTACGGATAATCGGCGTGACGTTCTTGAGGTACGAATTGAGGAATTCAAAATTCTCGGTCGGCGTCATGGCTTCGGAGAGTCTCGTGAAGTTGCGAATATCGCTGAAGAGCACCGTCATCGTTCCAGAGACGTGGTCTCCGAGTTGAAGGTCCGCCAACGACTCGCGCCCCAAAAGATCGAGGAATTCGCGGGGTACAAACCGGCGCGAGGCGTCGTTCTGAAGCTGCAATAATACCGAATCTTCTTTTTTTCTCGTCGTGGAGATGCGGACGGTCGCCTCGCGTTGGCGAATTCGACCGATAATCGACTCAAAACGACGCACGACGAGGAATGGATTGGCAGTATCGAACGGCGTGAACAGATAGTCGGCTGCACCGCGCGCGAGGCAGGCCTGAAGGCGGTCGTTCACACCGGCGGGGCCGGTCACGATGACCTCGGCACGGCCGCGTCCTCGGGTACCCGGGATCGCCGCTTTTAAAACAGCAAAAACATCGGCACTGCGCTGGGTAACATCGAGCAGAACGACCTCAACATCGCGCGCCTCGATCGCGCGAATTGCCTCCTCCGCGCTCAGCGATACCGGGGCCGGTAGAGCGGCACCACGAAGCAGCGCACTGAGGGCAGTGCGATCCTCCTCGGTTCCACCGACGTGAACGATAGGACGCTCCGGCAGCCAGGGCCTCCGATCTTATGCTTAGGTTGATATCGCGCAAGGCAGATGAACGAGCCTCGCCCTCGCAGAACTTCGCCATCGTGGAGGAAAACCTGCAGAAAGCCCTCTCCGCGCGTGTAAAGACCGGGTGGCCTCTCGGGGCCTTCCTGCTCGTTGTGCTGCTTGGCTTGCCGCTCGCGCTCTTCTTCGATCTGCGCACGGTCTCTGCGAACTTCCTCGAGGCCCAATCGAACGCGCTCGACCGCGTCGTCACTTCGATCCGCGACTACTACGCCGACACGATCGTTGCCAACGTCGAGCAGAACCCGCACGACGTGCGGGTGACGGCGCACTTCGAGGGGCACCCCGGAGCGATCCCGATCCCCGCGACCTTCTCGCTCGCACTCGGCCGCGTCATCTCCCGCGACCAGAGCAACGTCCGCTATCGCTTCATCTCCAACCTCCCCTTTAAAGGGCGCGCACCCCACCGCCTCGATGGATTCGAACGCGCGGCGCTCGCCGCGCTCGCCCGGGAGCCATCGGAGGTGATGACGCGGAGCCGTTGGCATGGTTTCACCACCGAAGTTCGATACGCAACGCCGATCATCATGACGGCGTCATGCGTCGCCTGTCATAATGCCGACCCCAATAGCCCCAAACGCGACTGGAAGATCGGAGAAGTCGGCGGTCTGCAGGAGCTCATTCTCACGCAACCGCTCACGATGAACCTACTCTCGTTCAAGTACATTCTCATCTACATTCTCGTCGTGCTGCTACTCGGTACGGCCGTCTATCGCCAGCAGCGTCAACAATCTCGTGCGATCGATCGCGCCAATACGGAACTCTCCGTGGCAAACGATGCGTTGCTCGATCTCTCCTCGAACATCTCGCGGTATATCTCGCCGCAGATCTACGAAAGCATTTTTAGCGGCAAGACCGGGACCGAACTCCATACGCAACGCAAGAAACTCACCATCTTCTTCTCCGATATCAAAGATTTTACGGCGACGAGCGAACGGCTCGCCCCGGAAGAACTCACCGCAATTCTCAACGAATATTTCGACGAGATGTCGGCGATCGCGCTGCAATTCGGCGGCACGATCGACAAATTCGTCGGCGATGCGATGCTGGTCTTCTTCGGCGATCCCGAGAGCATGGGCATCGATAACGATGCCGCCGCTTGCGTTCGCATGGCGATGGCAATGCAGCAACGGCTCGGAGATTTAAGCGTCCGTTGGCGCAATCGCGGCATCGAACGACCGTTTCGCGCCCGGATGGGAATCAATACCGGCTTCGTCAATGTGGGCAACTTCGGGAGCTCGGTACGGATGGACTACACGATTATCGGTGCCGAGGTGAACCTCGCCGCACGCCTCGAATCGGTCGCCGAGCCCGGCAGCATCGTGATGAGCTATGAAACCTACGCGCTCGTTCGCGAGATCGTCGCCGCGCACGCCCTCGCGCCGCTCAACGTAAAAGGAATTCCCCGCGAAATCGTACCGTACGTGCTCGATGGCGCGCTTGAAGAAGCTGGCGGATCTCGCCATATCTTCAGCGAGCATGGAACGGGTATCGACCTCTATCTCGATGTCGATGCCCTCGATGCAGGCGAGCAAGCGCGCGCCCGAGCGATTCTCCTCGAAGCGGCCGAGGCGCTCGCACCGCCGCACGAGCCGGAATAGACCCCCATCTAGAATGCCGATTCGGACGTTCTAACGACATGCACCCATTCGAACGCACCCGCTGCGCCATCATCGCGCTTCTCCTGCTCGCGGGCTCGCTGGGGGCGGCTCCGCAGCGCGCAACCCCACCGGAACCGACCGAGCGCATCGTCCTCGCCGGCGGCTGTTTCTGGGGCATGCAGGCCGTCTTTCAGCGCCTCGTTGGCGTTCGCCGTACCGTGGTCGGCTACGCCGGGGGATCGGCGCGAACCGCGCATTACGAGATCGTCAGCACCGGGCAGACACGACAAGCGGAATCCGTGGAGATCTGGTTCGATCCGCACGTCATCTCATTACGGCAACTCTTCGCCGTCTATTTTACGGTCGCGCATAACCCGACCGAACTGAATTACCAGGGCCCCGATGTCGGGCACCAATACCGTTCGGAGATTTTCTATACGACCGCGCACCAACGTGCGGTCGCCGAGGCAACGATCGCCGCGCTCACCAAGGCGCACCGCTTCGATGCCCCCATCGTCACGCTCGTCGCTCCGCTCCGCGCATTCTATCGCGCCGAAGCCTATCACCAAAACTTCGAGCGCAAGCATCCGAACGATCCCTATATCGTCGAGGTCGACCTTCCGAAGTTACGCGCCCTGCGCAGAGCCTTTCCCGACCTCGTCGCGCACGCTCACCGCTGATCGCCGGTGAGCGGCGCTTCGTTGAGATGGCTGCCGTAATCGCGGGCATTAAAGTACCACGCCGGTAGCGTCTTGGGAAAGCGAATATCCTTGAAATCATAGGTGACGTGTTTTCCATCGTACTCGTAGCCGCCGCCGACGCGCCCATCGATATGGGTGATCACCGGATATCCGTCCACGCGGCCCATCGTACAGGTAAAAAGCACCGGATAGATATTTTTTTCGCCGCCGCCGACGACGAAGAGGCGATCGGTCGCGGTGAATTTCTCGATTTCCAAGGTACGCGCATCGACCCAGAGCTCGCGCAGCCGATTGCGCATCGGCGTACGCCGGGGCTTTACGCGAACGTCGAGGAGCCCGCCCTCGCGCGTTACATCGACGATCTCGTAATCGGGATCGTAGAGCGCTTTCACCACGATAATCGTCGGCAGCGGCGTGTAGTTCGGCTCCGGCGTCGGTTTAAACGCCTTCGGGCGCGGGGTTGCGGGGGCGCGCTGAAAGATATCGGCGGTCGGCGGGCCGGGATCGTAATCTTCGTTGAATGCCGCACGCTCGAAGCGCATGCGTCCGATCGCACCAAGATGGTAGAGCTTGCGCTTCAAACAGGCGCGATCGACCGTACGGCACCAGTAATCGACTTGGTAGGTATTATCGTAATCGGGATACTTGTAGTCGGTCATCTGTTTGCGAAAGAGCTCGTAGGTCTCATAGGGAGGCGGCGGCCGATGCGAACGAAAGACACTGCGAATCTTCGCAAAGAGCACGACGTAATTCCCGATCGGCGGATAGCTCGCTGAGGCGCTCGGCGCCGCAGCAGCGGCAGCGTGCGGCGCTTGCCCTGCAAGGGCACCCAAGAGCAACGTCGAGAAAATTCCGATGAGGAGAGCGATGCGCGCCTTCATGCTGCTAAGAACGTATCGCTCGCCCCGATTGTCACGCCGCAATTAGAGATCGTTACGGAGAACGTAGGCGACCGGGAGGCCGAAGAACACGATGTGCGCTATGAGCACCGTCACCAACCCTGCTCCGGTTGGGAATGCGGGCTCCAAGTGCTTGCCGAGCAGCAGGACTTGCATGCCGAGCATCACGACGACGCCGAAGATCACCGCGTTCGCCCACCACGCCAGCTTTGGAAAGAGGCGAAGAAAGGTGCCGGCATAGATCGCCGCCCAGACGATCGAGATGATGAGATGCAGCGCGATGCCGAGCGCGATGTACCACGACGATGTGAATGCCGCCGGCCCAACCAAACCCGAGGCAATAAACATGTAGAT
>JABEUX010000182.1 GCA_013044185.1 Vulcanimicrobiota bacterium | reverse complement strand
CGCTGCGGTGCTGCAATGGCGCCGGGTGGAGGCCTAAATCGTGCAGATCTTCGGTATCAATCTCAGCGTTCTTCTCGGCGGCCTACGGCTGCGCTTCGTCCTCGGCTTCGAGGAGATCGGCGACGACCGAGAAAACGTACCGCACTCGTCACTCTAAGTCGTTCGGGAGCTATCGTGCGCTACTACCATCGGATCCTTTCAACCATGCTGTTCTTCGGTGCGATTGCAGCGGCCGCCGCCCCGCTAGGCGCCACGACGCTTCCGTCGGGGCAGGCGGTGTATTCGGAGGCGCTGAACGCGATGCGCTCGCAATCGCTTCCAGCGACGATCGATTATCGAGTTACCACCGTCGATCGCGGGCTGCAACTCACGCTCCAATGCGGGATCAAACCTCCCTATCAATTTGAATCGAGTAGCGTCAGTATGAGCGGCGGAGGGACACACCCCCCACACACGTGGGACGTGCATTTTGTTACGTCGAGCGGCTTCGGCCGTGCGGTGCTAGCTTCGAAGCGTGCGGTTACGGTGAAATGTACGCCGTTTCCACTCGCTCCCGTGATGCATGCCTTCATTCATTTGGCACCAAAAGCGGCAGCTACGCACGCTCCCGCCGCTCCGGCCGGCCCGCTCGATATGATGAAAGCGATCGTAACCGTCCGTGCCTTTTATAGCCGCTCGTACCGCATCGCGAACGATGGTATCGTTGCAATCTCTGGGCACCCCTCGTACCACCTGCAGTTCACCGCGCGAGACGGCAATGAATCGAAGCATCCCGTCACCGATATGTACGTCGATACCGCGACGCACCTCGTTCGCGCCGTCGTCCTCGGTGGTGGCCAACGCGGATTTTTTATGGGCGGCGGTGGATTCGGGCGCTTTACCTTTGGGCACGTCGGCCCGTACTGGCTCGTGAAAAGCATTCACGCCGAGGGGAGCGGACATTTTCTTTTCATGCACGGCGGCGGCGCGATCGATATGACGCTCCACCACTTCTCGTTTCCAAGTGTGGCTGCAGCTACCCCCGCACCGAGCCCAACGCCCGGTGCGGCTTCACATATCTAAGCCGCCGTTCACGCTGTAGACCGCACCGGTGATATAGCTCGATTCGTCGTCGAGCAAAAATTCGACGACGCGCGCGACTTCGTCTGGTTGCCCGAGTCGTCGTTGCGGAATCTTTTCGATGACCTTCGCAAGTGCGGTTTCGGGGATCGAAGCGACCATCTCGGTCTCGATAAATCCCGGGGCGACGCAATTGACCGTGATGCCGCGCTGCGACATCTCGAGCGCGAGGCTCTTGCTGAAGCCGAATAATCCGGCTTTCGAGGCGGCGTAATTCGCCTGCCCGACGTTGCCGGTCTCGCCGATCACCGAACTGATATTGACGATACGGCCGAAGCCGCGTTCGATCATATGTTCGAGCACCGCTTTCGTCATGCAGAACGCGCCGTACAGATTCACGTTGAGCACCGCCTGCCAATCTTCGTGCGTCATTTTACGCATCGTCTTATCGACGGTGATCCCGGCATTGTTGATGAGGTAATCGACGTGGCCGTACTTCGCGAGCACCTCTTCGACGACGCGCGTACAATCGGCGGGGTCGTCGACGCGCCCCTGCACGACGATGACGCTCGCTCCGTCGGAGGCGAGCTCGCCCTGCAATCGCTCGGCGGTCTCGCGCCCCTTGCTAAACCCCGCGGCGACCGTAATGCCGTTGCGCGCCAATCTGCGCGTGATGGCGGCACCGATGCCGCGGGCACCACCCGTTACTAAAGCGACCCGTGGATTTGACACCAATCTACCTCCGAGGCGAAGAAGTTCGTGCCTGCTGGTTAGGCGCTCTCCCCATGAATCATGCGCGGCAAACCAAGCGAGGCTTTGGGAGATGCTCTTCACAACTTCTTCCCATCGGTTGCACGAAGCGGCGGTACCATCGACGGTATGGAAGCAGCGGCCGCACACCTCTACGATGACGCCCCTCGCGTAATCATTTGGGAGATGACGCGCGCCTGCGCGCTCGCCTGCCGTCATTGCCGCGCCGAGGCGATTCCGCACCGCAACCCCGAAGAGCTCAGCACGACTGAGGCCTTTGCGCTGGTCGATTCGATCGCGCGCTGTGGAAACCCGATCGTCGTCTTCACCGGCGGCGACCCACTCATGCGCGACGACATCTATAAAATTATCGAACACGCGACCGAGCGTGGACTTCGCATCGCCGTCTCGCCGAGCGCGACCGGACGCTTGCGCGATAGTTCGTTGCTCGAACTCGCCCGCGCCGGCTGCGAGCGCATCAGCTTGAGCCTCGACGCCGCCGATGCCGAGATCCACGACAACTTCCGTGGCGTGAAGGGATCGTTCGAGCGCACGCTCGCCGGCTATCGCTCGGCGCGCGAACACGGAATCTCGGTGCAGATCAACACGACGATCGCACGCTTCAACCATCTCGACGTCGATCGTATCGCCGAGATGCTCGCAGAGCTCGATATCGCGCTCTGGAGCGTCTTCTTTCTGGTGCCGACGGGGCGCGCCGAACGCTCCGAGGTGCTCGACGCCGCCGAGACCGAGGAGGTCTTCCGCAAACTCTACCGCCTCGAATCGCGGCTGCCGTTCGGCATTAAAACGACCGAGGCACCGCACTATCGTCGCTATCGTTCGCAGCGTATCGCCTCGATGCCGCCGCGCGAACGCCCCACGACGATCGAGCCGCCCTGGCAGCGCGTCCCCGCCGTCGGCGATGGGAAAGGGTTCGTCTTTATCTCGCATATCGGTGAGATCTCACCGAGCGGATTTCTGCCGTACGTCTGCGGCAACGTGCGCGATGCAGACCTCCTCGATGTCTATCGCAACCATCCGGTGATGCAGCGCCTGCGCCGCCCCGAGACGTTCGAAGGAAAGTGCGGCGTCTGCGAGTTTCGCGAACTCTGCGGTGGTTCGCGCTCGCGCGCCTATACGATGACCGGCGACGCATTCGCCTCGGAACCGACCTGCGTTCACAAGCCGATCGCGTTCGCCGCAGCGGTCTGAGACGAGGTTTAGTGTTTCAGCGCGGCGGCGATCACGCGATCGCGCAGCCGCATCGGCAAGAGTGCGATGATGGATTGGATACGCGCCTGCCGGCCGATCACGTAGCGCTCGCGGGGATGCGGCGCGTGCAACGCGGCGAGGACGGCGTCGGCGATGACCGTTGGGTGCAATCCGTGTCGTTCCTCGGCTTTGGTCTGCGCGAGCATCGCTTGGATCTCTTTCCCATACTGTGCGAGGGCTTCGGCGGGAAGTTGCTCGATCGCGTGCTCGGCGCCGGCGCGCCCCTTCGCCCATATCGGCGTTTTGACGGCGGCGAACTCAAAGAGCGAGACGGCGACGCCGTGCGGTCGCAACTCTTGCCGTAAAGCATCGACGAGCACGGCGAGCGCCGCTTTCGATGCGCCGTAGGGGCCGACCAACGGAACGCCCATACGCCCGGCAATCGAACCGATAAAGAAGGCGCGGCCGTGGCTCGCGCGCAGATGCGGGAGCAGTACCTGCGTGAGCGCGATCGGCGCGAAGGTGTTGATCTCGAATTGTTCGATCAGCCGATCGATTGGCAGATACTCCAACGGTCCGCCGACGGCGATGCCGGCGTTGTTGACGACTGCGCGCAACGGCAGCCCGCACTGCGCGACGCTCTGTGCCGCGCGAATGCGATCGGCGGCGATAGTAACGTCGAGTGAGATGGGGCGAAGATTCGGGTGCTCGTCGACGAGCCGTTCGCGGTCGCTCTCTTTGCGCACGCCGGCGAAGACGAGGTAGCCCTCCGCAGCGAGGCGGAGCGCAACCGCATGCCCGATGCCGCTCGATGCACCGGTCAGAAGAATCGCGCCGCGCGTTGCTTCGTTTACGACTTCGGTTTCCAAGCGCCGAGGATCGCGCCCTGAATCGTCATCCCGACGGCGACGAAGCCGACGTTGATCCAGCCTAATTCCGCACCGCGCATTTCAAATGCGTACGTCATCCAGGTCATCGTTCCGAAGATCAAGAGCCCGAGCGAGAGCCCGATGAACGCGCCGCGCCCGGCGCTATAATCGCCGCGCCACGAGAGCACGCGCGCGACGGCGTAGGCGAGAAAGAACGACATAATAACCGCGACGATGTAGGCGTATGCGCTCGTCGAGGTTTGCCCCGCTGCAACGCCCATGGCGTTGCGCCATGCCGGGCTGAGCACGTTGTACCAGAGGCCTCCGAAGAGGAAGAAGATGACGGTTGCGACCAAGATCGCGGGCCAATTTACACGCATGGGAGGGCTCCTTGCCAGGAGTCCTCCCATTTTCCTCTACGCTGCTCGCTCGGAGCGAGCCCGAAGGGCTGCGTTGCTAGGCGCTATTCGCGGCCGGGGCGTCGACGGCGCGGACGCTGCGGCAAGCCGCCCTCGTCGGCGCTCGGCGCTTCGCTCGCGCGAGGCGGTGCTTCGCTGGAGCGCGGTGCGTCGTGCGAACGCGGGGGGGCGCTATGCTGCGAACGCTCGCGGAAGCCGCCGCCGCCGCCGCGCGGCCCGCCACCACCACCGCGGTGTCCACGATCGTCGCCGCTATCTTCGCCGCCCGGAAGCAGCGCTTTGCGCGAGAGATTCATGCGCCCTTGCGCGTCGATTTCGACGATCTTCACTTCGATTTGGTCGCCGACGCTCACGACATCTTCGACCGCTTCGACGCGTTTGGTGTCGAGTTTGCTGATGTGGACCAGCCCCTCTTTACCAGGGAGAATCTGCACGAACGCACCGATGGGAATGATGCGCGTGACGGTGCCGGTGTAGACTTCGCCGACCTTCGCCACCTTGACGATCGATTCGACGATCGCGCGCGCCTTCTCACCGGATTCGCCGTCGAGCGAGGTGATGAAGACGTTGCCGTCGTCCTGAATGTCGATCTTCTCGACGCCGGTATCGGCGATGATCTTGTTGATCACCTTGCCTCCCGGTCCGATGACGTCTTTGATGCGCGCCGGATCGATCTTCACCGTAATCATTCGCGGTGCGTACGACGAAAGTTCGGTACGCGGTGCGGCGATCGTTTCGATGAGTTTATCGATGATGAAGAAGCGCGATTTTTTCGCGGCAGCCATCGCTTCACGCATGATTGGAATCGTGACGCCCTGCACTTTGATGTCCATCTGAATCGCGGTGATACCCTTTTTGGTACCGGCGACTTTGAAGTCCATCTCGCCGAGGGAATCTTCGAGGCCCTGGATATCGGTGAGGATTGCGTAATCCTTGCCTTTGAGAATGAGGCCCATCGCGACGCCCGCGACGTGCGCCTTGATCGGCACGCCGGCATCCATCAGCGCGAGCGTCGATCCGCAGACCGAGGCCATCGATGAGGAGCCGTTCGATTCGAGCACTTCGCTCATCAAACGCATCGTGTACGGGAACTCTTCCTTCGGCGGAAGGACGGGGAGCAGCGCGCGTTCGGCGAGTGCTCCGTGGCCGATCTCGCGCCGGCCCGGGCCGCGCATCGGGCGGGTCTCACCGACCGAGAAGGGCGGGAAGTTGTAGAAATGCATGTAGCGTTTGTCTTCGAGTGCGACGATGCCGTCGAGCCGCTGTGCGTCGCTCGTCGAACCGAGCGTTGCCGCGGTGAAGACCTGCGTCTGTCCGCGCGTGAAGACGCCCGAACCGTGAACGCGGGGCACGTAATGCACCTTCGACCAGATCGGACGAATCTCGTCGGGCTTGCGGCCGTCGGGACGAATCTTCTCGTCGACGACCATCGTGCGCAGTTCGTCTTCTTCCATCGACTTGATGATTTTGCCGAAGTCTTTGCTCGCGCCGGGGGCTTCGAGCAGCGCCTTGATCGCTTCATCTTTTTTCGTCGTGCAACGTTCGATTGCCGTCGCGACGCTGAGGAGGCTAAACGCCGCTTCGCGCTCGCCCTTTTCGACGACGCGCATCGCTTTGGCGACATCTTTCGCGAAGCTCTTGCGAACCCACTTGTCGAGATCGGCGTTGATCGTGAGCACCGGGTAGGTGCGCTTCTTCTTGCCGACTTTCTTTGCGAGGCCGTCGATCGCTTTGACGATCTTCTTGATCTCTTTGTGCGCGAACTCAACCGCGCCGATGAGATCGTCCTCGGAGATTTCCTCGCAGCCGCCTTCGACCATCATCACCGCATCGGCGGTGCCGGCGACGACGATGTCCATACCGCCGGTAACGTATTCGGGGAGCTTCGGATTGCAGATATATTTGCCGTTCTCATCGCGGCCGACGCGCACGGCCGCAACCGTTTTGTCGACCGGAATATCGGAGAACGCGAGCGCGGCGCCGGCGGCGCAGACGCCGATGACATCGGCATCGAGCTCGGGATCGACCGAGAGCACCGTCGCGACGATCTGCACGTCGTTACGGAAGCCGTCGGGGAAGAGCGGACGGATCGGGCGATCGATCTGGCGCGAGCTGAGCACGGCGTGCTCGGGCGGGCGCCCTTCGCGCTTGATGTATCCGCCGGGGATTTTGCCTGCCGCGTACATCTTCTCTTCGAAGTCGCAGGTCAGGGGGAAAAAGTCGATGCCTTCTCGCGGTTTCGCGGAGGCGGTGACGGCGCAGAGCACGACATTTTGGTCGCCATAACGAACCAGGGCCGAACCGTTTGCCTGCTTGGCAAGTTCGCCGGTTTCAATGACCATCGTGCGCCCGCCGATCTCTAATGAGATGCTTTCGGGCACGTGGACTCCTTACAGAGGGGTGTTTTGTTTATTCTATTATTGAACCCCCCCGTTCTTCGGGGGCGGGCGGGCAGACCCCTATGGGCGCCGTGCGACGCGGGTTTTCGCGCGCTCCGCTTGCCTCCGATTCGCCGGAGCCCGATGCTCCACGGGCGAGCGCCCGGACGGCACGCGAGAAATGTGTCCTTAATGTAAAGGTGCCCTCCCCCCGCGAGAAAAAGGCGTCCGTCGCAGAGGTCTCCGATCTATCTCTGTCGGCGTTTCTTACTGGGGGTCCCGAGCATGAATTTTACCCAAAGCCCGTGTAACAGCAAATTATGGCCGCAAAGGTAATGCGATGATTCGTCGTGGATTTATAGCTGCATGCGCCGTTCTAGCGCTCACGCATTGGCCCTTGACGGCGAAGGCCGACCAGCCTACCGGCTTATTCGTTCCAATAAACCGCTGTTTTCATGAAAAATTTCCCGTTGGAAGCGGCTTGGGAGTCGGTTCGAAACGCGACATTGCCGTAAATCGGAACCTCATCTACGCCTCAGATATGCTCGTTCTCGGCGCTGGCGACCCAAGGCACGGTACGGCATCGGCGCTCGGGTATTTTCTACACGTCGCTAACGGAGTCGTATATTACGAGCCCGCAAGCGGCCTCACTATGGTTCAGCGCGAACGGGAAGCAGTAGCTTTGCGTTATCTAGGGCTAAGCCACAGTCGAGTGAAGGCCATTCTTGCAGTGCATGGCGAAAACGGAGTTACTGCGATTCCGCCCGGAAGGTTGCGTAATCCACCTGGACTTAGAGTTATTCATTGTACTTCCCTTGGGGAGCACGAGTAGACGTGAGTACGACCATTCATGGTGCTCCCCGACCAGTGCAAGCACTCCCGTAATGCCGCCGACGATCCCCGTGCAACCATCGGTGGCGTTTCGTATAGCTGGACGTTATACTCTGTTTCAAGTAGCGGCTCCTCAATCTGAATTCCGACGGTTGGAATGGGTATCAACACATGCTCATTCATGACGACCTTGCGGACGCGCGCGCCGGAGTCGGTCGGGCAATTTTGTTCGAAGTCGGCGACGCCGCAATCTATAGGGGGGCGCAACTTCTTCGACCTGCTGCCGACTGTGGACTGACATGAGACCGCTCCTATTTGCTATTGTTCTAGCCGGCTTAGCATGCACCACTGTGATGTCAGTATTCGCTTCGAATCCATTCATTGAAGACAATCCGGTTCGGCCTATTGATTCGTCACGTCTCAAGGCAACGGAAGGGCTGGTAGTGGGATACAAGCTGCACCTTACGAATGAGCTTCTTTCTCCGCGCCTGAACGTTTATGACGAGCTTTCGAAAAAGACGAAAACTTTTTCTTTGAGCTTCCGTACGAAAATCGATGGGACTATATTGAAGTGTGATGACTTTAACGATATAAGCCTCAGCAACCCAAGAACGGAATCGCGGTGGCTGGTAGAACAAACCGCAAAAAAGAATCATCTCTGCAAGAACCTTCCGCCGGATATTATACCGGGAAAAACTCGAGTGGTTCTCATCTACTGGAACTATAATCAAGCTATTGCGATGAAGGAAACCGGCGGAATCTATAATACTTTGGACCAAAACCCACGATCGGATGCAATTTGGATCGTGCCTGACGGTTCCACGCCATGAACGCAGATAGGGGAGAGAGCGTTGACCGGAACAAAGTTGTTACGCCACTACAATGGTCTTATCCAGGCCAGACGCCGCTTCCATCCGGCGCTTCGGCGATACGTTGCTGGTCGAAATATCTGATGCCGTCATGATCGTTCCAGCAGCTCTTTTTCATAAAATGCCCGAACGGGTGCGATGCGCTGGTTCGATGGAAACCGGATCCCCAGTTGTGGCTGCAAATCAAAACCTCGGGCGTTATATCCGCTCTATTGCCCGGCTCGTGAATGTCGGCGGGCTGACGGTGGGATGGATCTATTTGGTCGACGACTATGGGCCGCATCGAGAAGAGGTCGTTCAGGCGAATAGAAAAATGTCGCTTAAAGATCGCGGATATTTCAATATTCATCTCTTTCCAGGCGACGCACTTTCGTCCGTCGCAGCCGTTCAACGACAAATTCCCCCTGGACTTCGGGTAGTGCCATGCAGCGAAAAATGATGGGGGCGATGCGATAGCCGCTGGATCTTCACGTCGCGAAGTCGGGCCGAGATTCGGTCCGACCTCAAAGATTCGCGCGTCGCACACCGAAGCTAGGCACATGAAAAGATTCGCTCGCCCGTTGCTCGCCGCACTCTCGCCGTCGGCCGGGCGCTTTTGTTTGAAGGCTGCGATGCCGCGGTCAATAGCGGTGTATACGTTCTTTGGTTTTTTTCCGAAGTGAACTAATATGAAACGATCGCTAAGCACAATTATTTTTGTTGGATTAGTAAGTTCTTCATCGATGACTATTTTCGCTTCAACTCCGCTGTTTGAAGACAACCCTATTCGACCAGTCGATTCGTCACGACTTGAAGCAACCGAAGGAGTCGTATTTGGCTACAAGGTGCATGTTGAGAGGGACATTCTCTCCCTCCGTCTCATCGTTTACGACAAAATTTCAAAAAAAGTCAAGACGTTTTCTTTAAGTTACCGGACGAAAATCAACGGCGTCGTTATGCAATGTAATGACTTTACAGATAACGCCGTCAACGATCCCTTGTGGCCCGCTGACCACGTCGCACATGAGTATCGACTGTGCAGGCATCTACCCCCGGATATCATACTCGGAAAAACGCAAGTCGTTCTCATCTACTGGAAATATAATTACGCAACAGCGATCAAGAAAGCAGGCGGGGTCTTAAATACGCTGGATAGGCACCCTCGGTCAGATGCGATGTGGATCGTGCCGGACGGTTCGGCTCCATGAACGCAGTTAGGCGAGAGGGCGGTTGTGAGGGCAATGCCGTTACGCCATCACAATGGTTTTATCTACGCCGGGCGCCGCTTCCATCCGTCGCCTCGGCGATACGTTGCTGGTCGAAATATTTGATGCCGTCATGATCGTTCCAGCAGCTCTTTTTCATAAAATGCCCGAACGGGTGCGATGCGCTGGTTCGATGGAAACCGGATCCCCAGTTGTGGCCGCAAATCAAAACCTCGGGCGTTATATCCGCTCTCTTGCCCGGCTCGTGAATGTCGGTGGGCTGACGGTGGGATGGATCTATTTGGTCGACGATTATGGGCCGCATGCGGATATTTCAATATTCATCTCTTTCCAGGCGACGCACTTTCGTCCGTCGCAGCCCTTCAACGACAAATTCCCCCTGGACTTCGGGTAGTGCCATGCAGCGAAAAATGACGGGGACGATGCGATAGCCGCTAGCTCTTCACGTCGCGAGGTCGGGCCGAGATTCGGTCCGACCTCAAAGATTCGCGCGTCGCACACCGAAGCTAGGCACATGAAAAGATTCGCCCGTCCGCTGCTCGCCGCACTCTCGGCGCTCGCGCTTCTCGCCGTCGGCCCCTGGCCGCGCCCGAAGATGCCGATCTCGCCGCCGATGGGGATCGGCCGACACGGCATGGTGGTGACCGAGCAGCGCTACGCCTCGCAGGTTGGGCTCGACGTCCTCAAACGCGGCGGGAACGCCGTCGATGCGGCGGTCGCGGTCGCCTACGCGCTCGCGGTCGTCGACCCGTGCTGCGGCAATATCGGCGGCGGCGGATTCATGTTGGTGCGCCTGCACGACGGGCGCAGCGCGTTCATCGATTTTCGCGAGGTCGCACCGGCGCGCGCGACGCCCTCGATGTACCTCGACAAGCACGGCAACGTCGTGCCCGGGCGCTCCACCAAGGGCTGGCTCTCCATCGGCGTTCCCGGCACGGTCGCCGGCATGGCGACCGCGCGCAAACGCTTCGGCACGATGTCGCGTGCGGCGCTGATGGCGCCCGCAATCGCGCTGGCGAAGAACGGTTTTACCTTCACCGGCGGCGATCTGATCCCGTTCCACGGTTCGCTCGCCGAGGGCTATAGCGGCGCGTACACTTTTGCGAAGCAAGCGAATCTGCGCGCGATCTGGATGCCGAACGGGCATCTGCCGGTTCCCCGCCAAGTGGTGAAGCAACCGGAACTCGCGCGCACGCTCGAAGAGATTTCGCGCGATGGCGCGGCGGCGTTCTATCGCGGCCCGATCGCGCGCGCGATCGTCGCAGCGAGCGACGCCAACGGCGGCATTCTCTCGATGCGCGATTTCGCCGATTACCACACCGTCGTCAGCACGCCGACCGCCTGCGATTATCACGGCTACAAAATTATTTCATCGCCGCCGCCGAGTTCGGGCGGCGTAACGATCTGCGAGATCCTGCATATCGTCACGCCCTATCCGTTTACGCAGTGGGGCTGGCATTCCATCAAAGAGACGCATTATCTCGTCGAAGCGGAGCGGCGCGCCTACGCCGACCGCAATGCCTATCTCGGCGATCCCGCTTTCGGCGCCGAACCGATCGCGCAACTGCTCTCGCAATCGTACGCCGCGAAATTACGCGCGCAGATCTCGCCGGATCGCGCGACGCCGTCGAGCGAGGTGCATCCGGGGCTCGGCGTGCATTGGCACGAGCATCGCGATACCACGCATTTCTCCATCGTCGATCGTTGGGGAAATGCCGTCGGCGTCACGTACACGCTCAACGATTGGTTCGGGGCGGGCGTGATGGCCGGAACGACCGGGTTCTTCCTCAACGACGAGATGGACGATTTCACGTCGAAGCCCGGCGTGCCGAACATGTACGGCTTAGTGCAAGGGAAAGTCGACGAGATCGAGCCGTTCAAGCATCCGCTCTCCTCGATGTCGCCGACGATCGTGCTGCACGGCGGTAAACTCTTTATGGTGACGGGGAGCCCCGGCGGCTCGCGGATCATCACGATCACGCTGGAGACGATCCTCAACGCGGTCGATTTCGGAATGACTGCGATGCAGGCCGTCGATGCGCCCCGGATCCACATGCAGTGGCTCCCCGACGAGATTCAGTACGAGCCGGGCGCGCTCGCACCAACCGTCATTCTCGCACTCGAAAAAGAGGGCTATCGCATGAAGCAGATTCCCACCTGGGGTTCGGCGCAAGCGATTATCGTCGATCCGACAACCGGCGTGCTCGAAGGCGGGAGCGACCGGCGCCACCCCGCGGGTGCCGCTCTCGGGTATTAGCCGAGGCCGCCGCGAGTTAGGCTACCTCGGCAAATACGACAGCGGAGGCGGCTGGTACGGGGAGACCGTCCTCTCGCATCCCCTCGATATGCAGCTCTATGGCGTCACGAATGTTCTGCTGGGTCTCCTCAAGCGTCTCACCAGTCGCCACGCATCCGGGCAAATCGGGTGCGTATGCCGAAAAGTTCCGCTCGCCTCGCTCGATGATCACTGGATATTTCACTTCCAACCTGCCTGTCGCTGAATGGATCGCCACGTGCCTTCGTGGAGTTCGTCGCCCTCGCGCCCAGGTACTGTCACGCGGCCTGGCTTGGACGGATGCTTAAATTGCCGATGGCTACCGCGAGTTGCCACGACAACCCAGCCGTCCTCCGACAAGCGGCGAAGAACCTCGCGAACACGTATCGGCATGGCGCGCTTTTTCGGCGCACGGTTCATGACCGCCCGCGAGGGCCCAAGGGGCGCCACCTGGTATAACGCGGGCATGCAGACCCTGACCCCCCAACGCTTGAGGGAGCTTGACCTCAAGGCGACCGACGTGCGCGAAGGCATCATTCGCGCGTTGCTCGCCGCAGGCTCCGGGCACTCCGCCGGCTCGCTCGACATGGCCGACATCTTTACCGCGCTCTACGGCCACGTAATGCGCAACCGCCCCGAGGAGCCGAGCTGGCCGCAGCGCGACCGCCTGCTGCTCTCCTGCGGGCACATCGCTCCGGTGCGCTACTCGGCGATGGCGAACTTCGGCTACTTTCCGGTCGAAGAACTGCTGACGCTCCGCAAATTTGGTACGCGTCTTCAAGGGCACCCGGAACGCGTGACGCTGCCGAGCGTCGAAACGACCTCGGGGCCGCTCGGCGAAGGGCTCGCGCAGGGCGTCGGCATGGCGCAAGCCGCGAAGATGGATGGCGCCGATTTCCGCGTCTACGTCGTCACCTCCGATGCCGAACACCAATGCGGCTTGCATTGGGAGGCGATGATGACGGCAGCAAAGTTCAAACTCGATAATCTGCTCTGCATCATCGATCGCAACTTCATTCAGATCGACGGCAGCACCGAAGAGATCATGCCGCTCGAACCGCTCGCCGATAAATATCGCGCCTTTAACTGGGAGGTCTTCGAATGCGACGGGCACGATATCGCGGCGTTCGTTGCGACGGTCGAACGCGCGCATGCCGTCAAGGGAAAGCCGCAGGTCATTATCGCGAAAACGATTCCCGGTAAGGGCGTGAGTTACATGGAAGGCGACTATACCTGGCACGGGAAGCCGCCGAACGCCGAGCAAGCAAAAACCGCACTCGCAGAACTCGCGGCGACGCGGGAGAGGATTCTCGCGCATGTCTAACACGCAAACCCTCGACCGCGCGGCGCAGGCGATGGCGCTGGTCGACTACCGCGACACCGCAAACCTCAAACAGCTGCCGACGCGCAACGGCTTCGGCGAAGGGCTGCTCGAAGCGGCGCAAGCGAATCGCAACGTCATCGGCATCTGCGCCGATCTCTCCGAATCGACGCGCTTCGAAGCGCTCAAGAAGGCGCTCCCCGAGCAATATCTCGAGATCGGCGTCGCCGAGCAGATGCTCGTCGCGATGGCGGGCGGGCTCGCCGCGGTCGGCAAGATTCCCTGGATCGCCAGCTACGCGATGTTTAATCCCGGGCGTTCGTGGGAGCAAGTCCGCACCATCATGGCGCTCAACCAAACCAACGTGAAGATCGCGGGCGCACACGCCGGCGTCTCGGTCGGCCCCGACGGTGCGACCCACCAAGCGATCGAAGATATTGCGATCATGCGGGTGATTCCGCACATGTTCGTCGTCGTGCCCTGCGATAGCGTGCAAACGAAGAAAGCGACGCTCGCGCTCTCGCAGACGTTCGGCCCGACCTATCTGCGTTTCGCGCGCGAAAAATCCGCGATCGTTACCAGCGAAGCGACGCCGTTCGAGATCGGCAAAGCGCAAGTCTTCCGCGAGGGCACCGACGTCGCGATCGTCGCTTGCGGTATTCTCGTCTATAACGCGTTAATGGCCGCCGATAAGCTCTCGCGCGAGCGCGGCATCGAATGTCGCGTCGTGAACAACCACACCGTGAAGCCGATGGACGAAGCGGCGATCCTCGACGCGGCGAAAACCTGCGGCGCGGTGGTGACCGTCGAAGAGCACCAGATTCATGGCGGTATGGGTTCGCGCGTCGCCGAGATTCTCTCGGCGCAGCACCCGACGCCGATCGAGTTCATCGGCGTCAACGATCGCTTCGGCCAGTCCGGCGATCCGGTAGAACTGATCGAATATTACGGCATGGGCAGCGCGGCGATCGAAGCCGCGGTGCTCCGCGCGCACGCACGCAAACGCGCGTAACGTGCGCGCGTTTCGCCTACGGTAACGTTTGCGGGGATGCGGGCGGTGGAGCTTGCTGCGCTTCCAGCGTGATGAGAAAACCGCCGGTCCATCCGGCGAAAAGATTGTAGAGCGCGGTGATGATGGCGAGCGCGATAAACGCGAAGACGCCGTAGATAATCGGAAAAATCACCATTATGAGCGGTCGCGCCATCATGAAGGGATATGCGTTCGGCATTCCCATGTGCCCCATTCCCGCCACGATCAGCGACGAAAATAGCGAAACGACGATCGCGAGAACGAGCGCTACGCCAGCGTAGAGGAGCGCGCCGATCGAGGCGACGCTGAGAACGTCAAAGTGCTTTATTCGATAGTTCATGGGAGCGACTTCGCGCCGCTCCCATGGAGACCTGGAGGCCGGTTGCGGGTTTAGCGGCGCAGTCCGAGGTCGGCGATGAGCTGCCGATACTTCTCGATATCTTTGCGCTGCAGATAGCTCAGCAAGCGACGGCGCTGCCCGACCTGCAGTAAGAGGCCACGG
>JABEUX010000181.1 GCA_013044185.1 Vulcanimicrobiota bacterium | reverse complement strand
TAGCGCCGCAAGCGCCCCCGGGCGATCCTCGATACGCGCGAGCAAGACGGTGTCGGTCACCGCCGGATGCCCCGCATCGGCGAGTGCGGCGAGCGCCTCGTCCCCGCGCTCCACCTCCAGGCGAACGAGAGCGGCGCTGCCGTGCGATTCAACCACGATGGCGTCGATATCGACGCCGCGTGCGGCGAGCACCTCGGTGATCTCCGCCAGCAATCCGGGCCTGTTCGGAACGATCGCTCTCAAGCTTTGCATGCATCCTCCGTACGCGATTTCGCCACGTCGGCGACGAACGTATCGATCTGTTCGCGACTGACATTGGGCAGGACCAAGACGTGCGAGATATCCCCGGCGGTCGCGAGTTGCCAACGTTGCTGGATCGCCGCGTCGGCGCGGGGAATGACGACGGTAATCGCGTTGGGATTGCGCCATGCGGGAATCCCGATCGCCGTCAGTCGCTCGACGAGATAGCCCGCGTTGGCCAGCGAGCGCCCCAGGCGTTCGCGCAGTCCGGCTTCTCCGAGTTGCTGCAGACGATACCAGAGCATCAGCGGCGAGAAGCCGCTGCGCGAACCGGTGATCGTCGTATCGAGGCTGCCGATGTAATCGATCGAACGGGCGATGCGTTGCACGTTGTGTTTGCGCGCAATGACGATACCGCACGGAATCGGCGCACCGAGAAACTTGTGCCCGCTAATCGCGACCGAATCGGCACCGTCGGCGAAATCCCACGCCGGGCGCGGATCGAGATATGCAGCGTAGCCGCCGACGAGCGCGGCGTCCGAATGGATATATCGCTCGCGGATAGCCAAGCGATCCATCATTTCGACGATACGTCCGATATCGTCGCGCGCCTCGGTCATCGTCGTTCCGATATTCGCAAAGATAATCGGCGGGCGATCGCGATGTATCTTGAGCGTTTCGAGAAGATCGTCGTAATCGATCTCGCCGTTCTCCTGGGCGCGGATCATAATATGCCGCATGCCGAGAAAGTGGAGGTTCTTCGAAACGCTATAATGCGTCGCTTCGGAGTAGTAGACGATGCCGTCGGGATGTAACTCGCGGGCGAGGTAGAGCCCGTAGAGGTTGCCCTCGGTCCCGCCGTTGGTTACGTAGCCCCACCAATCGTCTTGCGGAGCTCGCGTTGCCTCCGCGAAAAATGCGACGACCTCCCGTTCGCACTCGCGGGTATGGACGCGATAGGTTCCTTGCGCGAACGGGTCGCCGATGTTGTTGATCGGAAAATTGAGAAAGCGCTCGATCTCGGCGTAGTCGAAATCCTTCGCCGCCGGGTACCCGAGTGAATCGGCGTTTGCCGATTGCAACTCGTCGTAAAGCTGGTCGAGCGATTTCATATTCGTCGGTTCATCGGTCTCTGCTCTCGGCGCGCTTAGCGCTTCGAAGCCGCCCGCAATTGGCGAAGAACGTATTGCAAGATCCCGCCGTGCCGATAGTACTCCGCCTCATCGGGGGTATCGATACGAACGCGTGCCTTGAAGTGTACCGAATTACCGCTCTGAGGATCGGTCGCCTTGACGCCGACCTCCATGCGTGGCTTCACGCCACCGGAGATGCCGTGGATCTCGACGATCTCTTCGCCGGTGAGCGCGTAATTGCTCGCACTCTCGCCGTTAACGAACTCGAGCGGAAGGACGCCCATACCGATGAGATTGCTGCGATGAATACGCTCGAACGACTCCGCTACGACGGCGCGAACGCCGAGCAGCGCCGGCCCCTTCGCCGCCCAATCGCGCGAGGAGCCCGAGCCGTACTCCTTGCCCGCGAAAATCACCAACGGGGTTCCGTCCTTTTTATAGCGCATCGCAGCATCGAAGATCGACATCTGCTCACCGGTCGGCAAGTAGCGGGTGACGCCGCCTTCGATGCCGGGCACCAAGGCGTTCCGAAGACGAATGTTCGCAAAGGTTCCACGCATCATCACTTCGTGGTTACCGCGGCGCGCGCCGTAGGAATTGAAATCCGCCGGATCGATGCCGAGCTCGACGAGATATTTTGCCGCCGGCGAGTTTTTCGCGATCGATCCCGCCGGAGAGATGTGATCGGTCGTCACCGAATCGCCGAGTACCGCCAGCACCCGCGCGCCGACGATATCGTTGGTCGCGCCCGGTTCGGCCGGCATCCCGTCGAAGTAGGGCGGGTTCTTGACGTACTCGGATTTCGGATCCCACGCATAGCGTTCGCTCGCGGCGACCGCGAGGTTTGCCCAATTCGCATCGCCGCGAAAGACGTCGACGTAACGCGTCTTGAACATCTCGTCGGTGACGCACTGAGTAACCACGCGCGCGACTTCTTCGTTGGTCGGCCAAATATCGCGCAGATAGACCGGCTTCCCATCGCTTCCCGTTCCGAGCGGTTCGGTGCTCAGATCGATATCGAGCCGGCCGGCAAGCGCGTAGGCAACCACCAGCGGCGGCGAGGCGAGATAATTCGCGCGCACCTGCGCGTGAATGCGCCCTTCGAAGTTGCGGTTTCCCGAGAGGACCGCGCCCACGAAAAGATTGCGCTCGGCGATCGCTTCGCTCACGTCGATCGGCAGCGGCCCCGAATTCCCGATACAGGTGGTGCAGCCGTAACCGACGAGGTTGAAGCCGAGCGCGTCGAGCGATTTTTGTAGATCCGCTTTCGCGAGGTAGTCGGTGACGACTTTGCTGCCCGGAGCGAGCGAAGTTTTCACCCACGGCTTCTGCTTGAGGCCGCGTTCGACCGCGCGTTTCGCGAGCAACCCGGCCGCGACGAGCACCGAGGGATTGCTGGTATTCGTGCAACTCGTGATCGCCGCGATGACGACCGAGCCGTCGGTAAGTTCGGCCGGGCCATCGGCGAGAGCGACGCCGCCGTTCCCGCCCTCGCTCTGCATCCGCTCGGCACCGGCGTTGACCGGCGTTCGCGTCTTTGCATATTCGGCGAACGCACCGGCAAACGAGGATTTTACTTCGTTCAAGCGCACGCGATCCTGCGGACGGCGCGGGCCGGCGAGGCTCGGTTCGACCGTGCCGAGATCGAGCACCAGCGTATCGCTATACTGCGGCTCGGGCGCGTCGTCGGTGCGGAAGATTCCCTGCGCGCGCGCGTACGCTTCGACGAGCGCAATATGTTCGGGCGCGCGACCGGTGAGGCGCATATACTCCAGCGTCCGGTCGTCGATCGGGAACATTGCGACCGTCGATCCGAACTCCGGCGACATGTTGCCGATGGTGGTGCGGTCGGCGACCGGCAAGCGGCTCAGACCCGTGCCATAAAACTCGACGAATTTCCCGACGACGCCCTTTTTACGCAACATCTGCGTCACGGTCAACACGAGATCGGTCGCGGTCACGCCTTCGCGCATCGCGCCTTCGAGTTTGAACCCGATGACTTCGGGAATCAACATCGTGACCGGCTGTCCCAACATCGCCGCTTCGGCTTCGATACCGCCGACGCCGAAGGCGAGGACTCCCAGGCCGTCGACCATCGTGGTGTGCGAATCGGTGCCGACCGCGCTATCGGGATAAGCGACTGCGCTCGCCGGATCGTAGGCTACGCCCGCACCACCGGCCCCGAAAATAACGCGCGCGAGATATTCGATGTTGACTTGATGGACGATGCCGGTATCGGGTGGAACGGCGCGAAAATTCGCAAGCGCCGATTGCCCCCACTTGAGAAACGCATAGCGTTCGCGATTGCGTTCGAACTCGATCTCGGCATTGCGATCCGCCGCATCGGCGGTACCGAAGCGATCGACCTGCACCGAGTGGTCGATGACGAGTTCGACCGGCTGTAACGGATTGATGGCGTTGGGGTCGCCGCCCATCGTCGCCATCGCGTCGCGCATTGCGGCGAGATCGACGACGCACGGAACGCCCGTAAAATCTTGTAGGAGCACGCGCGCCGGCCGAAAAGCGATCTCTTTTTCCGAGTGCGTGCGTGGGCTCCAGCGTGCGAGCGCTTCGAT
>JABEUX010000034.1 GCA_013044185.1 Vulcanimicrobiota bacterium | reverse complement strand
GGTATTCCTCGATCGGCTCCACGGCGAGCGGGCGCTCGCCTCCCCATTCCTGCGGTGCGTTGTCCTCTGGGATCTCATCGTAATAACGTCCTTTTCGTCGCCGAAGTTCGTCGCGATGCAAGTTTGTGATAATCCGGTAGAGCCAGGCCTGAAACGAGGTTCCCGGCGTGAAGCTGCGCCACGCTCGGTAGACGCGGATGAAGGCTTCCTGAACGAGGTCGCGGGCGTCGGGCTCGTTGCGCGTGAGGCGGTAGGCATAGGAATAGGCGATCGAAGCGTACTGCTCGATCGCTCGTTCCAGAAATGCCGCCTGTTCGGCACTCGGCGTTTCAATCGCCTTACGCGCTGCTCCCACGGGCGCTTGGGTTCCTCATCGGGCATGCGAGAAGCCTGCCGCGCGGCTGCCTCGGTTAGCGCTCGCGCATGAGGCGGCGGGCGAGGCGCCAGAGGATCCACGTTACCGCCAGGGCGATCAGCGTGAGCAGGACGATGTCGAGAATAACCACGCCTGCATATTCGCTGCCGCCGCACGCCGCAACGATGCTCGCGACCAACGAAAGTTTAAAGAGTTCGAACGGATTGCTCGTCTCTCCGTCGATGGAGCGAGCTTCGGCGAGCGCTCCCCCCGCGACCCAGGCGGCACTTCGTGCGATGAAGGCGACGCGACCATTGGGAGCGACGATAAATAATTCGTCGTTATGAACGTAATGGCCGGTGGTATCCTCGATTGAAGAAATGACGAATCGATCGAGAAGCGACTGAACGGTCGAACCGGTGCCCGTGGCGAGCGTCCAACGCGAGGGGATCGCGCCAAAGCGAATGCCGTAATTCCGTAACACCGCCGGAGAATCGTATTTCGGATCGATCGAGATCTCCAGCAAATGCATGTGTCTGGGATCGATCTGTCGTTGCATGCGCGCAAATTTTGCACTCGTGAGTGGGCAGAGATCGCCCGGCGGGCAGCGCGTGTAGATGAAACTCACGAGCAGCGTTTTCCCGCGGAACGCGGTCGAGAGATTAAATGGATGGCCCGCCGAATCGACCAAGGTAACGTTGGGTAGAGTGCTTCCTAGGTCGATGGTGACGACCTTTCCGCGCGCGGGTAGCCCCGCAACGAAGGGACGCGCGGGCACCGCATCGCGGAGCGTCCACGGCTTCGTCGCACGGTCGAGGAGACCGTCCACGCCCACGCCGGGGCGAAATGCGGTTGCATGAGGAATCCGGAAGCGGTAGATGCCGGCTTTGAGCTGGAGCGTCGCACCGCGCGTGCGTGCGATAACGGTATGCTGCGGGGCGACGGCGAGCACCGTTGCGTGAATGGGGAGCAGCGAGACCGCCAAGAGAAGCGCGTACATCACCTCACGATACTGCTTTTACGCACCCCCGGGGTGGATGAAGGTCGCTATCGCCATCCAGATGCCGAGCGCGACGATCAGCACGGAGAGCCCGATGGTAACGATGTTGCCAAGCAAGCCGTTCCTTCGATCGCCGATGACGCGCTTGTCGTTGACCAAGACGAGCAGAAAGCCGAGGACGATCGGCAGCACGAAGCCGTTGAAGGCTTCGATATCGTTGGTCATATTCACGAGGGGAAGATTCGGAATGAGCACGATCCCTGCGGCGAGAGCGACGCTCCCGATATAGAGCGCGTAAAAGCGCTTGGCTTTTAGGCAACTATCGTTGAGCGAGCAACGCCATTCGAAGGCCTCACCGAAGGCCCACGCCGTTGCCAGCGAGACGACGAAAGCGCCGAGCATCGATGCCCCGATTAACGCCGCGCCGAAGGTCACGCCGGCGAATTTGCCGACGAGCGGTTCGAGCGAGAGCGCGGCATGTGCGGCATCGCTCACGGGAATGTGGTGGACGAAGAGCGTGGCGGCGGTCATCACGATGACTGCGATCATAATGAGCTGCGTTGCAACCGAGCCGATGGCGGTATCGATGCGGGCAAACGGAAGGTCGCGTGGCACCAAGCCTTTATCGACCGTAGCGCTCTGTTGGTAGAAGATCATCCACGGCATGATGACCGCGCCGATATTCGAGGCGATCAGCAGCAGATAATGTTGGTCGCCGAGTGGTTGCGCACCGAGGATGCCGTGAAAGACGATCGAGTGCAGATTCGGTTTTGCAGCAATGGCGGCGGGAATGAACAACAACTCCATCGCGCAGAGCGCGAGTGCGAAATACTCGGCGCGCTTGTAACTTGCGGTCAGTATCACGGTCGTGAGAGCGAGCGCCGCAATAATGATAAACGGGGCTGGGGGCAGGCCGAAGATCGCCGCCGCACCGGCGATGCCGGCGAATTCGGTGACGAGCGCGGCGATGTTCGTCACGAGCATCGTTCCCAGCGAGACCCACGCCCAGCCGATGCCGTAATGCTCGCGGATGAGGCGCGCGTGCCCCTTGCCGGTGGCGGTCCCGAGGCGCACCGTCATCTCCTGGACGACGAAGAGCGGTACGATCAGTAAGAGTTGGAGCAGAACGAGCGAGAAGCCGTACTGCGCTCCGGAGGTCGCCGCCGTGGTAATGCTGCCGGCCTCGGTATCGGCGAAGGTGACCACGATTCCTGGACCCGCGACAGCAAGCAGGCGCAGCAGCCACGTCTTCCAGGCGGGTTTTTCAGATCCCGAGAGCGAGCGGCGAGCCCCTAGCGAAGCCATGGGTGTTAGGGTAGCCTAAAAAGCTCGCTTGCCCTGCGGCTAATGTCTCTACGGAAGCGTTTTCGAACGCTCCGCCGGACTAATCACCCGGCGGAAAGACATAGAGCGGCGGCGGGAGCGATTTGCCGACGTCGATCACGATCTGTTGGTGGGAGAGGAGCGGAATCTGCTTCGCGTTGCCGGTGTAGCGGCTACCGTTGAGCCAGACGGTCACCGGGCCCTTGAAACCTGCGACATCGTTCGCGCGCAGCGGTTGCCCCCAGATCGCGAAGAAATCGCCGAGGTGGAAGAGCCGTACGTGCGGCGATTCGACGTGAATGATGCCCTCGGCATCATGGGTATGGATCCAGTAGAGACAGCTCGACTGCGGATTATTGGGATTCGGAACCAATCCGACGTATTGCGGAATCGCAATTTGTTTGCCATTCACGAATAACGCGAGATGCTCGTGGACGTGCAGGACGATCGGTTCGGCGGCACTCTCGCACCTGATCCCGTCGACCGGTAGGCCCCGTCCACCGATCGAGGTGTCGCCGTCGGGGAAGAGCTTTTGCCCGAGCGTCCCACCATCGACGAGTTGGATGGGTGCCGGTTGCGGTTTCGCGCCGGGCGCGAGCGAAGCCAACGGCGTCGGCGTCGCATAAATCGCTGCGATCCGTTGGGTTTCGTGCCAGCGGAAGAGCCCGAAGCCGAGAAAGACGAGGACGACGACGACGGCGAAGCCGAGATAGATCGCGCGCATCGGGTCGCGCGGCGGCGGCCCGTGGGAGATCCCTCGGTCATCACGGCGGCGTTGCGCGCGGCTTTGTTGGCTCACAGTCGGATCCTCGTTTTCGTCAAAAAAGTGGTGAATGGATTACGCGATCGTCGTCGCTCTCCGGGCGTACGGCGCGTCATTGGGTTCGAGAACGCGTCCCGGGATCAGGTAGTTCCGCACGTAGTCGCCGACCGCGTCGGCGAGTTGCGGAATCTCGGCGGTATAGCCCGCAGCACGCAACCGATCGATGCGCGCGCACGTAAAGTATTGATACTTTGCGCGCAGATGTTCGGGCATCGGCACGAACTCGATCCGCTCGGGAACGTCGAGCGCGCTAAAGATCGGGCGCACGAGATCGAGCCAGGTTTGCGCCTTACCGGCGCCGACGTTGAAGAGTCCGTTGCGATCGCTCGCTGCGAGGTGCAAGGTCATTTCGACGGCGTCTTTCACATAGAGAAAATCGCGGCGCTGTTCGCCATCGGCGTACTCCGCACGATCGCTCTTAAAGAGCCGAATGCTGCCGCTCTCCCGAATCTGTTCGCACGCCTTTGCAACGACGCTGCGCATCTCGCCTTTGTGGTCTTCGTTGGGGCCGAAGATATTAAAATATTTAATGCCGCAGATCTGCTCGAGCCATCCTTGGCGCGATGCGTAACAATCGAAGAGATGTTTGGAGTACGCATAAGCGTTCATCGGGCGCAAATCGGTGAGTGGCGCTTCGTCGTCGAGCGTGCTCTCGAGCGAACCGTAGGTCGCAGCCGATGAAGCGTAGACGAAGCGGATGTCGCGTTCGATCGCCCAGCGTGCGAGGCGCTTGGTGTACTCGTAGTTGTTGCGCATGAGAAAATCGGCGTCGCATTCCGTGGTCGAGGAGCAGGCACCGAGGTGGATGACGGTGCCGATCGGTCCGAGCGCCTCGGGATCGACCTCCAGCGTCTCGGTGAGATCGTCGGCATCGAGATAGTCGGCGAAGCGGAGCGGCACGAGGTGCTTCCACTTTTCGCTTTCGTCGAGCCGATCGACGACGAGAACGTCGTCGAGGCCGCGACGGTTGAGCGCCCAAAGCACGGTGCTGCCGATGAGCCCGGCGCCGCCCGTGAGAAGAATCCGCCCGTTATGAAGGTCGTGCATGGTCGAAGCGTCTCGGTTCCCTAACCGACGTAGCGTACCTCCGTCATCATGCAGTAGGGGGGCATGCCGGAGCCGGAATCGCTTCGGCCCTTCCCTGGGAGAGGAAAACAAGCGAGCTTCCAAGCGTGAAAGGGAGAAAAAGCCGGCCCAGGAGCCCCTTTGGCAAGGGTGAGCGCCCGGGGCGCGTCGTACCTAGGCGACCCCCCATCGTCAAATCCAGAGTGTCATCCATGTCGATTCGTCCGTTTCCCCCACAGGCAGAGAGCGTGAACTACATTTGCGCGATACTCGAGCGCTTTCCAGAGCTCGCGTCGCTGCGAGCGCATCCAAACGATGGAACGCTCGAACTGGGCTTCGCTGTTCGCGGTCGGCTCGAAAAATCCAACCAAGCAGCCCTCTCCGAATCGATCGCCGACCACTGCGCTTGCTTCCTCGATCTCTCGCGCGAAGAGCCCGTTGCGTTGCGCGTGCGCTTCGAAGCGGACCGGGCCACCTCGTTCGTGACGGTGGTTCGCGATGGTGGTACCTTTAGCAAGGACGAACTCGAGATGCTCTGCGCGTTCTTCGATGCGCGCTTCGGCGACGCGCTGGTACGCAGCCGTCCCACCGAAGAGCTCGCGCTCGACGAAGACCGCGCGGCTGCCGACGAGGCGGCGTTCTACGCCGTCGAGAGCCTGCGCGACCCGTCGCGCGCCGGAGGGCTCATCGGCTTTCGCGAAGGGCAACGCGTGCTCGTCTATTTTCTCAATCAGCGCCGGAAAGGGAAGGCATCGCCTCGCCGTTAGATCGTTTGAACGTCCTCGTTATCGGGGATATCGTTGGGTCGCCGGGACGCGATGCGGTAAAACGCTCCGTTTCGGTTTTGCGCGATCGCTACGAGATCGACGCCTGCATCGCCAACGGCGAAAATATCGCCGCCGGCTTCGGATTGACTGCCGCAACGGTCGAGGAACTCTTCGAGAGCGGCGTCGATTTTCTCACCGGCGGCAACCACACGTTCGACAAGCGCGAATTCAAGACGTTTCTCGAACGGAGCGATCGCGTGATTCGTCCGGCAAACTATCCGCCGGGAACGCCGGGTGCTGGCGCCGGGACGCTGCGCGTCGGCGAGGTGACGTTAGGGATCATCAACGTGATGGGGCGCACGTTTATGCCTCCGGTCGACGATCCGTTTCGCGCGTTGGAGGCCGAAATTACGGCGATGCGCGCGGTGACGCCGTGCATTCTGGTCGACGTTCACGCCGAAGCAACCTCGGAAAAACAGGGCCTCGCTCGCTTCGCCGATGGTAAAGTTTCTGCAATTTATGGGACGCATACGCACGTTCAGACCGCCGACGAAGAGATTTTGCCTGGCGGAACAGCGTATATTACCGACCTCGGGATGACCGGTCCCAGCGACGGTATCATCGGTATGGAGAGCGAAGCGGTGCTGTCGCGATTTCTGACGGGTTTTTCGGATCGCTTCTCCGTCTGTAAAAGCGGAACCAAACAGCTCTGTGCTGCGGTTCTTTGCCTCGATACCCGCTCGGGCCGAGCGATCTCTATCAAACGCATCTTTCAACGAGGCATTCCATGAACGGCGAAACCACCCACCCCTTCACCCCGACGACCCTGAAAGTTTCAGCGAAGAGTAACCCCAATGCCGTCGCAGGCGCGATCGCGGCGGCGTTGCGGCAACGCGACGGCGTCGAAGTGCAAGCCGTCGGCGCGGCTGCGGTGAACCAGGCCGTCAAGGCCCTGGCGATCGCACGCGCGTATTTGAAGAACGAATCACTCGATTTAGTTGGGACGCCGTCGTTTATCTCGGTGCCGATCGGCGACGAAGAACGCACCGGTATTTCGATCGCCGTCGAGCGCCGGACCGTAGACGGCGGAGCTGCGATTGAGTGATCGTCGACTTCCACTCCCACACTCTTTGTAGCGACGGAAGCCTCGAGCCGCAAGCGCTCGCCGATATGATGGCGCAGCGCGGCGTCGAGGCCTATTCGATCACCGACCACGATACGCTCGCCGCGTACGGGCGCTTTACGCCGCACGCGGGAGCGCGCGTCGTCGTCGGCACGGAGATCAATACCTATTACCGCAACTCCGAGGTGCACGTACTCGGCTATGGGCTGCGTATCGACGATTCAGCTTTCGCGGCGTTCCTCGTCGAGAACCGCGAGCATCGTCTCGCCCGCGCACGGCGCATGGTGGAGCAACTGCAGGCCGGGGGATACTCCATCACGATGGCCGATGTCGAAGAACACGCGCAGGGATCGAAGGTGTTGGGGCGCCCACACGTCGCGCGGGCGTTGGTCGCCAACGGCATTTCGAGCGATATCGAGGCGGCCTTTCGCGGCTTGTTGCGGCGCGGCCGCCCCGGGTTCGTGCCCTCGACGTTCGTGACGCCGCAGCGCGCGAGCGCGGCGATTCGCGCGGCGGGTGGCATAGCGGTACTCGCGCATCCCGGCCGAGTCGCGGATGCCGCGATCGTGGACGACCTGTGCGGTGCCGGCGAATTTGACGGCATCGAAATTTACTATCCGCTGCACGATGCGAACGATATCGCGCTCTACGAACGCAAGGCGCGCGAATACGGGCTGCTCGCTACCGCGGGCGCCGATTTCCACGATATTCGGTATCACGCACGCGGGGTTGGCATGAATGTCGATCCCGAGGCGCTCGCTCCGTTTTTCGAGCGGGTGGCGTAAGGCTAACGGCTGCGTTCGACGATCTCGGCGCGCAGCGCGACGATTCCATCGCGCGCACGCAGTTCCAGCCGCTCCAACGCTGCGCGCTGCCGCGCGACGAGCAACTCGTCGCGAAGGTAGCGATGGTTGACGCGGACGTTATAGGCCGCCGCCGCGATCCCGGCCGCGGCGAATTCGCCGGCGCAACCGACGTCGCTGAGCAGATGGGGGTTCGGGTGTTCGAGCAGAAGCCGCGCCTCGTCGAGGGTGCGCATCGCAATCTCGGCGGCGCGCAGCGGCTCGGTGGCGGCATGAGCGAGCGCAGCCTGCAGCCGGTCGCTCCGCTCTCGCGCTTGCTCCGGGGTGCCCTTGGGGAGCGCCATCGCGGCGACGACCGCGCCGTAGGCCTCCTCGTCGCGTATCCGAGCCTCGGAGAGCGCGGCACGGAGCCGGTCGGCGCTCTCGACGCGTTCGGCGAACCAGTCGCGCCACGGGGCAAAGGCCTTGCTTTCGATGCAGATGCGGGCGACCATGGCGACGAGGGCGGCGCCCTGGGCGGCCACGAGGCAGGCGGCACTCCCACCCCCCGGAGTGGGGGCGCTGGAAGCAAGTTGGTTTAAGTAGTCGTCGAGCGTTTTCACAGGGCCTAGAGTTATTCGGTTACGAAAGCATCGTCCTCGTCTCAACAAGGAGAAAATTCGTGTCATCATCGGTTACCCTCGCGGGGGATGTCAAAGATCGAGCGCTTGCCGAGCAAGGGCGCTCCCGCATTGCCTGGGCCGGAGCCTATATGCCGGTCCTCGCCCAGATTCGCGACCGCTTCGAGGCGGAGAAGCCGCTCAAGGGCGTCCGCATCGGCGCGTGCCTGCACGTCACCACCGAGACTGCCAACCTCATGCTCGCCTTGCAGGCCGGCGGTGCGGAGATCGCGCTCTGCGCGAGCAACCCGCTCTCGACCCAGGATGATGTCGCCGCAGCGCTCTGCGAGTACGGCATCCCCACCTATGCCATCAAAGGCGAAGATAACAGCACCTATTATTCGCACATCGAATCGGTCATCGCGACGAAACCGCAGATGTCGATGGATGACGGTTGCGATTTGGTGACGACGATCTATACGAAGCACAACCATCTCCTCAAGGAGATGATCGGCGGCTGCGAAGAGACGACGACCGGCGTGATTCGCCTCAAGGCGATGCAGAAGGACGGCGTGTTGCCGTACCCGGTGATCGCGGTCAATAACGCGCTGACCAAGCACATGTTCGACAATCGCTACGGCACCGGGCAGTCGACGCTCGACGGTATTATCCGCGCGACCAACGTGTTGCTCGCGGGGCGCACGCTCGTCGTCGTCGGCTATGGTTGGTGCGGGCGCGGCGTCGCTTCGCGCGCGGCCGGTATGGGCGCGCACGTCGTCGTTACCGAAGTCGATCCGCGCAAGGCGATCGAAGCGGTGATGGACGGCTATCGCGTGATGCCGATGACCGAAGCGGCGAAGATCGGCGACGTCTTCGTGACGGTGACCGGCAACTATCACGTGATCTCCGAAGCGCACTTCAAATTGATGAAGGACGGCGCGATCGTCTGCAACTCGGGGCACTTCAACGACGAACTCGACCTCGACGGGATCAAGAAGTTGAGCAAATCGATGCACGTTCCGCGCACGTTCGTGGAGCAGTACGAAATGCACGACGGACGCAAGGTCTGCATTCTCGCCGACGGCCGATTGGTGAACCTCGCCGCGGGCGAGGGGCACCCGGCGGCGGTGATGGATATGTCGTTTGCCAATCAGGCGATGGCGGCGGGGCACCTTGCCAAGCATCACGCAGAGATGAAGAAGCAGGTCTACGACGTGCCGGTGGAGATCGACGAAGAGGTCGCGCTGTTGAAGCTCGCTTCGATGGGCGTCGAGATCGATACGCTGACCCCCGAACAAATGAAGTACATGGCGTCGTGGAGCGAGGGAACCTAAAAAATGGCCTATCGTAGATTATTTACGTCGGAATCGGTGACCGAGGGGCACCCCGACAAAGTCGCCGACCAGATCTCCGACGCGGTGCTCGACGCACTGTTGAAGGAAGACCCGCATTCACGCGTTGCGGTGGAGACTTTCGCTATTACCGGGCAGATTCACATCGCAGGTGAAGTCTCGACGAAGACCTACGTCGATATTCCGCGCATCGTGCGCGAGACGATTAAGGAGATCGGCTACGACCGTTCGGCGGTCGGGTTCGATTACGAAACCTGCGGCGT
>JABEUX010000180.1 GCA_013044185.1 Vulcanimicrobiota bacterium | reverse complement strand
GCCGAGACGCTCACCTCGATTACGAATTACGAAGATCGCGGCTCGGCGATTCTCTTCGGCGATGGTGCCGGGGCAGTCGTCTTAGAAGCCTCCGAAAAAGATTCGTTTCTCTCCTCGGAGCTTGGCTCCGATGGTAGCCGCCCCGAGTTACTCTTCGTCGAAGCCGGTGGATCGCGCAATCCCATCAATGCCGAAAATCTTGCCGAGCGCAAAAATTTCCTCGCGATGCAGGGGCGCGAAGTTTTTAAGTTTGCGGTGACCAAAATGATCGCCGCGACCGACGTCGCGCTGCAAAAAGCGAATCTCACGCGCGACGATTTGAACTTGCTCATTCCGCATCAGGCGAACAAACGGATCGTCGATGCGGCGGCAAAGTATCTCAATATGGGCCCCGATCGCGTCGTCATCAACATTCACGAGTACGGGAATACCTCGGCGGCCTCGATTCCGATCGCGCTCTCCGAAGCGGTCGCGGCGGGGCGCGTGCGCGATAACGACGTTATCGTGTTCGTTGCCTTCGGCGGCGGCCTTTCCTGGGGTGCGGTGACGTGGCGGTGGTCGGCGTGAACGCGTTGCGCGTCGCCGCGATCTTTCCAGGGCAGGGCTCGCAGATGCTCGGCATGGGCGTCGATGCGGCGCAGCGCTACCCGGTAGCGGCCGAACTCTTCGACCGCGCGCGAGCGATTCTCGGCTACGATCTCCTCGCGTTGCAACGCGAGGGCCCCGAAGAGCGCCTTCGCGAGACGCAATTCAGCCAACCGGCGATCTTCGTGACGAATCTCGCGCTTGCGTACGCCGTCGATGGCCTTGCAGAGCGGCTCGTCGCGACCGCCGGGCATTCCTTCGCCGAGTTTTGCAGCTTGGTCGTCGCCGGTGCGCTCTCGTTCGAAGATGCCCTGCGCGTCGTCGACGAACGCGGAAAAGCGATGAGCGAGGCCGCGGCGGCGGCACCGGGCGGGATGTCGGCGATTCTCGGCCTCGATGCGAACGCGGTGCGTGCGGCGACCGACGCGACGCAAAAGCGCACCGGGCTGCGCGTCTCGCCGGCAAATTTCAACGCGCCGGCGCAGATCGTCATCTCCGGCGATCTCGAAGCCGTTCTCGCCGCCGGTGAAGCGGCGCTCGCCGCCGGCGCGAAGCGCGTCGTGCCGCTCAACGTCTCGGGCGCTTGGCACTCGGCACTGATGGAGCCCGCCGTGCCGCGTTTTCGGCGCGCCGTCGACGCTGCGCCGTTCGTGATGCCGGCACGCATCGAGGTGATCTCCAACGTCGACGCGCAGCCCTATCGCGGCGTCGATGGAATGCGCGCGAATCTCGTCAATTCGATCGTTCACGAAGTGCGTTGGCACGAAACGGCGCTCCGCCTCCTTGCGTGCGAGCTCGATCTCATCGTCGAATTCGGAGCGAGTGCGGTGCTCGCGCCGATGATGAAGCGCGTACCGAATGCACCCGAGGTCCTTGCGGTCTCCGACGCTGCGGGAATCGAGCGGCTCGAAGCGCGCCTGCTCGCCGAGGTCGGCGCATGATCTTCGCAGAGCGTAGCGCGATCGTCACCGGAGCGAGCCGCGGCATCGGCCGTGCGATCGCCGTCGATCTCGTTCGTCAAGGAGCCGATTGTGCGCTCGTCGGGCGCGACGTTGCTGCGCTCGAAGAGAGTGCGGCGGCCTGCCGTTCGGTGCGCGCCGATGCGCGTATCGAAATACTCGTTGCCGACGTCGCCGATGCAGCCTCGGTCGATGCCGCGGTTCTTCGCGCGCAGGAGGCATTCGGGCGGATCGATTTCGCTATCGCCAACGCCGGGCAATCGATCGACGCACTGCTCATGCGGATGAAGCCCGAACAGCTCGACCATCTGCTCGACGTCAACGTGAAATCGGCGTTCTATCTCTGCGCGGCGGTGAGCCGCCCGATGATGAAGCAGCGCTCCGGTAGCATCGTCCTGCTCAGCAGCATCGTCGGTATTACCGGCAATGCCGGGCAGAGCGCCTACGCCGCCTCGAAAGGGGCGATCCTCGCGCTGGGCAGCTCGCTCGCCAAGGAGCTGGGTTCGCGGAATATCCGCGTCAATAGTGTCGCTCCGGGCCTGATCGAGACGGCGATGACCGCCTCGATGCCGGCAGCGTACCGCGATGCCCTGATCGCCAGAACGGCGCTCGGGCGCGCGGGCACCCCGGAGGATGTTGCCGGGGTGGTGTCGTTTCTCTGCTCCGATGCGTCGCGATACGTCACGGGGCAGTGTATCGTCGTCGACGGCGGCATCGTCACCTAAATCCGAATCACCGTACTACAAGGAGAATCATGTCCAGCAGCACCTTCGATCGCGTTAAAAAAGTCATCGTCGAACAACTCGGCGTTCAGGAGTCAGAAGTGACGCCCGAAGCCTCGATCACCGACGATCTCGGTGCCGATTCACTCGACCAGGTGGAATTGGTGATGGCCTTCGAGACCGAATTCAATATCAGCATTCCCGACGAAGAGTCGGAGAAGATCAAGACCGTCGGCGATGCCGTTGCACGCATCGACGAGGCTACGGCGAAGGCCTAGACCGGCGCCACCGACGTGTTCGAACAACTGAGCGATCGGTTAGGCGCGGTATTCTCGCGCCTAACCGGGCGCGGCCGCCTGAGCGAGAGCGACGTCACCGAGGCACTACGCGAAGTTCGCGTAGCGCTCTTGGAGGCGGACGTCTCGCTTGCGTCGGCAAAGGCGTTCGTCGCGCGGGTCAAGGAGCGTGCCCTCGGCGCCGATATCCTCGCCTCGCTCACGCCGGGGCAGACGATCGTCTCGATCTGTCACGAAGAACTCGTCGCGTTGCTCGGCGGTGCCGAAGCGCGCCTACAATTCAGCGATGCGCCGCCTTCGGTGATTTTGCTCGTCGGGCTCCAGGGCTCGGGTAAAACGACGCACGCGGGAAAGATCGCCCTGCGGCTCAAGGAGCAAGGACGGCGCAGCCTGCTCGTCGCCGCCGATATCTATCGACCCGCCGCAATCGCACAGTTACAACGACTCGGCGAACAGGTCGATCTGCCCGTCTTCGAACGGGGAACCGCCGATCCGGTCGAGACCGCGCGCCTCGGCGTCGCGGAAGCAAAACGGCTCGGAATCTCGACGGTGATTATCGATACTGCGGGGCGCCTGCAGATCGACGATTCCTTGATGTCCGAACTCGAACGCATAAAAGCCGCCACCCAACCGCGCGAGATTCTCTTCGTTGCCGACGCGATGACCGGGCAGGAAGCAGCGAATGTCGCCGACGGCTTCCACCGTCGGCTCGGTATCACCGGCATCGTGCTCACGAAGATGGATGGCGATACCCGCGGCGGCGCGGCGCTCTCGATCTTCGAGCGCACCGGTGCGCCGATTAAACTCATCGGCGTCGGCGAAAAGCTCTCGGCGCTCGAGGCGTTTTACCCCGATCGCTTAGCATCGCGCATTCTCGGAATGGGCGACGTGCTGACGCTGATCGAAAAGACGCGCGGTATTTATACCGAGGAGCAGGCGAAATCGCTCGAACAGAAGATGCGCAACGCGCAATTCTCGCTCGACGATTTTCTCGATCAACTCCGGCAGGTCCGGAAGATGGGGCCGATGGGCGATCTCTTAAAGATGATCCCCGGTATGTCGCGCGCGCTCCCCAAGAATTTTGAACTCCCGGAGTCGGAGCTCAAAAAAACCGAGGCGATCATCTGCTCGATGACGCGGCAAGAACGGCGTGCTCCGCAGATTCTCAATGGATCTCGGCGCAAACGTATCGCTCTTGGCTCAGGCACGCAGGTCGCCGATGTCAACCGCCTGATCAAACAGTTCGATCAGGCAAAATCGCTCATGAAGCAATTTGGGGGC
>JABEUX010000179.1 GCA_013044185.1 Vulcanimicrobiota bacterium | reverse complement strand
CGGCGAGCTCGCCGGAATACCGGGGGTTGCGACCGGCAGCATCTTCGATTGGGCGGCGCCGCAGCTGCAGATCGCGCTCTCGGCGCATGGCCGCGCCGCAGCGTTACCGGGTGCGCTCGTCTGGCTGCGCAAGCAGCCGCTGCACGGTGCGGTCGAGCTCGGTGCGCTCGTCGAAGGCCCGGTCGCTGCGCCGGTGCTCCGGCTCCACCTGCGCTCGCCGGAGATGCGGTACGGAAGCTACGTCGGCGAGGGGATCGACGTGCGCGCGATCTACAGCGATGGCCTCGTCGCGATTACCCGCGCCGATGCGCGATCCGGGCGCATGAACCTGTCGGTGCATGGAGTGCTTCGCACCGGCGATCCGGTGCGCAGCGAGCTGCTCGTGCACGGCACCGGTGATGCTGCCGATCTGCCGGTGATCGGCGAGGTGCTCGGGCGCGAACCGCTCCGTCTCGAAATCGCACTACAGGGTTCGGGCAGCTCCTTCGGCGCCTGGGGAAGCCTGCTCGCGCGCAACGATCCGCGGCGCGCGGGCGCGCTGATCGCGCTTGCGAGCAGCGGTGCCGGATCGATCGCGCCGCTCTGGTTCCAGCGGGGGGCTTCTTCGCTTGCGGGCGCCTACGTGCGCCCGCCGCACGGCGGCGCCTCGCTCTGGCTCCGCGCCCGCGCGCTCGATCTGCACGGGCACGAGCTCCCCGCGCTGCCCGGCGCACCCCAGCTGCCGCCGTTCTCCGGGCGGCTCGCACGGCTCGATCTCCTCGGCGGCGGAACGGGGCGCGCCTTCGTCGGCTCCGCCTCGGCGCGCGGCTTCAGCATCGCGGGCGTGCCGCTCGACCGCCTCGACGTAACGGGCTCGGGCGCGATGCCCGGGATCGCGCTGCAGCGTCTTTCCGCGAGCGGTGCCTGGGGCTCGTTTACCGGCCACGGAGCGCTCGATGGCGAGCGCGTGCTGCTCGCCGGAGAAGCACGGATCCGCCCCGGGCGGCTTCCCTTCCCCGCCAACGCCCAGCTCCAGGGGGTGCTGCACGGGCCGCTCGCCATCGCGCTCGCCCCGGGATCGCTCGAGGTCGGCAGCTCGGGGATGCTCGGCGAGGGCTTTCGCGTCCAAGGCGTTCCCGTCACCCGGCTCGCCGGGGCGGCGGGATATAACGGCAGCGAACTCACCATCCACGGGGTCGCGGCGAACCTGGCCGGCGGCGAGGCCTACGGCTCGGGAATCCTCGCGGTCGGCCCCGGGAGCGATGCCGTCTCGTTTGTCGCGGCGCAGATCTCGGCGAAGCCGTTTCAGCGCTTCGGGCTCCCGCTGCAAGCGGGGCGTCTCGGGGCGAACGGAGAGCTCGGCTTCAATGGCCGGGCGCTGAGTTACCGGGGAGGGGTAGTGATCTCGGGAGCGCGGAGCGGGCGCTTCACGCTCGGCGGCGTCGGCAATGTCCGGTACGCGCTCGGCAACCTGCTCTTCTCGCAGGCGAACGGCGTGCTCTCCGGTGCGGTCGGCTCGATCGCCGGTTCGCTGCGGGGGCTCGGTGGGAGCGACCCGCGCATCTCCGCGAGCGGCCGAATCGCTGCGGCCCCGATCGCTCCGCTTCTCGACGCGTTCTCGATCGCTCAGCCGCCGGTCGGCGGCGTCGTCGCCGGGAACTTCACGCTCGGCGGGTCGCTGCGCGTACCGCTTGCGAATGCGACGCTCGTCGGGCTGGGGCTCCACTTCAACGGGCAGGGAATTCGCCGTGCGAGCGGCCGCATCGCGCTCTCGCCGCAGCGGATCGCGCTCGCGGGCGGGCGCCTGCTGGTCGGCTCGACGGCGACGAGTGCCGATGCCGCCTACGGCAATGCGGGAGCGCGGCTCTCGCTGCGAGCGCCCAACGCCGACCTCGAAGATTTCGACGACCTCTTCGATACCGGGGATACGCTCGCGGGGCGCGGCAGCGTCGCGTTCGCGGTGCGCAGCAACGCCAATGTTCTGAGCTCGCATGGGAGCGCTCGGGTCGTCGGGCTGCGCATTCGCAATCTCACGCTCGGCGCGGCGAACGCGCATTGGAGCAGCGCACGCAACGTCGTCACCGGCACATTCAGCGACGCGGGGCCCTTCGGTGCGCTCGCGGCGACCGGTAGCGTTGCGGCGCGCCCCGCGCCGAACTGGCGCTCGGGGCTCCTCCACGCGCGCTACGATCTGCGCGCGTCGCTCAGCGGCCTGGACTTGGCGACCTGGATTGCGGTGCTCGATCTGCCGCGCGTCCCGGTGACCGGCCGCGTCGATGCGACGCTCTCGCTCCAGGGCTCCTATCCGCACGCGCGCACGCAGGGGAGCGCGGCGCTCAGCGACGGCACGCTTTTCGGGCTGCCGGTGGAGAAACTCACGCTCGCGGGGCAGAGCGACGGCAGCAACGTCGATTTGACCGCGTTCGATCTTTCGGCGCAGGGAATCGACGCGAGCGCGAGCGGGTACTTCGGCTTCGCACCGAACGCGCCGATCGCGCTTCAGGGGTCGGCGCGGTCGAGCGATCTTGCGGGCATCGTTTCCCGGCTCGCGCACGTGAGCGCCCCCGTTACCGGGCAGTTCGAGAGCACGTTCTCGATTGCGGGGACGCAGCGCAACCCGCAGTTCCGCGCCGGTTTCGACGGGCGCGCCGTGACGCTTGAAGGGGTCGAGATTCCGAGCCTCTTCGGAGCGCTCGCCTATGCGAACGGGCGGCTCGATCTCCAGAACGCGGGCGCTCGTTTTCTGCGCGGCCGAGTCGATCTCTCCGGCGAGCTGCCGATCCGGCTCACGCCGCTCGGGGTTGGCCCCGGGAACGCGCCGGTCGACGCGAGCCTCACCGTGAGCGATCTCGACCCCGGCCTCGCCGCGCACTTCTTGGGGAACGGCAGCGAGCTTGCCGGGCGGATCGACGGCGTCGGCCAGCTCGCCGGTCGCCTCGACGATCCCACGCTCGCGGGGCGCTTCACGTTGCGCGACGGAAGCTACCATAGCGATCTCGAGCGCGTTCCTCTCACCGGGATCACCGGAACCCTTAGCTTCGGGCGCAAGCACGCGCAGCTCGCGGGCTTGAGCGCCTTCGCGGGGCCGGGGCGCATTCTCGGTTCGGGGACGCTCGATATCGGGGCGGGCGGTGCGATGAGTTACCAGGCGCGCCTTCAGGCGATCGGTGCGACGCTCGATTCACCGGTCTTTGGGGGCGGAGCGATCGATGCCGATCTTACGCTCGCCGGGAAGAGCGGATCGCTCGCCACGCTGAGCGGGAAGGCGACGCTGCGCGACGCCGTGCTGCCGTTCATGGCTTTTGCCGGCGCCGGATCGATCGGAAGCGGGCATCTTCCGTTCGATCTTGCGTTCAACGTCGGGATTGCATTGGGCTCCGGCGTTCGGGTGCGCGGCAGCGGCTACGGCGCGGGGCTCGATATCGGTGCGACCGGGAGCGCGCTGCTCGCCGGAACGCTGCGCGCGCCGACGCTGCAAGGGCGATTTATTTCCACCGGCGGTTCGCTCATCTACTTCGACCGCTCGTTCCGCGTCGATAGTGCGACCCTGCGTTTCAGAGCGGGGGATGGATTGATGCCGACGCTCACCGCTTCGGCCTCCGCACAGGTGAGCAACCCCGATCCCAATCGCGCGCGGAATCCCTTTGGGAGCGCGAAAGTGAGCATCGCCGTGCGCGGCCCGCTCGACGAACTCGACGTGCAACTCAGCTCCGAGCCGAGTTATCCGCGCGAGCAGATTCTCGCGCTGATCGCACCGTTCGGCGGAGTTGTGGGATCGGCACAAGCGTTCGGCGTGAACGCGGGCGCACCGTCGGTCGGGGAGGAAGCGTTCAATTTGCTCAACGCGCAGTTCTCGTCGGCGCTGCTCGGCCCGATCGAGAGCGCGCTTGGGCGCGGACTGGGGCTGAGCGACCTCAGCCTGAATCTCAGTTATACCGGCGGCGTCGCGGTCACCGCGCAACGAATTCTCGGCAAGAAGTTCAGCGTCGCGTATTCGACGAGCTTCGGAACGATTACGCGGCAATCGGTCTCGCTGCAGTTCGTTCCGAGCCGTCGCACGGTGGCGAGCCTCACGTTCTTCACCGTCATCGGCTCGCCGCAGCTGCTGAACAACACGTTTAGCGCCGGTTCGAACACGCTCTTCTACGGCACCGCATTGCCCGTCGGCGTCGCGCTCAACGGCACGAATGGTTTTAGTTTCACGCTCGAGCTGCGGCCGTAGGGGGCGCTTCCCGTCAGCGCGATTTTCTAGCGGCGTTTCTGTTGGAGAGCTTACCAATTACACCGTAGCACATGAGATAGGCCCCAAGAACCCCGAGGATGCGGGAAACAGAGACGGGGAAAAAGGAAAAAAAGTACAGCACCACATCGTGGTACGAAAGAAAGGCGATGAGGCTTCCAGCAGTAACAGCGATGCCTATTAGGAGCGCACCGTTCTGCCGTGCCCGTACGGAAAAAAACGACGCTCCGAAAAAGAAATACCGTATCGCCATAACGAGGAAGCCAACAAAAAAGAGAACGAAGAGTAGAAGCAGTGGTTCGGCGTGCGCATGGGCGGAAAGGTCAATCAGGACAACAAACACCGCGGCTAAGACGAGGGCGTACACTCCATCGTAGATCAGATCGAGGAGGTTCGGCTGTTGCCGTTGCTGTTGACCATTCCGCTCCATTGCCATTTCGCTTTCGTTATGGGGCTATAGGCGGATCGCCGCCGCCTTCGTCAATAATCGATCCCGGAGTGTTCATTGTCGTACTGACCAGATTGTCAAGCTGCATACCCGAGCCCGACTCCGACGAGGACTGTGTCCGGAAGGAGAAGCACTATGCGAGGATTCCCCCTCCCCCAAATTGAAGGACGCGCCCAGCCCTTACCGTCTAACTAAGGGTGCAGAGCTGATCTTCTCACTTTTCCTGGGAGGCTTATTTTAAAGTGTCGAGTTTATCAATGTCTTCACGCGCAAAATTTTTAAAAAGCGGGGCACTTTTGGCAACAAGTGCCACTCTCCTGACAAATTGCTCCGAGATGACGTCGCAGCCGGGCGGAAGTGAGATATTACCGTCTACCGCGGGTCGCACTTTTGATTTTTCCGCCACCTCCGTCGTTCGTGGAACGCGCGGTACCGAATCCGTATCCACCCCCGGAAACGGGACCATCGTGGTTGATAATCCTCAATCTAGGCTTTATGGGTCCGGGCTCGTCGCCGGGAGCACAATCGAATTTTCCGCGCAGTGGGAAAGGACACCGACAATTTTTCGAACCGATGTGAAAATTGGGCAATCTACAATATCAATCTATAGCGATCCAACATCCCCCATTGTCGGCGCACCTCAGAAAACCACCTATTCAGATGGGTCGACTTTAACGCGCACCCTTTCTAATTCGCAAAACGGATCGGGGATATTAGCAAACGTTGGCGGTGAATCGTGGACCGTTTCCTTTCAAGTGAACGGAAACCATCTGCTTTTTACGTATGACGGCCCGACAACTGGGTCGCTCGTTTCGTCCCTTTCTGGCACTAATACTGCGACTGCTCAACGCGGACCGATGGACGTTTCAAACTGTGGGGAAATCGCTCAAATCGGGTGGGCTTTTGATGTAGCTGCACTTTGGGGAGGGGCTATTTTATTGCCGGGTTCTTTGATTGTGGGCGGGATAGGAGTCGCGATTACGGGCTATGCCGACGTGCTCTGTCATTAAAACATGCGTTGGTTCGTTAACGAAGCTCTAACTAAGCACCGCGTGTTAAGTATCGAGACAGGCGTCACGCTTGTACTCACAATAGCTTCTTGGTTGTTGGAGTTATTCACAAAGCGATTTCAAACGACGACCCTATTGTCAGCTATTACGATTAGCCTTTTGTGTGTCGTATTTTGCGTTCGGTTGACGAAAGCCGTGAAAGGTAATCCCGACTAAGCGGAATGTGTCAATGGGTTTGAGACCACCGGAAGTTGAAAAAGAGGTCGCGCCGAATTTCGGGTAAACGTGCGGAGCGGCGTAGTCCGTTGACTGCATTATCTCATGCGGCTTTCTCTTGTGCAAGTGCGATTGTTTTGTAGCCGTCGATTCGCCTCCATGTCATCGACAGCCGTTCGATGAGTTTGAATACGAGATAGAGTGCCGAGGCGCCGCTACGCAATCGCTTCGCCACATTCGTGCGGATGCGAACGCTTG
>JABEUX010000178.1 GCA_013044185.1 Vulcanimicrobiota bacterium | reverse complement strand
CGTTACCTCCGGCCCGGAGATCAACGCGCCCTGTGCGCGCATCGGTTTGGGAGCATCGATCGGGAGAAAGAGCATATCGCCGCGCCCGAGCAGACGCTCGGCACCGGCTTGGTCGAGAATCGTACGCGAATCGACCTGCGAACTCACCGCGAATGCAATGCGCGACGGAATATTCGCTTTAATGAGCCCCGTGATGACGTCGACCGATGGCCGCTGCGTCGCGACGATGAGGTGAATGCCCGTAGCGCGCGCGAGTTGGGCGAGCCGCATGATGGTCGTCTCAACGCGCGAGGGAGCCACCAGCATTAGATCTGCGAGCTCGTCGATAATAATCACGACGAACGGTAGGCGCTCGTCGGGATATTTTGCGTTGTACTCTTCGATCTTTCGCACGCCCGCCTTGGCGAAGCGTTCGTAACGCGCATCCATCTCACGCGTCATCTCTAAGAGCGCACCCGCCGCGACCTTCGGATCGGTAATAACCTCTTTGATGAGATGCGGAATGCCGTTATAGACGGTGAGCTCGACGCGCTTGGGATCGATCATCAAGATTTGCACTTGGTCGGGGGTCGCCGCGACGAGCAGCGAGGCAACGATCGTATTGAGGCAGACCGATTTCCCCGATCCGGTCGCCCCTGCAACGAGAAGGTGCGGCATCTTTCCGAGATCGCCGAAGACCGGTCGGCCGGTGATATCTTTGCCTAACGCCATCCAGAGCGGCGGAATCTGTCCGCGATTGGGAAGCGCCTCGAGAATCTCGCGAATCGCGACGACCGAGACGTTCGCGTTGGGAACCTCGATACCGACCGCGGATTTCCCGGGAATCGGCGCCTCGATCCGGACGCTCGTCGCCGCGAGCGCGAGTGCGAGATCGTCGGCGAGCGAGGCGATGCGCGATATTTTTACGCCGCGCTCGGGGCGCAATTCATAGCGCGTAATCGAGGGGCCGCGTTCGATGTGCATCACCTTCGCCCCCACCCCGAACGAGGCGAGCGTATCTTCGAGGACGTGGGCGCGATTGGTTTCGTCGACGACTTGCCTCGCCGGCGGATCGAAGAGCGCGAGATCGGGAAGGCGGTAGGTGCGCGCGCGCGCCGCAGGATCGGGGGCCTGGTACTCGCCCTCAACCGGGGCCGCCGGCATGCGCGCTGGGAGCGGCGCTCGCTCGGGGCGCACGTGCGCCTCCGGGGGCACCGGCAGGGGCCTCTCCGGCGCGGGTACGGGGAGCGCCGGGCGTGCGAACTTCGGCATCTGCCAATCGGGTAGCCGTACCTCGGGAAGGCGGAACTTCGGCAGAGGGATCCGAGCGCAGAGAGCGCCGAGGAAGCCGAGAACTCGCTTGAGGCTGAGATTCGCGAGCCACATCGTCAGCACGACCGCCGCGAGGACGAGGAAGATCCCTCCGCCGACTCTACCGACGAGCCGATGGAGCATCCACCATATCGAGGCGCCGAGAAGCCCTCCGGAGCGGTCGCTCCGGGCTCCCAGGGCGGCATCCGCGAGGAGAAAGTAGGCGAAGGCCGCTCCGCCATAGGTCGCAATCAAGCGTGGAACGTCGATTTCGAGAAAGACGATCGCGCCGATCAGGGCGATGAGCACCGGGAAAAGCGGGGCTCCATCACCAAAGATGCGATGCAACGTCGTGGCGCCCCATCGCCCGATCTCGCCGGAATGCTGCGGTAGCGCCAACGCGATTCCGAAGAGCAGCGCGCATCCGAGCGCAAGAAGCCCGACGATCTCCGAATTCAGGCGATCTCTCGAACTTGCCTTACGACGCACGCGTGCCATTGGGCGATTTCATTCGTCATCGTACGAGGAGTTCTTTTGAGCAAGCCAACCGTCGTCGTCCTCGAGGGCGATCAAACCGGACAGGAATTACTAGAGGAATCGTTGCGCGTGATCGCGCGCGAGACGATCGACCTGGATCTCGAGCTAGTGCGCTTCGACCTTTCGCTCGAAAATCGCCGCAAGGGAAACAATGCGGTGGTTCACGAGGCGGCCGCCGCAATGCGAAAGCACCGCTTCGGCATGAAAGCCGCTACGATCACCCCCGAGCAACGCGATGACGTCGGTTCGCCCAATGCGATCCTGCGCAAAGAGATCGACGGCAAAGTCATCGTTCGCACCGGTCGCCGCCTGCCGCGCGTGCGCCCGGTCGGCGGCATCCACGCGCCGATCGCCGTCGTGCGCATGGCCGTCGGCGACGCCTATGGAGCGAAGGAGTGGCGTGAGAGTGCCGACGGCGATGAGATCGCCTACCGCACGGAATCGATCTCGCGCACGATCTGTCGATACGTTTCGGAGTACTCGTTCGCGCATGCCCGCAAAGTCGGCGGACGCGTCTTCGGCGGCCCGAAGTATACGGTCAGCCCAGTCTATGAAGGCATGCTCAAAGAGGAGATGGACGCGGCAGCGGCACGCAATAAAGATGTGCCGTACGAGCCTCAGCTCATCGATGCGACCTATGCATTGCTCTTAAGTTCGGTCGGCGACGATCCGCTCGTCATCCCCTCGCTCAACCGCGATGGCGACTGCCTCTCCGATTTCGTCATGCAACTCTTCGGCTCGATCGCAGGAGCCGAGTCGGTGCTGCTCTCCTTCGAAGGCTCGCCCGAAGCCGGTGAGGCCTTCAAGCCGAGCATCGTGATGGCCGAAGCCCCGCACGGGACTGCGCCTCGCCTCTTCGGAAAAAACGTTGCGAACCCACTCGCCATGATTCTCGCGGCGGGCGCGATGCTTGGCTATATCGACGACCGACGCGCGAGCAACGCCTCGCG
>JABEUX010000033.1 GCA_013044185.1 Vulcanimicrobiota bacterium | reverse complement strand
TTCGTAAACAGCAGGTCAGCGGTTCGAGTCCGCTCGTCGGCTCCAGAAAAAGCCCGTCAAACCTAGCGTTTGGCGGTGTTTTGCGTTATTATCCCCGGTTTCATTGGGCTTTATCGATACCAAGCAAGAAAACCCCGGTAAAATAAGAGTTTCGGCGTCGCCGCAAAGCGGTCGCTCGGTGTTCCAAGCGCGATTGCTAGCCTAATGACAGCCATTTGCCATTTAGTCGGGCCTCTTCTCGCCTTGGAGCAACGTATCGACGGCCTCCGCGTCGGCCCGGTGGAGGCTATCGACGGTATGCTGATAGACCCGTTGCGTGAGGCTCGGGTCGGCGTGCCCTAGTCGCTCGGAGACAACCCGCGCGTTCGTGCCTGCGGCGAGACTCAAGGATGCGGCGCTATGACGCAGATCGTGCAAGCGGATTCGCGGGAGAGCAGCCTTCTCGAGCAGCGGGTGCCACCATCGGCGGTGCAAGTTGCTCTTGCGTTGTGCCGTTCCGGCTAGCGTCGGAAAGACGAGATCGTCAGGGGTTGCGAATCCCTCCCGTTCTGCGAGCGTTCGGCGTCTGCGTAGCGCCCCAACTGTGAGCGCGCCGAGCGCGACCCTCCGCGTTCCGGCCTTCGTCTTTGGTGCGGTGAAGACGATCGCGCCGATCGATTCCTGCGCAGTCCGCTCGACGCGGATCGTTCGCTGCGTCGTATCGACGTCGCACCAGCGTAGCGCAAGCGCTTCCCCGACGCGTAAGCCGGCTGTCACTAAAACTACCGCAAGCGCTTCGAGCCGATCGCCGCGCGCCGCGTCGAGAAGCGCGCGAACTTGCTCGGCGTCGAGGAATTGCATCGGCGCCTTCTCATACTTCGGAGCCTTGACCTTGGCGACCGGGTTGCGTGCCGTGATATCAAGCGCGACGGCGCGCTCAAAGACGCCGTGGAGCAGCGTGCGAGTCTTCCCTGCCATCGAGGCACCGGTAAGCTCGCGAACGATAGCGACACACCGTTCAATATCCGAAGGCGTCGCTTTATTCACGCGAACGGATCCGATGAAGGGCAGAACGTGCAGTCGTGCGATCCCTTCATAGCTTCGGTACGTCGTTGCACGTTGGTTCGGCTTTACTTCGCGTTCGAGCCAGCCTTTGATGAACTCTCGGAGCGTCGGCGAGCGCCGGTTCGTGAGTTCGGCGCCCGTGCGGTTCTGTAAATCGTTTAATCGCTGCTGCACCTCGTGCTTGCTTCGACCGTACAGCGTCCGCCGGACGCGCTTGCCGGTTTGCGGATCGGCACCGAACGAAACGCTTGCGCACCATCTGCCGCGCGCCTTGACGTAGTAAACCGCACCTTCACCGCGCCCGCGCCTTGCTTTAGCCATGATGATAAAGTATCGCTTGCAAAGAGCCGTACACCTATGGTATCGTCGCGACAGAGGCGTTTTTTCGATCTCCTGCTGCGACGACCTTCGCGACACTCCGGGTGAGCCGGTGAGCGAGGCGAGCTGAAGCGATACTCCGGGTGAGCCGGTGAGCGAGGGCCGAGGAAAGATGCGTCCGATCAGGGTGCAAAGCTCCGTAGGGTTCGCACAGTCGCAGAACCTAGTCCGCACGACACTCCAGGTGAGCTGGTGAGGCGGTCAGCGCGATACTCCGGGTGAGCCGGTGAGCGCATGACAGGCATCATGTTCCCTCGGAGTGTCTTTATGCAGACTCAAACGCAAATCGAGCCCCTTCTGTATCGCGTGCCGGAACTCGCGCGCGCCCTAAGTATATCGCCGTCCACCTGCTGGTCGCTCATTTACGCTGGCAAAATAAAGGTCGTTCGCATTCGAACATCCGTGCGAATCGCACATGAGGAAGCCGAGCGTCTCGTTCGCGAGGGAATCGCACCGGAGCGGCGCACAGCATGATAACGCCGAGTCGAGAGGCCGACACGGCGTTAAATAACGATTTCACCGTTGTTCCGTCGAGCCCTCTGCGCGAAAAATGGGCGCTTATTCCGATGCCGTGGGCTCGTGAGCTGCGAAGCCGCCCACGCGATCTCGTTATTTTGCTGACCATCGCGTCGTTCGCTCACCGCGTCACACGAAAGGCGTTTCCGAGCGTTGCGACGATCGCCGAAATATCCGGGGTTCGCCGCGACCACGTTTCGCGTTCGCTCACGGCGCTCGAAAAAGGCGGATACCTCACTCGAAGGATTCGCTCAAGGCAAAGCTCGGAATACACGCTAGCGGTCGGTTATCCCGCGAACGGCACCCCAACGCAGGGATACCCAACGCAAGGATACCCGACGCAGGGATGCCTGCCGCGTGGTTCAGGGATACCCGCGTTGGGTGACCAGGCATCCCCAGCGCGAGTCGCACATAACTATCTAGATAACCATCAAACCGGAACTATAAAGCCTACGGCGCGCGTCGACGCGCACGGTGTAGGAGAAAAACCAACGGAGGACGGCAGTGAGAGCGACGGAGTCGGGTCGCGACATCCTCGGCAGCAAAAACTCCCCGACCCGCATCAGCTCGCGGCGCACCAACTCCTCGACGCGGCGTTCGCCGTCGTGAGCGAGCACCACGACCTTGCGCTCAGTCGCCAAGCGTGGCGCAATCGGAACAAGGCCGCGGCGCTCGATCTCGTCCGCCAAGGCAAGACCTCGGAGCAAGTCTGCGACATGCTGCGCGCTGCGTATTCCGGAGCCGGCGGGGGATTCTATGGCGGGATTGTGATGCTCGCCAAACTCGCCGAGCATTGGCCTGCGATCGCTCGCGGCGGGAATCTCGGTGGGGCATCGCCGGCGGCTGCGGCCTATATGGCCCGCAACGGGAGGCTCGATTCCGGCGACGACGAGCCGATGCCGCAATATATCCGCGAGGCGATTGAATTGCACGACCGCGACTTCGGGGCGGGGGTGCACGCATGACGCAACTCGTCGAGATCCGATGCGCGCGTTGCTCGTGCCTTTTGGCCGTAGCTATTCGTGGCGCAAGCGCGTACTGCCGTTCATGCCATCTTTGGACGGGAGGCGCGGCATGACGGAATGGCATCCCGAACTCTCTCTCTTAACGCAGGCGTTGACCGAACGCGAGGCAATCGCTCGGCCTTGGACGATCTCGCACCCGAAGATCGTTCGAGAGCGGCGCTATTGGAATCGGACGTTCGACCGTCTCTATGACGCCCCAGCCGGTCGCATCGGAACGATGAAGGTTTGGCACGATCCCGATCGCGCGTGCTGCAAACGCGAGAGTTGGGGCCGCACCCTCGTCTCCCTTTTCGAACCATTTTCCGAAGATGAGCGGGCGAATATTCAGGCGGTTGCCCGCGAGCACGACAACGAGCACTTCGCCTACGTGAACTCTCTTTTCCGGAGGAAACATGCAAACTAAGATTGGAACGGATCGCTCGGAGGCAAAGCCTCCCCGCGTGGATGACGCCATTCTCAGCGTGGTAACGCCGACGCAGGCGACGCGACTCGCGAAACACCTGGCCGGGGCCAGCGTTCGAGAGATCGCGCGGAACGAAGGTGTCGCGAAGTCCTCGGTTCAGGAATCGCTCTCTTCGCCGAACGTCCGCCGTGCGCTCACGATATTCGGGTTCGAGATCCAAGCGATGGATCGCGTGAACGGCACGACGACCACGGCAATAAAGATCGCGCTCGAGACGCTAATCAACATGACATGCGACGGAACGCGCCCCATCGTCGTTGGCGAGAGGGTCGAATACGTTCGCGACGATCGATTGAGAATGGAGGCGGCGTGCCGGCTGCTTTCGTACGTCGATAAGCCAGCACCGCCGAAACCGAGCGCGCCACCGTTGCCAACGGTCGAGATCGAACGAACCGTCACTGCGAGCGAGCGCCGCGTCACCAGACCCGGACACCCCCTGCCACCAGGCGACGATGGTGCCGCGTGAATAGCCGGTCGCCGAAAGCGCGCCCAAGCGGACAAGTCCGGACAGGGTGCGGACAAATTGACGCAAAAGCGGACGCTGGCAAACGATGAAGACCAGCCGTAACGCGCCCTGCGACTGCGGGAGCGGTCGGAAATATAAAGTGTGCTGCTTGCCCAAAGAAGAGGCAGCACGCAAGCCGCTCAGCGATCAGGACGTCGTCCTCGTCCTCGTGCCGACCCGGGGCGCAATTTCCTACGAGACGCACCTCGCGTTAAACGCGAACATGGGAGGTGTTCCGCATCGTAGCCTTATCGTCGCGCGCAAGCCAATCGTCGAAGCGCGCAACACCCTCGCACGGTTCGCGCTTGAGGCAATCGAACGCGGCGATCTTTTCGAGTTCGTTCCGCGGGAATACTTTTGCCTGTGGGTCGACGACGACGCATGGTGGCCCGCGGACGTGGTGCCGATGATGCTTCGAGCGATGCGCGAGATTCCAATGCTCGATGCGCTGTTCGGGAAGTTCGGTACTCGCCTGCCGTTTTCGAAAGTATATGCGTGGCGCGATGCCGACGATCCCGAGAGCTTCCCGAAAGAGAACGTCGACTGCGCGCCTGCCGACCTCGTACAAATCGAAGGCGCCGGCTTTCACTTTGTGCTGATGCGAAGCTCGCTCCTAAAGCGGGTCGGCCCTAATCCATTCGATATTCTCGCCGGCGAGGACGGAAGGGAAATGGCAGAAGACGCCTCGTTCTGTCGTCGTGCCGTCGCCGCAGGTGCGAAGCTCGGCGTCGGAATGGGGTTCCCAATCATTCACGTCGACCCGATCGACGGCGCAGCTTACGTCCCGGGGATGCCGGCGATGATGATGGATGGAAACGCGGCGCGGATACTCACGGTCGAGCACTCGACGCCCCAGGGAACCATTAAGACGGGGGAGCTTCGCAAATACGGCAAAGAGATCGATGCCGCGATGGGCGAGGCCGCAGCGTACGGGGACGCGCTTGCCGAAGAGATGCAGCAACGACGGACGCTCTTTACCGAAAAGGAGGCTCGAAGATGACACTAAGGCCATGCGGCGAGTGCGGACACAACGTAAGCTCAACCGCCGAGAAGTGCCCGTCGTGCGGCGCCAATACGCCACTAACGCAAACGTCCACTGCATTAGGGTGTGTCGTCGGCCTTGTCGTTCTGATTGCGATCGGTTGGCCGCTCGTTTCCCTTATTTCGAGTTGCGATTCGCTTTTCTCCAGCGCTTCGTCTACGCCGGTCGCGTCTCCGATCGCAACGAAACCGCATTCGAATGGGCGGGTGGTAGAAGCAAAGGAGAACGTTATGATGCGGCGCTGGCGTCACGCTATGAATGCCGACATCGGCGGCAAGCTCTTCGTCGGGAGCAGTGTTTCGGATTGCTCTAGCGGCGGGACGTACTGCGGAACCGCCAACGTCACGCTCAACGGTGACGCATGGGACACGCTTTCGCCGCAAAGCCAGAACATCTTATTCCGGAAGGCCGTGCTTGCTTTTGAATCGGCGTTCAAAGTCTCGCACCCCCGCCTCGGCGATAACAACGCGGGAATATGGGTCAATTTCCGCGATCTTTCGGGAACGAAGGTAAAGAGCTGCGGTTTTCTCGGCTGCACTAACGATTAGATTATCGGGCGAGCGCTACGAGAAAAGCGCGTCAGGCTTCATCCTGGCGCGCTTGGGAGACAGTAGCCCCGAACCCGAGGCGTGGCCCTAGAAGCCGTCCGGACTGAACCCTGAGACGGCGTAGCCGCCGATCTCGAAGCGCGTCATCGTTCACCCGCCTTGCTGTCGGCGATATATTTGCGAAGCGCGCCAGCCTTGACCATACGGCGGCGCCCGAAGTAGTACGACTCGATCTCTTCATGCGCTACGCGCGAAGCGATGAAGTTGTACGAGAGCCCCGTGAGCGAAGCGACGTCGTTAATCGTGAGGAAATGCTCGTCATGCAGCGCTGCAAAGGTGTCGGCGTCCATCCGGCCCGGGCGCGTCAGGACAACGACGGGGCGAGGTTCTTTCGGCGCCGTTTCGCGGGGGCGCGACAACGAGTCCGAAGGAAGCGACGGAAGTTTAGGTGACGGAAGTTTAGGCGACGCTGCGCGCGGTCGCGACAAAGGCTGCCGAGGTGGAGGTTCAGGAAGCTGCTCCAAGACCCAGAGCCAAATGTCGCGGTACCGAGAGCCAGTTAGGCCAGGGTCGCGAAGCCGCGCCTCGGGAGCGGCGGCGTCCGTATCGTCATCGTCGGGTTCGTCGTGGCCGCCTAACTCCGCGTCAACTTCCGCTTTCGCGTCATCAAGCAACCCGTCCGTATTCTTCGGGCCGCACGTCGCGGCCTCAGCAAGCATGGCGGTGAGGTCGGATGCCGCGGGATAGTAGCGGCCAAACGCATTCACGAGAAGCGGATCGCTTTGCACGCGTTTGAGGATGGCGAAGCGAACTTTTCGTTCGCGCTCGGTGAGAGGTTCGCGCGTCCAATCGATCGTGTCGGCACGCGCCGACCGCGCGATCGTCTCCGCGTCCTGCAGGGCGCGAGTGGGATTGGCTTTCCGAGAGCGAGGGCGACGAGAAGGCATGAGTGAGTCCTTTCTGAGAGTGAAGTGATAATGGCCGAGAAATGGCCGACAATGACCGCTTGCCGATGCTCGGCGGCAATCGGCGCTGGCTATGCGTGAGCTTCGGTGCAGATGCGAGAACGCAACATCGCGCGAACGGACGAAGCGTGCCATGCAGCGCCACGCTTGGGGGAAACGCCGCGCTCGGCGAGCATCCGACCGATCGCGCGGAAGCTCTCGCCCGAGCGATCCATCCGAAGCGCTTCGGTGAGCGCCTGTTGCTCGCGGGCGACCGGGACGAGGCGGTTGCCGTCGCGGGTGAAGCCGAACGGCGTCGGGCCGTAGACCGTCCGCTGGTTCCGTTTGTGGCCGAGTGCCGAGGCGGTGCGCTCGCCGATGGCCTCGCGTTCCCATTGACCGAGAACGCCGAGCATATTCACGACCATTTTGCCAGCGGCGGATGAGGTGTCGAGGGTTTCGCCAACCGAGACGAGCGAGGTGCCGAACTTCGCGCAAAGCTCGATGAGGTCGGCCAGGTCGCGAACCGAACGGGTGAGGCGGTCGAGCTTCGCGACGATGATGCGTTCGATCTCGCCGCGACGGATGCGCTCGATGAGAATGCCCATTCCTGGCCGTTGCAGGCTCTTGGCGCTGCATCCGGCGTCGCGGATGACTTCAGGGTCGGGAAAACCCATTGCCGTGCAATACGCGGCGATTCTCGCGGTTTGCGCGTCGAGTGATACGCCGTTCTCGGCCTGGTCATCGGTGCTCACACGAACGTAGGCAATCGTATAGCGCTGCGTTGATTCTTGGGTCTTACGGGCTTTCATAGCGTCCTCCGGTGTCTAGCGGGTTTTGTGCAGTAACGTCCGGTACTGTACGACATGATAGCCAATAGATAGCCAATAAGTCAATAAACTATGCTACGGGGCGGGAAAATATGTAATAAAATAGGGGCAAAGTCGTGAAGGCCAGGAAGCGCGAATAGTCTTCGTAAACAGCAGGTCAGCGGTTCGAGTCCGCTCGTCGGCTCCAGAAAAAGCCCGTCAAACCTAGCGTTTGGCGGTTTTCGTTTTTCGGTAGATCAAAAAGGTCACCATTTAGTCACATTTGGGCTCGGCCTTGGGGGCGATGCCCTTCGCCCCCGGTTGGGCGCTCACGCCGGCATCGCGGAGCTGCGCTCCCAGGGTCGCGACGGCGTCGCGTTGGGCCTGCCCGACCTGGCTGGTATAGTGTTCGGTCATCGTGAGACTGCTGTGGCGGAGCGATTCTTGGAGCACGCGCGTACTCACGCCGGCGTCGGCGAGCCAGGAGCCGTAGCTGTGGCGGAGATCGTGAAGACGGACCCGGGGAACGCCGGAGGCACGGATGCAGCGCATGGTGATCTTGCTGAGTCGATCGGGGTGCGACCAGGCGCCCTCGGTGTCGAGGACGGGGGTTTCGGCGGTAACGCTCCCGAGCCGCAACGTTTGCCCAGCGCGCCACTCCCCCAGCGCTTGCACGAGTACCTCGGGAATCGCTAAGACGGCGACTTTTTTTCCTTTGGGTTCGTTGATGCCGATACCGCTGCCGTCCCGCCGCACCTCGATTGCATGGCGCACCGTGATCGTCGCATGTTGCAAATCGACATCGCCCCACTGCAGCGCGCAGAGTTCGCCGCGTCGAAGGCCCGCCGCAGCGGCGAGCAGGAAGTGGAGCGAGAGATCGCCATCGTGCCACGTGCGTGCGAATTGTAGTAATTGCGCGAAGCGATCGATAGGGAGAACCGTTGCTTCATAGTCCTCCGATCGTGGCAATGCAACGAACTCCGCTGGGTTGGTAGCGATTGCTCGCATACGAACCCCATAATTGCAGAGCGTCCGTAGCACGGTGGCGATGTAGCGAAGCGTCCGGTTGGAGAGCAGCGCCGGTACCGTTTTGCTGTGCTTGCGATGATCGCGCCGTTGTGCGACGCGCCAGGTATTGAGGGCGCGTTCGACGTCTTCAGGGCTGAGGGAGCGTAGCGTGAGATGCCCGAGTTGCGGTCGGATGAACGATTCGACGATGTCGACGTAGCTCGCGTACGTCCGATGTGCGCAGGCATCGCGTTTGCTCGACAGCCAGCGATCGGCGAGCGCACCGAGGGTTTCGCGCCCGCGCGTCACGATGACACCGTTTCGGCGTTCGGCGCGTAACGCATCAACTTTTTCGCGCAGATCGCGTTTCGTGCGCGCAGTGACGCGGCGTTGCACGCGCCGCCCCTGCGGGTCGCGCCCGAGGTCGACGACGGTCTGATAGACCGTGCCTTTGCGCTTCCGTGAAATTTCCTTGACGCTCATAAAGCGCTCCATAAATGAAGAGCGGCGAGTGGCCCGGTCGTTCGACCGGGCAAGCATCATGCCCGGATCGCGCGCGGACTGTCAATGGCTCCCCCGAGCCGGATTAT
>JABEUX010000177.1 GCA_013044185.1 Vulcanimicrobiota bacterium | reverse complement strand
TTCTCGATCTCGCGATCCTTGAGTACGGTCAGCCCGATGGGTCGGCCCTCGCGAATCGCTTCTTCGACGAGACGAATGCCCGGCTTCTTCACGACCGCAAGCGGAATGACGGTATTGGGGAAGAGCACGGCTTCCTGCAGCGGCAGAATGCCGAGCAGCCCGGCGGGAACGATGGGTTTCGCTTTCGCGGCCATGTTAAATGACGATCCTTTGCACGATGATCCGCACGTCGGTGCGTGCGGTCGGAATATACGCGGTTGCTGCTATAGGCAGCACGATGGAGAGCAAGCCGTCGTGGTAGGTCGCCGAGGTGCGCTCGAGATCGACCGGGACGGGGAGGGTGAATTCGCGGCCGAATTCGCCGAAAGCGATCTCTTTGAGCACGAACGAACCGCGACGCTGCGGCAGCGTATCGAAGCGCCGCCCGGCGACGAGCAGACGGTCGGCCTCGACCGCCAAGCGAATCGAATCCGGCGCGACCCCCGCGACCTCGAGCGTGACGACCAGCGCACCCTGCTCCTCGTCGAGGAAGGCGTCGGCATTCGGCTCGAAGCGCCCGCGGCGCCCTCGAATTACAAACTCCATCGCATCCTTAACCCATACCTTTAGCAGTCGGATGCGTCAAGTGCTAAGCCGTCAGAAACGCGGATCGGGGAGCTGACGCCCCGAGGGCCACGCGACGCAGGGATCGATCCGCACCCGGAGCCCCGGAAGTGCGCTCGCCTGTACCTGGACGGGGAAGAACTGCCGGTAGTGCGTTGCCACCCCGTAGCGCATCTGCGGTGGGAAGGCGGTCTCGGTATCGGCCGGGAGGCGTGAGGCGGCGAGCACGAGGTTGATCGCCCGCGAATCGGCGGCCGACATATAGTCTGGAGTCCGCTGACCGAGCCAGGTCGTGCCGTCCTGAAGGGTATAGAGAAAGCCGATCACCTCGCCGGGCATCATCGAATCGGTCGAGACGACTTTATCGATGCGAACGATCTGGTTGCCGACGGTCGCGGGTGCCTGTAGAACCAGCGGCACCGCGCGGGGCGAATCGAGGCAGGGCCCGTTATTCAAGGTATCGCTGGGTAACGGTGCCAGCGGCGGCGCCGTCATCACCGGCGGCTGCGTCGGAATCGCGGCCGGCATCTGCTGCGGCGCGAACGCGATGAGGAGAGCGAGCGCATGAATCGGTTGCATGACCGCCTCATTCGCCGCGTGCAGGCGAAACCTAGGCGGGGCGCGCAGGTTGTTGCAACATGAACGACGCCTCCACCATCGCGGCCTACGGGCAACGCGGCCGACCGCCGCTGCTCTTTCTCCACGGCCTCCGCTTGGGAAAGGCGGTCTGGGAACGGCACGCACGGGCGCTCGCCGACCGGTATTACGCCGTCGCGATCGATTTACCGGGGCATGGCGGGCGCGTGGAGGAGCCGTTCGACTCCGCACACGTTGCCGCCGCACTCGACGCCGCGCTCGACGCCTGTGAAACGCCGCCGCTCGTCATCGGCTATTCGCTCGGCGGATTCGTCGCCGTTTCGTATTTCTCGCAACACCCGGCTACGAGTCGCGCGATGCTGCTCGCTGGGGCGACCTACGATTTCGATGGATGGAAACGTCTGCCGTTTCGCGTGATGGCGCAGGCGATGGGCGCACTCCCTACCCCGCTCTCCCGTTCCATCGCGTCGCTCTCGTTACGCGCTGTCGTCGGCGATGAATGGGCACGAGAGCTCGAACGCATCCCCTTCGACCCACAGGTTCTCGATTCGACGAGCGCTCTGGCGGTGCACGGTATGCGGCAGAGCGATCTCATCGCACGCTACGATCGACCGCTCCTCATCGTCAACGGTGAATACGATCTCATCTTTCGTTCCGATGAGGCACGCTATCTGCGCAACGCCCCCAACGCGCGTCGCGAGATTATTCTCGGCTCCGACCACGCCGCACCGCTACGCGAGAGCGCGCGCTTTACCGCGATCGTGCGGGCCTTCGCCGACGAGGTTTTTCTTTCCGAGCAACCACCCGGCGCCGCTGCGGGTTCTGCTGGAAGATGAAAGCAACCGTCTATCACGGCACGCGCGACGTGCGCCTCGAAACCGTGCCCGATCCTTCGCTGCGCGAAGCCACCGATGCCATCGTGCGCGTCACCCGCGCGGCGATCTGCGGGAGCGATCTCTGGTTCTATCGCGGTGTCGTCGAACGCGAACCCGGCGAACGGACGGGGCACGAATTCGTCGGCATCGTCGAAGAGGTCGGGAGTGCCGTTCGTAACGTCAAGCGCGGCGACGCGGTGATCGCTCCATTCGCAATCAGCGACGGAACGTGCGCGTATTGCCGCCGCGGTTTGCAGACGTCCTGCGACCACGGGAGTTTTTGGGGCGAGGATGCCAACGGCGCTCAGGCCGAATTCGTGCGCGTTCCACTCGCCGATGGAACGCTCGCAGTCATGCACGAATCGATGCGCGATAACGATGAATTGCTCGCCGACGCAGCGACGTTATGCGACGTGATGGCGACCGGACATCACGGAGCGACGACTGCAGGTGCGGGCAATGGTGGCACGGTCGTCGTCGTCGGCGACGGCGCCGTTGGTCTCTGCGCGGTGCTCTCCGCCGCGCGCGTGCATCGCGCGTCGCGCGTGATCGCCGTCGGGCACAACACCGAACGTTTGAAAATTGCAGCCGATTTCGGCGCGAGCGATTGCCTCGATTCCCACGATCCGCAGACGCTCGAACGACTGCTCGAGATCACCGAGGGCGGCGCGCCCTCCGTCGTCGAGGCGGTCGGGAACGAGGAGAGCTTCAACCTTGCAATCGCCGCCGCGCGCCCGGGTGGCACCGTTACCTACGTCGGCGTTCCGAACAACGTCAAAGCTCCCGACCTGCGCTCGGTTTTCCTCAAAAACATCAACCTGCGTGGCGGGCTCGCCCCGGCACGCGCCTACATCGAATCGTTAATGGGGGCCTGCGTCGCCGGGCAGATTCACCCCGGGCGCGTCTTCGATAGCCACATCTCGCTCGACCGCGTCGCCGAGGGCTACGCCGCAATGGACGAACGCCGCGCCATCAAGGTCTTACTGAACCCAGGGGCGTAGGCTGTACCATCTGCCTATGACCGAGATTTTACTTGCCAACCCACGCGGCTTCTGCGCCGGAGTCGACCGAGCGATCGATATCGTCGAGCAATTGATCGAAGCGCACGGCGCTCCGCTCTACGTCCGTCGTGAAATCGTTCACAACCGCGAGGTCGTGGAGGGTTTGCGCGCGCGCGGCGTCGTTTTCGTCGAGGGGCTCGACGAGATCCCGAACGGTGCCTTAGCGGTCTTCAGCGCTCACGGCGTTTCGCCGACGATAAAACGAGAGGCGCACGAGCGTCATCTCCGGATCGTCGATGCGACCTGCCCGCTCGTTTCAAAAGTGCATCTCGAGGCACTCCGTTTTGCGAAGGAAGGTTACCACGTTCTGCTCGTCGGCCATCGCAACCACGACGAGGTGGAAGGCACGCTCGGGCACGTCCCCGGCGGCATCTCCCTCGTCGAGGACGTCGCACAGGCGCTCTCGGTTGACGTACCAAACCCCGAGCGCGTCGCCGTCGTCACGCAGACGACGCTCTCCCTCGACGATACGGTCGCGATACTCGCCGCCCTTCGCGAACGCTTTCCCGCGTTACGCGAGCCCGCGCGCAGCGATATTTGCTACGCTACGCAGAACCGTCAGGTCGCAGTGAAGGCCCTCGCCGCAGAAGTCGGCGTCGTCGTCGTCGTCGGTTCGGAGAACAGTTCGAATTCGCAACGCCTTCGCGAATGCGCGGAGCAGCTCGGTGCCGCGGCCTATCTCGTCGATTGCACCGAACAACTCCGTGCGGAGTGGTTCGCAGGGCATCCTCGGATCGGCGTCACCGCGGGCGCTTCTTCGCCCGAGACGCTCGTCGCGCGCATCGTCGAACGCATACGCGAACTTGTCGGCGACGCGACGGTCGTCGATTTCGGCGAACGCGAACCGGCGATTACCTTCGCGCCGCCAAAGGAACTCGCGCTGCTGCAAACCTCCGCCGGCGCGTGAACCTGCGTCGACGGCTCGGGACGCTCGACGTAGCGCTCGTCACCATCGGCGGGATCATCGGTTCGGGAATCTTTCGCACGCCCTCGGTCGTCGCGCGCGATCTCGGGAGCCCCCTAGCGATTCTCGGCGCGTGGATACTCGGCGGCGCCATTTCGCTGCTCGGTGCGCTCGTACTCGGCGAACTCGCCGCCCGCCGCCCGCTCGACGGCGGACTCTACGCATATCTGCGCGATGCCTTCCATCCCGCTCTCGCATTCGTTTTCGGGTGGATGCTCCTCTTCATCGCAATGAGCGGCGGCGCGGCCTCGGCGGCGATTGCCTTCGCCGGATATGCCGCACCGGTTTTCGGCATCTCCTCGACACCGACCGTGCTCGGCGTTTTCGCTATTGCGGCGGTGCTGCTCTTTACCGCGATTAATGCGCTCGGCGTTCGCGCGGGAGCGAACGCACAGAACGGCTTTATGTTTGCGAAGATTCTCGCCTTCGCGCTCTTTATCGTTATCGCGCTCGTCGCACCGCACGCACCCGTCGCCGCCCTCGCCGCCGCACCGCAACCCTCGCTCGGGCTCCTCGGCGTCGCGATGCTGCCGGTACTTTTTTCGTACCTCGGTTGGGGGCCGGGCACCTACGTCTCGGCGGAGATTCGCGATCCCGTTCGCTCGCTTCCACGCGGGCTCGCGCTCGGCGTTTTGGGCGTCACCGCGATCTACGTCGCCATCAATGCGGTACTCATCCACGCGCTCGGTATCGCGGGGCTCGCCGCGACGACGACGCCGATCGCCGATGTCGCACGCGTCGCCTTCGGGCCGGTCGCACAACGTATCGTCGGCGCGGTCGTCGCCCTCTCGCTGCTCGGATTCGTCAGCAATCAATTGCTCACCGCACCGCGGGTCTACTACCAGATGGGCGTCGACGGCCTCTTCTTTCGTGCGTTTGCAAAACTCGATCCGCGAACGGGCGCGCCGATCGTCGCGATTCTCGTGCAGGCGGTCATCGTCGTCGCGCTCACGCTTTCGCGTAGTTACGACCAATTACTCAATTACATTACCAGCGCAGATTTTCTTTTTCTCATGCTCGCCGGAGTCGCGCTCTTTATCATTCGCGCGCGCGACGAGCGGAGCGGAGCTCGAGAACCGCGCATGAAGGTGCCGTTGCACCCCTATTCGACGGCGCTTTTTACCGCGATTGCCTTTGCCATCGTCGCTGGCGCACTCTATAAAGCGCCGGGCGACACGTTAATCGGTTGGGGAATCATCGCAACCGGCCTCCCGGTCTACGCAATCTTCGCCGCGCGTAAGCGCGCGAGCGAGCGCGGCCTCGGCTAACCCGGCTTCGGCACGTTCGCGCTGCCGACACGAACGAGTTTTCCCTTACGAATCTGATAGAGCTCGACGAGATACGCGCTCGGGCAGCAGTTGGCATCGTTTGCCGCGTAGATCGGTTCGGTCACGACGATCGTTGCAAAGGAGATCGTCACGCCGATATGTCCGCCGCCCCAGTCGACCCGCCCCGCGTAACGGAGCCTACCATTCTCATCGGCGGCATAGAGCAAGACGGTGAAATCGCCGCCGCTTCCGCCGCTCATTAAGGGCACGGCGAGAATACGGCGCGAATCGGAGCCCATCGCTCCCGATACGACGTACCGCGCATCGGCGAAGCCGCCGGAGCTATTCTCTCCGCTCCCGCGTACTTTCACGAACGGTATATTTTTCGCGCCGCCGTAGCCGCTGGGAGATGCGCGCTGACGGAGCTCGCTCGTCGTGCGCAAGAGATGGTTGAGTGCGTCCTGTGGGATCGGCATGGCGACCGCTTGGCGTGAAACGCGCTCCACCCTGCAAGCGCGTGCAGATCGCCAACGCCCCCGAGCGAAGCAGTTTCGTACTACTGCTCGCGGAGCGAGGGGCTTCGCAACCGGCCCTAAAGGCTATGCGCCGCCGGCGACCTTCGCGAACGTCGCGCGGTCGAGGCGAAGATCGCCCTCCG
>JABEUX010000032.1 GCA_013044185.1 Vulcanimicrobiota bacterium | reverse complement strand
TCACGCCGATCGGCACGAGCGCGCCCAACCTCTTCACGGTCGCCAACGCATCGAGCAACCCCGCCGGCGCAACGCTCACCGCTACCGTGACGCCCACGATGGCCAGTGGCGCGAGCCCGCTGACCGCTGCCGCGGACATCTTTTCGGGGAGCGCAACGCTCTATGTGACGAACCTCGGCAACAGCACCGTGACGGCGTACGACGCTCAGGGCACGCAGCAGACGCTCGTCGGCAGCTTCCCGAGCCTCGGCGGCCCGTACAGCATCGCGTACGACCCGGCCAACGGCTGGCTCTACGTGGCGAACAACGGCAGCGACACCGTGACGGCGTACAACGGGCAGGGCACGCAACAGGGCCTCACCGGCGGTTGGTCGGGCCTCAACAGCCCGTACAGCATTGCGTACGACTCGGCCAACGGCTGGCTCTACGTGGCGAACTACTTCAACAGCACCGTGACGGCGTACAACGCTCAGGGCGTTCTGCAGAGCCCCAGCGGCTTCTCGGGCCTCAACGGCCCGACCAGCATCGCCTACGACCCGGCCAACGGTTTGCTCTACGTGGTGAACTACGGCAACAACACCATGACGGCGTACACCGCCCAGGGCGCGCAGCAGAGTACCCCGGGCAGCTTCCCGAACCTCAGCGGCCCGTACAGCATCGCCTACGACCCGGCCAACGGCTGGCTCTACGTGGCGAACAACGGCAACAACACCGTGACGGCGTACAACGCTCAGGGCGCGCAGCAGAGTACCCCGGGCAGCTTCCCGAACCTCAACTACCCGCAAGGCATCGCCTACGACCCGGCCAACGGCTGGCTCTACGTGGCGAATTACAGCAACAACACCGTGACGGCGTACAACGCTCAGGGCGTGCAGCAGACGCCCACCGGCACCTTCCCGAACCTCAGCGGCCCGTACGGCATCGCGGTTGTGCCGTAGGCCGGTAACCAGAAACCCTCTGAGGGCGGACGCCTGCGCACAGGCGTCCGCATCCATCCACCGGAGACGCTCATGACCACGCCATCGCTTCCCGCGCCCACCGCCCCCCTCGGCGCGAGCGCGCCTAACCATCACGATCCCGCACGCAACGGGCAGCAGCCGGCGGCTCGCTGATCTACTTCGGATCGTTCCGGGTCGATAGCGTGACGCTGCGCTTCAGTGCCGGCAGTGGGGTGCTGCCGACCGTGAAGGTGAGCATCGCGGTGCGCGGCCCGCTCGATGCACTCGACGTGCAGCTAACCTCCGAGCCGAGCTTTCCGCGCGAACAGATTCTCCCGCCGATCGCCCCCTCCGGCGGGGTTATCGGCTCGCCGCAGTTGCTCAACAACACGTTTAGCGCCGGCTCGAACACGCTCTTCTACGGCACCGCACTCCCCGTCGGCGTCGCGCTCAACGGCACGAATGGTTTTAGTTTCACGCTCGAGTGGCGGCCGTAAGGGCGCGGTCCCGTCAGCGCAATTTTCTTCCGGCGTTCCAGTTGGAGATTTTACCAATCACACCGGAGCACATGAGATAGGCCCCAAGAACACCGAGTACGTGGGAAACGGAGACGGGGAAAAAGGAAAAACAATACAGCACTTCATCGTGGTACGAAAGAAATGCAACCAGGCTCCCCGCAGTAACGGCTATGCCGATGAGGAGCGCTCCGTTCTGCCGTACCCGTACGGAAAAGAACGATGCCCCGAAAAAGAAATATCTTATTGCCATAACGAGGAAGTCAACGGTCGCTGCGCGATTGCATTATAGGCTCGATTTCGCGACGCAAACGAACGTAGATCAGAGTTGCCCTAGGCGTGCAAGAGCTCGCGGACTTCGATCAGTAGTTCGCCATCCTCGCCGTGGCGTTGGCTAATCTGAACATCGATTCCGAGCCTGGCGAGAATGTTCAACAACCGATCCGTGGAGTATCGTGAGCCTCGTCCATGCTGGATTCTGGAAATATCGGCCTGATCGAGCCCGGTCATCCTGGCCGCGTCGCCTTGCGAGAGCTGCCTGCGGTTCATTGCATCGTTGATAACTTGCATGAGCCTTGCCTTTCGCAGTCGTTCTTCAGAATTCGGGAGATCAAGCTGCGCGAATACGTTACCTGTTTCAATTTCAATTTCTGACTTTTTGCTCTTATTGCTCATGATGTTCCCGTGCTTCTTTTAGTCGTTGGCGAATGAGATCGAGGTCGCGCTTCGGTGTCTCACTGCCCTTCTTGGACTTCTTCTGAAAGGCGTGGAGCACGTATATGGTGTCGCCTAATTTGACGGTGTACGCTGCGCGAAATGTGCTGTCGCCGGCTTCATTGTGAGCACGAATCTCAATCACGTCACGCAGGTCACCCTTCATCTGCGCAGCATAGACTGCTTGCTTGTTATGCTGCGCGAGGTCGAGCGCATACCCAAGATCGTCCTGGACCTCTTCCGGCATCGCTTTGAGGTCTTTCTTCGAGGATCCGACCCAAGCGATAGGTTTCTGATGACCACTATCCACTGTTATGGCAAGTTTGCCATAACGCCCGACCTCTTGTCAAGGCGGCGCTCCCGGGCCGTCGGCGCACCGCCAAAATTTTGGGACCGAGTGTGGCGCGGCTGTGGCACGAACGTGGCGCGATCGAACAGCATAAGCGATCGCAAAACGCCTACCTCGGCCGCCTCTTCACGCACGGATTGCCATCCGATGGCAAATGTTACTACTTGTCATCATCATTTTCAACGCGCGGATTATTTTGGTCGAGCGAGAACAAAAAAGCTCGTTCGTTGGCGCTTAGTTGCGAGTGCAGAGTGTGGATCATGCGCGCGCGAGCGCTCTGCGATCGTGTCCCGCGGAATGGTGTACGAGCCGCGGCTCGACGAGGTCGGCATCAGCCGGTAATGACCGCTGATAACCTGGGGGTCTGATTATCGCTGACGGCCTCCATTCCTTCGAGCTGCATATACCGCCGGTTGAGTTGCCACTCGTCGTTTTGTTCGAGCAGCAAGGCGCCGACGAGACGGGTGATCGATGAGTCGCTTGGAAAGATCCCAACGACATCGGTACGCCGCTTTATCTCGGCGTTGACGCGTTCGAGCGGGTTGGTCGATGCGATCTGCTTCCGGTGCGCTTTGGGAAAGTCCATGAACGCCAACACGTCGTGCTCGGCCTCGTCGAGCATCGCTGAAAGTTTTGGGAACTTTTCGCGTAGCTGATCGGCGACGACGCGCCACTGAGCGTGCGCTGCTTCGGTGGTTTCTTGAGCGAAGACCGTATTGATCAGCGCGAGTACCATCTGCCGCTGTCCCTTGCCGGCGTACGCGAGTGCATTACGCATGAAATGCACCCGGCAGCGTTGCCACGTCGCGTTAAACACCTTGGCGATCGCGGCTTTTAAGCCGACGTGCGAATCGGAGATCACCAGGCGCGTACCGCGTAAACCACGATGGCGTAAGCTGCGTAAGAAATCGCTCCAGAACGGTTCGGCTTCGCTTGGCCCAACGGCCATTCCAAGGACTTCCCGCGTTCCATCGGTGTTCACCCCTACGGCAATTATTACCGCAACCGATACGATGCGCCCCGAAGAACGCACCTTGACGTAGGTTGCATCGATCCAGAGATAGGGCCAGTCCCCTTCGATCGGGCGGTTGAGAAACGCGTTGACTCGTTCGTCGATCTCGGCGCATAAGCGCGAGACTTGACTGCTCGATATGCCGGTCATCCCCATCGCTTTGACCAGGTTGTCGACCGAGCGCGTCGAGACGCCTTGGATATACGCTTCTTGAATCACTGCTGCCAGCGCTTTCTCAGCCGTGCGGCGCGGTTCGAGAAAGGGTGGGAAGTAGCTGCCCTTCCGGAGCTTGGGGATGCGGAGGCCGATTGCGCCGGCACGGGTCTCCCACAGCCGATCCCGGTAGCCGTTGCGAGAGTTTTCGCGAGCATCATCGCGCTCGCCGTATGCGGCGCCGCAGCGCCCTTCGACATCGAGATCCATCATGCGCTGGGCAACGAACTGGAGCATCTCCCGCAGGACATCGACGTCGGCGCCCTTTTCAATCAGCTCGGTACATGCCATACTGGGATTGGTCATCGTGGTTCCTTTCGTGACGGTGTTTCTGTTTCAAAAACAACCTTCGCCAAAAGCCACGGTGACCGCTCTCTACGCTACGAGGACGATCCTCTCGTACACCACTCCCGGGGACACGATCCGCTCTGCAGTGTCGAGATATTCCGGCGTCACGGTTTAAGCACCAACAGCCCTTCCGGCGAGCGTCGCACCCACCGTTGTCGACTACCTGTAGGTAGCGTGCTGACGTCTAGGTCACGAGCCCACGGGAACCCGAACTCACGTCCCAAAGCGAGGCAGAGCCGGACGGTTTTGACGCTCGTGCAGCGTTCGAGAAGCTTTTGTAACGCCGAGGCGCGGATCGTCGAAGCGCTTTCAAACAGCTCTCTTGCCTCTTGTAGGGGTTGTCGATTCCCAACTTCACTGAGAAGTTCGAGCAGGGCACGTTCGGGATCTGAAACTAATGGTCGCCGGCCGCGCGCCCCCATCGGATGGACGTAGAGCAGCTCTTCGGAGGGCTCGTTAAAGAGCTGTTTTCGATGATAGCTGGCCGGAAAGCGCGTTGCGAACCATGCAGGCAGGCGGGCGGCCACGCTCCCCAAGAGCGTTAGCGGGCGAGAAGGACCAAGGTACTGCCGTATGCCGTGCCGCTCGAGCGCGGATCGCCCGGCAACGTGCAGCCCTGGGATTTTCTGCTGGAGGAGAACGAGGCTCGCGTCGAGGTCCAGTGCGATCCCCGGTTTCGCGTAGATGCCGCGAGCCAAGCGTTCGAGCCACCCGGCTGCATGGTAGTGGCCGGCAAGGTCGGCGGAGATGTGGCTGGCCGCAAGATCGCGAACGGTTACGGGCACTCCGGGCTCCAGTTCCGCTACGATCTTGTTTAGTTTATTCCGAGTTGTCGGAGCCATACTCCGATAATACCGCACCAAATAAACAACGACACGGAAGGCATCCACGGAGGCGACCCCGCTTCCCTCTCCGCCGCCCCGGAGCCGTCGACTCCTCCCGGCTGCATCATTCACCCGCCCCGGCGCCCGCTTGGCAAGGAGCGGGGGGCGCTTGGGCGAATCGACCGCTCTTAGCCCTGGGCCCGGCAATTCGCCGTTCCCCCGTTGGCCGGGCTCTGCCGGCCACACTCAAGATCGAGGGATTGCGCTTTCTATGAATGTCCGTTTTCGGCGTGCGCAACGCGCACTCTGGAGAACCGCTAGCGCGCTGGTCGCGCTCGCGGCAATCGTTGCGATGCTCGCACCGCCGAACGCCTCCTCCGCCGTCACGCCGAAGATCGTTTCGGTCGACGTCACGGGGAATCTCCACGTTCCAACCTCGGAGATCATGGCGGTCGTGCAAGCGCGCCCCGGGGAGACCTACGACCCGAAGATCGTCCAGAGCGACCTCGCGCGCATCAACGCGCTGGGGTACTTCTCGGCGATCGCGCCGCCGTTGATTCGCCTGCGCCCCGGCGGAGTCGCGATCACCTATCGCGTGGTCGAGAACCCCGTCATCTCCAAAATTTCGTTCGTCGGCAACAAGAACGTACCGACGGATACGCTGCTCGCGCTCATGGATAGCGCGCCGGGCCAGGTCTTCAACGGCAACACGTTGCGCTCCGACCTGCTCAAGATCAACAGCTATTACGAACGCATCGGCTACGGCGGCCAGTTGCCCACGCACATTAAAGACGTCAATCTCGATCCGAAGACCGGCGCGCTCACGCTGACGGTTCAGGAAGGCTTGACGATCCGCAAGGTAATTATCGGCGGAGACCCGGTCATTCCCGCGCCGCTCATCCTCTCGAAGCTCAATGTGAAGCCGGGCGTCGTCTACTCGGATGCGCTGCGTGAAAAAGATTACAAAGCGATCTCGGCCCTCTACAAGAAGTACTCGCTCTTCGTCGGTAATTTCGTCGGCGGCATCGAGCCGTCGTCGATCGACCTGAAGAACGATACCGCAGACGTGAAGTACGACGTGTACGTCGCGCGCGTCGCGGCGGTCGAAATCACCGGGAACACGAAGACCAAGGACGACGTTATCCGCCGTCAATTGCGTCTGCGCCCCGGAATGTTGCTGACGCGAGCGGCGATTAAATACGATCTTCAGCGCTTGCAGAACACGCAGTTTTTCTCGAAGGTCACTCCCGACGTCAAGCCCGGCCCCGATCCCAAGCATCCCGAGGACGTCACCGTCGTTTGGAAAGTCACCGAACAGAAGACCGCGCAGGCGCAAATCGGCTTCGGCTACTCCGGCGGTATCAACGGCCAAGGGCTTTACGGAGATCTCGGCTACCAGGATAACAACCTGCACGGTACCGGGAACGGCGTCGGCGTTCAATTCCAGCGCAGTATTCGCACCTCGTCGGTGCAGGCATCGGTGACGATTCCGTACGTCGGCAACACGCCGAAATCGCAGAAGTACAGCCTCTCGGGCTCGCTCTTCAGCAATTCGTCAACCTACTACTACCCGGTTTACGCCGTCTCGCAGAGTTCGTTTTCGGCGATCTCGCCGACTGTCGGCGCGACTCCGCAGCCGATTCCGGTGACGCTCTATCCCTCGCTCGGCGTCTCAGCGATCTCCGGCGTTGCCGCGACCAACACCAATAGCGCACTCGGCGGCGCGCTCCAAGTCGGGCGTCGCCTGAACGACTTCACGCAGATTACCGCCGGCATCGGTGCGCAAACCATCCGTTACAGCACCACCGTCGGTTCGCCATACTACTTCCAGTCCAACGTGCAGCCCAACGTCTTCGTCGGTGCGACGCCGAGCCCGTTAAGCAACCTCAATCTCAATGCAACCAATACGCTCGGCGTCTCCGCATCGTCGATCGCCAACGTCAACACGGGCGCGCCGTATCGCCTCGATACGCTCTCGCTCGGTGCATCGACGCTCACGCTCGACGATTACATCGAACCGCGTCGCGGCGTCAACGCGAATTTTACCGAGACCTTCTCTTCGCCGTCGATCGGATCGAGCTTCACGTTCACGCAGAGCGTGCTCGACATTGCGAAGTTCATCCCGGTTCGGCGCACGGCGACGATCGGCTTGCACTTCCTAGGAGAGCTCTCGACCGG
>JABEUX010000031.1 GCA_013044185.1 Vulcanimicrobiota bacterium | reverse complement strand
GCGTACGAATCGGACGCGGCGGCGGCTGCGGCGAGGCCGACGGACGCGTCACCGAGAGGAGGCGCGGTTGCTGCGGCGGGCGCGGCGGCTGCGGCGGCCGCGCAACGACCTGTGGCTGAGGCGGCTGCGGGCGCGGATTGGCACGAACCGCGGCAACCTGCCGTTCGACGATGAGGACGGTCGACGTACTCGCGTTTGCCTCGGGTTCCTGCGCGGAGGGCGAAATCGAGATCGTGAAAAGCGTCGCCGCCATCAAGGCGTGGAGCGCGAGCGATCCGAGCGCGCTAAGGGCGTTGCGCTTCCGTTGCTCGCGTCGATCGCGGTCGTCGGTCGAATGCTCGCTCATCGCTTCGGCGCGTATTGCGCGCCCGGGCACGCAGGAGCCTGCAATCTCGGGCGCGCATCGCGAAGAACGATGGAACCGATCATGCAAAAACGGACGAAGATCGTTGCGACGATCGGCCCTGCCTCACGGGAACGCAGCGTTATGCGCTCGCTATTGGTCGCCGGCGCAAACGTGTTGCGCTTGAATTTTTCGCACGGCACGCCCGAGGAACACGCCGCGGTCATTCGCAGCGCGCGCGAGCTCGCCGACGAATTAGGCATCCACATTGCGGTATTACAGGATCTTCCGGGACCGAAGGTACGCACCGGGAGCTTCGTCGAGGGGACCGAGAGCGTGCGGCTCGAACGCGGCGACCGCTTCGAACTCTACGTCGACGATCGCGTCGGCGGCAGCGACGGCGTCAGCGTGTCGTACGCCGCGCTTCCTCACGATGTCGAAGTCGGCAAACGCATCTACCTGCAAGACGGCTCGATCACGCTGCGCATCGTCGAAAAGGATGCCGAGCATATCGTCACCACCGTCGAATTCGGCGGCGACCTGCGCGCGCGCCAAGGAATCAACTACCCCGACGGTTCGTTGAATATCGACGCCGTTACCGACCGCGATCTTGAATATCTCGCGTTTGGGCTCGACCAACAGGTCGATTACGTCGCCGTCTCGTTCGTACGCAGCGTCGACGATATCGATCGCGTAAAGAAGTTCATGAAAGAGCGCGGGAAGAACGTTCCGGTGCTAGCGAAGATCGAAAAGCACGAAGCGCTGGAGGATATCGACCGCATCATCGCAGCCGCCGACGGTATCATGGTCGCGCGCGGCGATCTCGGAATCGAGATTCCGCTCGAACAGGTACCGTTGGTTCAAAAAGATCTTATCGCCCGTTGCAATCGTGCGAGTAAGCCGGTCGTTACGGCGACGCAGATGCTCGAGTCGATGACCGCGAACTCCCGACCGACGCGCGCCGAGGTCGCCGACGTCGCCAACGCGATCCTCGACGGCACCGACGCGGTGATGCTCTCTGGCGAGACCGCGCGCGGCGCCTACCCCACCGAAGCGGTCCGTACGATGGCCGAGATCGCGCGCGAGATCGAAAAGCATTATCCGCACGCGACGCTACGCGACCGCCGGTTGGAGAAAAGCGAACCGACGATTGCCAGTTCGATCGCCGAAGCGGCGACACGGGCGAGTAGCGAACTCAAGATTCCCTATATCGTTACCGGAACGACCACCGGGAATACCGCACATCACATCGCCGCATTTCGCCCGAGCGCGCGCGTCGTCGCCCTCACGCCACACCGAAAAGTCGCACAGCGGCTCGCACTACTCTGGGGTGTCGAGGCATTGCTGATCGACCAATACGCCTCGATCGACGTTCTGCTCTACGTCACCGAACGGCGCATGCAGGAAGAGGGTTTCGTGGCGCGCGGCGATCTGATCGCGTTTACGACCGGGATGCCGGTCGGCGCGGGCGGGACGAACGTCCTAAAGATCCACCAGATTCCCTAATCGCTGCAGCGCGTGCGATCATCTCGCGTGCGTGTTCAAGCGCCTGCCGATGCGGCTCGCCGGAGAGCATGCGCGCGATCTCATTCTCGCGTTCGCTCGGTGCATCGACCGGGCAGAGAGCGATCGCCGTCGTATCGCCGATGGCGACCTTTTCCAACACGATCTGGGCGCTCGCGTGCACGGCGATCTGCGCGAGGTGGGTAACGCAGATCACCTGTGCGTCGTTTGCCAAACGAGCCAAACGCCCGCCGACGGCGGCGGCAACCGCACCGCCGATACCTGCGTCGACTTCATCGAAGACATAACTCGCCCCACGGCGCACCGCTGCGAGCGCGAGCACGAGCGCGAGCAATACGCGCGAGCGTTCGCCGCCCGAGGCGATCTTCGCCAGCGCGCGCTCCGGCTCGCCGGAGTTCGCCGAGAAGGTGAAATTCGTGCGCTCGCTTCCCTGCGCCCCGATCTCACCGCGCGCTTCGAAGGTAACACCGAAACGCGCACCGCCGAGAGAGAGTTCGGCGAACTCCCCCTCAACGCTCGCACTGAGGCGCTTCGCCGCCTCCCGACGCGCCGCGCACAGACGCCCGTCAGCTGCCGCGAGCGCCTCCGCCGCCGCGCGTTCGCATTCCCGCGCCACCGCGAGCCGCTCCTCGCCGCTATCGAGCAACTCCGATGCCTCGCGCAATTCTTCCCAGCGCGCTGCAAGCGCATCGGGATCGCCATTCCCGTAGAGTCGCGCGATGCGCTCGAACTCCGCAGCGCGCGATTCGAGCGCTTCGAGCTCGCCGGGAGCGCGTTCGAGGCGTTCGAGCGAACGGTCGAGCTCGATTGCCACATCGACGAGCTCTCCTTGCAACGCTTCAACGCGCGACGCCAAATCGGCGATCTCCGGAACGAGCGAGGCCACAGAACGCAGGGCGGCATCGGCACTCCCGATCGCACGATCGGCCGAGGCTTCCTCACCGCGGAGCGCTTCGTGTGCGGCACGCAGCGCGCCCGCGATGCGCTCTCCGTGCGCGAGTAGGCTTCGGCGTTCGCGCATCGACGAGTACTCCTCAGGTTGCGGGCGCAGGGCATCGAGCGCTGCGAGTGCGTCGCGTAAAAATGCTTCCCGTTCGCGCTGCGTTCGGCGCCCGCTTTCGAGCGCGGCATACCGTTCGCGAGCTTCTTGGAGCGCTCGGTATGCGCCGGCGACGGCAGCCGCCGCATCGAGCGAGGGTGCGCCGCCAAAACGATCGAGCAGCGTTCTCTGAAAGCTTGCTGCGGTGAGCCGTTGCGCTTCGTGCTGCCCGACGATATCGACGATCTCGCGACCGAGTTCACGCAAGGTCGCGAGGCTCGCGCTGCGCCCGCAGATGCGAGCCACGCTTTTGCCACCGCGCGTGATTTCGCGTTCGAGCACGATCTCTTCGTCTTCCTCGATTTCGTACCCGCGCTCTGCAAGCCACGCAAGCAAATCCGGATCGGCGTCGAGCCGCAAGGTAACCAGCGTGCGTTCGTTCGGGCGCGCGATGCTCTCGGAATCGTTACGCATTCCGCACGCGAACGAGAGCGCGCCCAAGAGCATCGATTTCCCCGAGCCGGTCTCGCCGGTAAATGCGGTGAGCCCCGCTCCGAATTCCACCTCGGCGCTACGGATCAGCGCGAAGTTCTCGATGCGAAGCGATCGTAGCACGAATCTCGCCTACCGAACGGTTTCGACGATCGAAGCGCCCCAGCGGAGCTTCGCTTCGAGTCGTTCGAAGAAACGTAGCGCTTCGACTCGCGCGAAGCGAACCGAGCGCGGATAGCGATAGACGACCACGGGTTCGTTCGGTGCGATCTCGGTCACGACATCGCCGTCGCACTCCAAGTGCGCTCCGCCGAGATCGGCATCGCAAAAGATCGTCACGCGCGCATCGCCGGCAACGATAAGCGGGCGCGAAAAAAGCGTATGCGGCAGCAACGGCACCACGCCGAAGGCGTCGACGCGGGGAGAGATCAGCGAACCGCCGGCGGAGAGAAAGTACGCCGTCGAACCCGTCGGCGTGCAGACGCAGATACCGTCGGCTGGGACGCCGACCGCCTCTTCATCGTCGAGATGCAGACGAAACGGCACGACGCGAGCGATATCGCCCTTGCGTACGACGACGTCGTTCAGTGCGAAATGCTTCTCGCCGCGTGCCTCCACCTGGAGTGCTGCACGCTCTTCGATCAGCAAGCCGCGTTCGAGAAGATCGGGGAGTTGTGCGATCCGCGGATCGTCGCTATCGAACTCGGTGAGGAACCCTAAACGCCCGGTATTGATACCGAGAATCGGTATCCCGAGATCGACGACCCGCCGTGCGGCGCGCAAGAGCGTGCCGTCGCCCCCGATACTCACGAGAAGATCGACCTGCGCGAGCGACGCGGGATCGCCCGCTCGGTCGTCGAGAACGACGCAGGAGATCGAGCGCGCCTCAAGCATCGCGACGAATTGCTTCGCGTAGGCATGCGCCGATTCGCGCGACGAGAGATGGATGGCGACCGAACGCCGCGCGAACGAAAGCGTCTTCATGGTACCGAGAGGCCTTCGCCGACGACCTCCTCGATTCGTGCCTCGGCGAGCGATTCGCCCGTACGTCGCAACTCCACGAGGAACTCTCGATTTCCGGCGGGCCCGGTGAGCGGCGAGGCGATCAGTGCCGCAGGGGGCAACCCGAGGGCGCTCGCCGCGCTCAACACCTCGCGCAAGACGGCGCGATGCACCTCGGGATCGCGAACCACCCCGCCGCGCCCGAGCCGTTCGCGCCCGGCTTCGAATTGCGGTTTCACGAGCGCAACGATTCTGCCGGCCGGCGTAAGAAAACGGATCGCCGAGGCGAGAATCGTATGGAGCGAGATAAATGAAACGTCGATCACGATGAGATCGAATGGTAGCGCAAAATGCTCTGCGGGAAGATTGCGGGCGTGCGTCCGTTCCATAACGGTGACGCGCGGGTCGTTCCGCAGCCGCCAATCGAGTTGCCCGTATCCCACGTCGAGTGCGGTCACGTGCGCAGCACCGCGCTGGAGGAGACAATCGGTGAAGCCGCCCGTCGAAGCGCCGATATCGAGTGCGTGCATACCTTCGACATCGAGAGCGAAGGCATCGAGCGCGGCTTCGAGCTTCTCGCCGCCTCTGCTGACGAAACGGCGCGGGCGGCGCACCTCGATCGCCGCTCCCGGCGGCACGTTCGTCCCCGCCTTCTGCGCGGGCACGCCGCCGACGCGAACGCGGCCTTCGAGAATGAGGCTCCGAGCATGCGAGCGCGAGACCCCGAGTTGCTCTGCAACCGCATCGTCGAGTCGCGTACCTTTCATGGCGGGCTCCTTCGCGATGGGCTCGCCGATGCTCTCCCATGCGCTCGGGCGTGTCAACAGGAGGGAAGCTCGCTACTGCCGCAGGCTCTCGCGACGGAGGAGGTTCGATATGAGTGGAGTTCGAGTTCTCGCCGGCACGAAAAAAGGCGCCTTTATTCTCGAAGCCGATAGCAAGCGCGACCGCTGGAAGATCGACGGCCCATTCTTCGCGGGCTGGGAGATCTACCATATCGCCGGCTCGCCTGCCGATCCCCAGCGTCTCTACGCATCGCAGAGTACCAGTTGGTTCGGGCAGATCGTTCAACGCTCAAACGACGGCGGGCGAACGTGGGAGAGCGTCAATAACGAATTTGCGTACGACGGCATTCCCGGAACGCACCAATGGTATGACGGATCCTCGCGCCCGTGGGAATTTAAGCGCGTCTGGCACCTCGAACCCTCTCCACTCGACCCCGACGTCGTCTACGCGGGGGTGACGAACT
>JABEUX010000176.1 GCA_013044185.1 Vulcanimicrobiota bacterium | reverse complement strand
ATCATTTGCCGTCGCAGCGATCGTCGCCGCCGCCGCCGTCGCCACGGCGTTTGGGCGCGGAGTTCCGGCGCGAATCGTCCCTCACCCGACGGTAACGCCGATCGGCGTCCCGATCTTCCACACCCCGCTGCCGCTGCCGCCGTTTCGCACACCGGGTCCGCTGACGACGCCGACCCCGCTTATGCCCCGTCTTGGCGGTGGTCCGTCAACGCTCCCAGGCGCACTTGTGCCGTTGAGCATGCTCCCGGCGCTCCCGGTCCGAACGATGGCGAATACCGCTACGCCGGGTAGGCGACAGATTCAGGCCGCGACCGGTGCCTCAATCATCGTTACCGAGAGCGGCAGCACAAACTGCAATAATAGCGCGGGCGAGGTCTTCGCCGTTGGGTGCACCGTTCGCTGGCGCTCCGGCGGGCTCTCCGGCGGTGACACGTTCCACGATTATTATATTGCGCCGAACGTCGCCGACGGTACGGTGGCCACGGCGGTCGGAGGGAACTACGGTGCCCCACAGGGTGGGAGTCACACGCTGACAACCACGGTCGCGGGGATCTATGTCTTCGCCGTCTACGACGTCACCCAGGGGAAGTGGGCCGCCGTCGTTTACATCAACGTGAGTGCGACCTACGATCTGAAGGTCTATCAGGATGCGTTTCACACGCAGGAGATCTATCAGTTCGCTGCGGGTTCGAGCACCGCCGCCTACGTGTACGCAACGAACCTTACGCCATCGGATTACTATGTCGTCTATATCGAATCGACGTCAGTGAACCCCGTCTGCGTCTTTTCAGCTCCCATTCAGTCCTCGTACGCCGTAAACGGGCTCTGTCAGCCGAATCTTTCTAATGGGGAACAGGCTCCCGGCGGCAACCTTGCGGTTACCTGGAATATCAGCCCGACGCAGGCGGCGGGCACCTATTCGGTCGTCCTGTACGATAAAACGCAGAACGAGCGGCTCGCCCAAGTTCAGATTTCGGTGACCGGTTCGAGCGGCCAGACAATGTTGCTCACGCCGGATGGCACAAATGCCAATCCCTCGCCTCGCCCGCTTCCGGTTCCGACCGCTGCGACGGCGTTCGCGTGGGATGGCCCGACCGACCAATCCACATCCGGATTGACGGAGAGCGTGCTTCTCGCTCCCTCCTCAACCTATACATGGACGATCACCGATCCGACCGGTCAGACCCTGTGGAATGCGAATGTGACGGGTGGGGGAAATCTTTCGCATACGTTCCAATTTCAAACCGGTTCGCTGACGAACCCGCAGACAGGTGGGGCAACCTCGGCGCTCGCTCCGGGCAGCTACGTTCCGCGGAGCTTCACTGCGCAGCTCTACGATACCGTTGCGAAATCGGTCTATGCTTCGCAGGTCTTCCAGATCCTCGGGTATTACGTATCGACCACTTATACGGGGGGCGGCATAACGCTGACGATACCGACCGCCGGCGGCAGCGCGACAACGAATCTCACCTTCACCAACAGCAGCCCGGTTGAATTCGGTGGAGTCGGCAATAGCGATTCGTTTGCGAAGATTGCCTTCTCTACCGGGGTGGATTTCGGGACGAACGTCAGCAAAACGAAGGGATACGGCGAAACCGTCGTGCTCTCCGGCTACACGCTCGCTCAGTGCGAGGCGGGCTGTAGCGCGACGGTGAGCGACTCCAACGGCAACTCATGGAAGGTGAATGATCTCTGCGCAAATACTGGTGGCGCTGGCGCTCCACGGGACGAGTGCGCGATCGAGATCGACCCGACGAGCCCCGGCGAGCAGTTCGCACCCAACGCAACGATCACACTGCCCAGCGTCGTGGTAACCGATCAAGCGGGCAGCGTGTGCTCGACGAACGGCACCTGCCAGATGCTCACCTCGGTTCTGCCGACGCATGGACTCACATGGTCGAGCACGAGCGCCTTTACCGCATACGCACCGGCGTACATTTCGATCGGTAGCTCTGGAGCAACGGCGAGCGTCGCTCTCGCCGGTGTCTATAGTCCAAGTTACATTTCCGGTGCTCCACAGGATGTAGAGGCGCATTTCTTCGACCCGCATACCACAAACGCGCAGTACGAACGAAATTCTCCGTACTCCGTGAACACCAATCGTTTCGATATCATCGGTTTTAAGATCAAGAATAACTCTCCATCGACCATCTACGAGCTCGCTCTCGGTGGAGGCTACTGGCAGGGCACCAACAACCTGGAGATCTATCAGGTGGATCAGGCGGGCTTCAACGTTGACTATTGGCTTCCGGATACTGGTTGTGCTAACGCCGTCCAGACCGTTCCCTCTTCGTACGTCTGTTTTACCGATTACAGCGGCGGGATTGCCCCAGGCACGACGCAGACCTTTTACCTCGATGTGAACCCGGGGCCGGGTGGGAATCCTTACTCGGATTGGGCGCTGCTCTCGGCAGGTGGCTCGTTTTTCGTCATCACGCCGACCGGAACGACCACCGTCCCTATTCTCAACGGCTTGGCGAATGCATCGGTCGATAGCCTCGCGTACGCCCAGTTTAGCCTCAACTCTGCGTTGATGTCGGCGTACTTCTCCCCGGCTACGGTTGGAACCGGATCGAGCTCCACCGAGAGCGTCGTCTTTCAAAACACCGCACTCGGTGCAGATGCCAATCCCGATTACGTCGACACAGTGGTCGTGGCGGCCTCGAATAGTCTCTCAACCTCGGGGAATCCAAGCGTCGTCTCGCCGGCCGGCTGGAGCTATATTGGGAGCCAGGTCAGCGGATCGCAGATCTATTGGATCTTCAGCGCTTGCAATAACGTGAACCAAGCGTACGCCGTTCCACCACCGGTAGGCTCCGCGCTGACGAGTCCCGATACGCGGCCGCAGCCGCAATGTAATGCTGGCGGCATCACGAACGCCTTGGGGCCGGGGCAATCCTTAACGATGAAGTTTACGCTTCAAAATCTCAATGCGACGGGGAATGTCCCATTCACGATATTTGCTCACGGTGCCGACGGCAACGGCTGGTCGGCCGGGAAAACCTTCCAGCTCCTCGTCAACAGCATCTCGGCGGGCGATGGATTCACCGGCGCGGGCGGTTACCCAACGGCGACAGCCGTTGCGACGAATACCGAGCCGACGATCGGTGGAAATTCAAGCGCGACGTACGGAAACGCGTACACCTATACCGTGACCAACAACTCAGGCGTCAGCAGCAACATCACCTCCTTCCGCATTCGGATTCCCGGCACCGATGTCAATGGCGTCAATGCGACCGACAGCAACGGCAACTTCTGGCACGTCACTGGATCGATTCCTACGCTCTCGGGCAATGTTGATGGGTGTGCGGTTACTAACGCACTCGCGGCGATGTCGGCGACCTCGGCAGGCGCCGATGGCGAGATCGATATCGGTGGTGGATCGTGCGCTCTCAAACCCGGCGACACCATGAAGGTCTCCTTTACGGCAATTGGGCCGCAATCGACGAGTGATTCCTACCAATTCCAGAGTTACTGCATCAATAATACCGCTGGGAGTTGTACGCTCGCATCGGGCACCGTTGGTGGTGCGAACTGGCTCGGGGATGATGAGGTGCAGGTTCAACTCTCGGTCGGCCTCTCGGTGGTCGTCGATCCAACGAACCCCGGCCCCGGCGGTTCGACGCCGAACGTGAGTTGTGCGCTCTGTTCCTTCTCCGGTTCCACCGTTACGCTCGGAAACTACAGCAACAATACGACGACGAACTTCGGCGATATCGTCCGGGCGAGCGTTATCATCCAATCCTCGACTGCGGTGACCTGGAGCCTCTCGGTTCAGGCGAGTAGTAATCCTGTCAACAGTACGGGTTCGCCGACGAACGAACTGTTGATGCAGACGGATTCAACGAACTCCTCGCAGGGAGCGGGCATCACTTTCGATGTACCGGCCTTCACCGTCGTGCCGACGGCGACGACTCTGCAGATCGCAAATGGCACCAGCATAACCTCGCGCACCTCGCCCTACGACGTTCTGCAAAACTTTCAACTCGCGCTCGGAGCCGAATCATTAAGCGCGCAAAGCTCCGTCATCACCTATACGCTCATTGCGAATTAATCGCATCGTCGGCATCCCCGAACTCGCCCGCTTCGCCGAGCAGACCGCTCGCGAGGCGGGCGAGTTGCTTTTAGCACGTGCGGATCTGCCGCGTGAGATCGCCGAGAAATCGCGCCGCGCCGATATCGTTACCGATGCGGACCGCGCGAGCGAAGCGCTCATTATCGCGCGTTTGCTCGCGGCAACGCCGCGGGCAGCGATTCTCGCCGAGGAATCGGGCGCTCGGAGCGGGGAGAGCGATGAGCGCTGGATCGTCGACCCGCTCGACGGCACGACGAATTACGCGCATGGCTACCCGTTCTATTGCGTTTCGATCGCCTACGAGCGCGCCGGCGTCGTCGAAGTCGGCGTCGTGCACGCGCCGGCGATGGGCGAAACGTTTCTGGCGGTGCGCGGTGCGGGAGCGCTGCGGAACGGCGCGGCGATCTCCGTCTCGCCGATCGAACGGATCGGCGATGCGCTGCTCTGCACCGGCTTCCATCCGGCCGATTACTCTGCGAACGCGCGTTGCTTCGCTGCCGCTTCGGAGAACGCGCAGGCGGTGCGGCGCGACGGCTCGGCGGCGCTCGACCTCGCCTACACGGCGATGGGGCGCTTCGACGGCTTCTGGGAGTTCGGACTCGCGCCCTGGGATGTCGCCGCCGGTGCGCTCTTGGTTACCGAGGCGGGAGGGAGCGTGAGCCGGGTCGATGGCGGCGCGCACCGCCTCGATGGGCGCAGCATCCTCGCCGATAACGGCCGCTTACACCAGGAGTTGCGGGCATTGCTGGGCAAGGCGGGCGCATGATCGCACGGCGCCTCGCGCTTCTGTTCGGGATCCTCTTCCTCGTCGTGGGCGGGCTCGCGTTCGTGCCGGCGCTTGCGCCGCTCGCGCCCTTCGATGCACCGGTCGTCGTCACGCTCGATCCGCATTATCGGTTGCTCTTCGGGCTCTTCCCGGTCAACCTCGCGCACGACGCGATCCATCTGCTCTTCGGACTCTTCGGCGTGATCGCTGCGAGGAGTTTTGCGAGTGCGACGGGCTACTTCCGCAAACTCTTCTGGTTCTATCTGCTCGTCGGCATTCTTGGCGTGATTCCGATTACGAACACGCTGTTTGGAATCGCCCCAGTCTACGGATGGGACGTGCTCTTGCATCTCGGCACCGCCGTCGTTGCGTGGTTCGCGGGCTACGGTCGTCTCTCGGTCGAGCCGCTCTCAGCGCTCCCGTAGACGCCTCCGCACAAAGATCCCGCAAGAGATTGCCCCACGCGCTCAGCGCGTATATACTTTTGTGTATACATGAACGAAACAAAAATTGCGCGCTATGGGAACAGCCTCACCGTCAGGTTGCCGGCGGCTCTCGCACGCGACCTTGGGTTTCGCGAAGGCGACCGCGTGCAGATTCGTCGATTGGAAACAGGAATCGCCATCGAACGACCGGTGCGTGCGCGGCTCGAGGAGCGCCTCTCGACCGTACTCGAGCAAGAGGCTGAGCTTTCCAGCGGTTCGGCTCTCGGTGCGGAGCGATTCGAATGATCGTCCCGGATCGAGGTGATATCGTTGTCCTCGATTTCGACCCGCAAGTTGGTCACGAGCAGATAAAACGTCGCCCGGCCCTCGTCCTCTCGCCAACTTCCTTCAATCGAGTATTTGGGCTCGCTTTTGTTGCTCCGGTGACCAGCAAGCCCAAAGGGCATGCTTTCGAGATTGCGCTACCGCAGGAATGCGGTGTGACCGGCTCGGTCATGATGCATCAGCTCAAGTCGCTCGATTGGCAGGCGCGACGGTCGAAGAAGGTCGGTGTTGTGTCGGCCGAGATCCTTGAGAGCGCAGCGGAGATCGTACGGGAGATCGTTTCATAGAAATCATTTTTCGCGTTCCAAGTTCTCCCACATTGATTATCCCAAGCCGATAGGTTATAATAGGCAACGTGGCTCCGACCATTTTTCGACGCGAGGGTTTCAGCGTAAAAGTGAATACTCGCGACCACCTTCCTCCGCACGTACACGTTTGGAAGAATGGACAGGAAGCGCGATTTGCCGTTTACACCGATCGCATCGAATTGCTCTCTGCAGTCGGTATGACCGATGCTCAAATACGGCGAGCGGCGGAGATTCTATATGAGGAGCGAGAACGCATCGAAACTGAATTGAGGAAAATGCCATGGACTCCCAGCACCTAAGTCCCAGCGACGCCGACATAGCGGTAGCGCGACGGAAGGCCGCCGAAGTAATGGAATCGCCGAGCGCGCTCGAAGCGGTGGTTGCAACGCCAGCGCGTACACTCTTGCTTTGGTTTAGAAATGGTACGCGATTGGAAATTCCACTGGCAGCCATCGTCGAACTCGCAACCGCGCGGCAGGATGATCTTCGCGAAATTGCTATTTCCCCGTATCGAGATTCGTTCTCGGTTCCGTCGATCGACGTTGATATTTACGTCCCGGGACTCGTTTCTTCCGTACTCAATAGTTTTAACGTACGAGATTTCGCACGGCTCGGTGGATCGAAAACATCGCCCAAGAAGCGCATCGCTGCGAGGGCGAACGGGAAAAAAGGCGGGCGCCCGAAGAACGCCGGAACGCTAGGCCCGTAGCGGAGGCGCGTGGAGCCAGCTTCCGGTACGCAGCTTCCATTCCGTCAGCGCGGCGCGTGCGATCCAGGCAATAATCCAGGCGAACGGCACCGAGAAGAGGCCGTAATGCAGCCGCTCGATGCCGAGCCACGCGAGCGGAATGACGAGTGCGTTGCAAAAGATGCCGATACTCATCGAGAACGCGGTATCCCCGGAGGCGCGAATCGGCGCGAGCGAGACCTGCGCGATCCCCTTGAGCGGCAGCGTTACCATGTGCAGCGCGAGCGGAAGCGCGGCCATCGATGCGACGGTCGCATCGAGCGTAAAGAGAAACGCGAGCGGCCAGGCAAAGAGCGCGACGAGCGCACCCGCGAGCGTGGAAAAGCCGAGCCCGATCCGGCGCGCACTCGCGACGAAGCGCTGCGCCCCGGCGAAATCCCCCGCCCCGAGCCGTTGCCCGACGACGATCTGCGTCGTGCTCTGCATCGGGCT
>JABEUX010000175.1 GCA_013044185.1 Vulcanimicrobiota bacterium | reverse complement strand
TGTTCGGCGGCGCGCTCCGGGTCGATCCGCCCGATGCGGGGATTCCCGTCGACGCTCAACGCAAAGGCTAAGCGAGATCCACGGATCGGCGCGAGGACGCCGGCATCGGCCTCGCCGCGCGGAATCACCGTGCGTCCGCGCACGACACCGTCGTAATGGCGGTAGATCGGCGCGCGCGAGCAGACATCGCGGTGCGCGAGGGTCTCGTGCAAAAGATCGTCGAGCGAGCGATCGCAGGCGATATCTCGCTCTCGTAGCGCCCTCGGAGGCTCCGGCTTCTGCGCCGGCAGCGTATCGCGCACGGTGCCGGTAAGAAAATCGATCGGCACCTCCATCACGATCTCACCACGATGGCGCAACTGGTAGCGCTGCGCTGCAGTCGCGCGGCCGATGCGAACGGCGCGCGCATTTTGGGCGACCTGCGGCAGAGAGAATTCTTCGTTATAGATGCGCTCGACTTCGTCGACGATCTCTTCGGGAAGCGCCCAGAGCAAGCGCTCCTGCGTCTCACCGACGGCAATCACCTCGGGAAGCAGATGATCGACGGCAACGTTCACCGCATCGAGATCGAGTTCGGCCCCGAAGCCGCCCGCGCTGCACAACTCCGCCGAACACCCCATAATACCGCCGGCGCCAAGATCTTTAAAGCCGACCTCGATCGCGCGTTCGCGGAGCAGCGAAAAAACGCGATAACTCGCGCGCATAATGACGTTCTTGAGAAATGGATCGGGGACCTGAACCGCACCCTTATTGCTCTGCGCTTCCTGAGCGTCGAGCGCGACCGATGAGAACGACGCGCCTCCGAAGCCGCTCGCATCGGTCGCCTTTCCAACGAGGAGCAACACGTAATCGGCACCCGCTGCGGGAACGCGCGAATGCACGATCTCCGACTCTTTCACCAGGCCGAGCGCCACCACGTTGACGAGCACGTTCTCGTCGAAGTCAGCATCGAAGTAACAGTCGCCCGCCAGATTGGGAACCCCGATCGCGTTTCCGTACGCCGCGATCCCATCGACGACGCCGCGCGCCACGGCGCGCTGGTGCGCCTGCGCGCGATCGACGTTCCCGAAGCGGAGCGGATCGGCGACGGCGACGACCTCCGCGCCCATGCAGAGGACGTCGCGGACGATGCCGCCGATACCGGTCGCCGCTCCTTCAAAGGGGACGACCTGCGAGGGGTGATTGTGCGACTCGTGAGCGATCACGATACCGTATCGTTCGCCTTCGTGGACGCCGAGGTGGAGAATTCCGGCATCCTCTGCCGGCCCCAACACGACGTCGGCGCCGCTGGTCGGCAGCCGCGAGAGCAGCGCGCGGCTCGATTTGTAGGAGCAATGTTCGCTCCACTGCGCATCGAAGGCGTAGAGCTCGACGAGGCTCGGCGCGCGCCCGAGGCGCTGCGCGATAGTGCGAAGTTCGTCGACGCGCAGCGCCAGACCGAGTGCACCGGCTCGGGCGCGCAACGTTTCGTCGTCGAGTTCGGCGACGGCTAGATCACGCAATGACGGCTCCCGGCGGCAACTGTTGTTGCAGGAGCGCATCGACCCGCAGCATCTCGGAGCGCGCGTTGGATTGTGCGAGCATCACGCGCCCGAACATCGCCGAATCGTCGATCGCCAGCAACTTCGCGCAGGCGAGCGCGATGCGGTGCGGCTCGTCGTTCCCATCGATCACCGGAGAACTCGCACTTCCGTCGAGGGTGGCGCGCAGCGTATGGTCGCCGATCGCCACGAAGATCGGCCGGGCGAAACTCGCCTCGATCTGCGAGACGATCTGCAGCACGTAGCCCGGCGTCACCGTCACGCTCGCGAGATGTCGTGCGGTCGGAATACCGAAGGTATGGAGCGCCGCTGCGACTTCGTTCGCGCGATCGACCATCTGCGCGTCGTCGACGAAGATCGCCGCGACGCCCGGGCGCATCGCCGGAAAGTTGCCGACGTAATCGGCGACCTGTTCGTAGGCCGCTTTGACGCGCGCGAGCCCGGCCTCATCGACGGGATCGAGATTGCGGTAGATTTGCTTATCGAGCATTTGATCTTCGTGTCCGTGCCGCCAGATACGCCACGCATCGTTATCGATGACGTCGGCGATGACGAGTTGCCCTTGGTTCTCGCCACCGATCAAGCGACCGAACTCCACCTTCATATCGACGAGGAGAACGTCGCGATGCCGCCACGCATGAGCGAGAATCTCGAAGGTCAGGCGGGCGATCTCACTCATCGCTCCGATCTCATTCGGCGAAGCGATCCCGCGCGCGGCGATCTCCTCGGGTGCGATCAATGGATCGTGGTTGGCATCGTCTTTGAAGAAAAATTCCGTCACGCGCGGAACCAGGATCGAACCGCGTTGCAAACCCGTATGGCGACGGGCGAACGAACCGGCTGCAACGCCGCGTACGACCACCTCCAACGGAATCATCGAACAGCGACGGACCAGCATCTCGTTGTCGTCATCATCTTCGCCGCCGTTTAAAAAATGGGTCGGCAGGCCGCAAAGATTGAGCAGCCGGAAGACGCGGGAGGTCGTCTGAGCGGCGAGCCGACCTTTGCCGGGAATCTCGTCGCGCCGCGCACCATCGCCGGCGGTTATGGCATCGCCCTGCGCGACGACGAGCTGGTCGGGAGAGCTTGGGACTTCGTAGAGAACTTTCGTCTTGCCGCGTGCGATCTCGATCCCTTTATCCACGTTGTTCCTCCGCCCGAAGTTCGGCGACGATGCGTTGTTGCGGAAAATTCGGTAGCGCGGCGATCTGCTCGGCGACCATGCGCGCGCGCTTCGCAGCGAGCCCGACGTGCCCCGTCGGATCGAGCGAGCGACGGATCTCGGCGGGATCGATCAAGGCGGTTAACGACGGGTCGCCGGCGAGCAACGATGCCAGCGGATTGTCCTCGCCTCGCGCGAGCGCATCCCACGCCTCCATCGCGCGCCCGCGTAAGGTTTCGTGCAATTCCTGGCGATCGCCGCCGACGCGCGCCGCCTCCATCATCACCCGCTCCGTACCGGCGAACGGACCGTAGGTGCGCACGTTCTGTGCGATGCGCCGTTCGTCGATCCGTAACCCACGGACCACGCGTAATGCGAGCGAGAGCAACTCGTCGACGCAGAGCAGCGCCTCGGGAATCGTCGTGCGTCGATTCGCGCTATCGTCGAGGGTGCGCTCGAGATAGTTGGTCGCCGCGTTCTGCCACGCAACGTCGGCGTACGCCGGTAGGAGGCGCGCGAGCGAATCGATCCGTTCGCAGAGAATCGGATTGCGCTTGAAGGGCATCGCGCTGCTGCCGACCTGCGCGCTCCCGAATGGTTCGGCGAGTTCGCCGAACGGCGGAGCGCTCAAAATGCGGATATCGGCGGCGAACTTCGAGAGCGAGGTTCCGATACCGGCGAGCCCGCTCAGCAAAAGATAATCGAGTTTCCGCGTGTAGGTCTGCGTGCTGGCAGCCCGCGCCTCGAGCCCAAAATGGTCGAGGACTTCGCGTTCCAGATCCATCGACGCGCCCGTTCCATCGAGCAGTTGCTCGTAGGAGGCCGAGGTGCCGACCGCACCACGCAATCCCTTGGTCGTCATCTGCGCGAAGATGTGGCGGAGGTTTGCCTCGTCGATGAGGAGATCCTGAGCGTAGATCGCGAATCGGTATCCCAACGTCGTCGGTTCGGCGGGTTGCAGGTGCGTGAACGCCATGCAGAGGCGATCGGCCTGCGCCTCGATCGTTTCGGAGAAGGCCGCGAGCAACTCATGCAAGCGTTCGCCGATACTCGAGAGCGCGCGACGGATGCGATAGGTCTCGACGGTGTCCTCGATATCCATCGAGGTCGCACCGAGGTGCAGCTTGCCGCCGCCGATACGCGCCTGCGATGCATAGACGCGAATCTCGGCCATCAGGTCGTGGTGGATCGAGCGCTCGATCTCCAGCGCGGCGTCGATATCGATCTCGTCGACGTGCGCGCGCAGGTCGGCGAGTTCGGCCTCGCTGACGAAGCCGTACTTCGATTGTGCCTGGGCGAGCGCGATCCAAACCTCGCGCCAGAGTCGCCGCCGCGTCCGCTCCGAGAAGAGCGAACGCACGTCCTTGCGACCGTACCTCCAAGAGAACGGCGAAGCATAACTGGAGTGATCCATGGGTGCTCGCCGCTGTTCGCTTCGCGCGTTGCCGCGGCCTCGTTCGCAGAGGGAGTTTTCGGCGCCCTCGCCGCGTCGACTAGCGGAGAACGAGTTCGAGGCTGGTTCGCTCGACGAGGAGGCGGAGATCCTCCAGGTCGCTGCCGGCCCGCCCGCTCACGAGGCTCTCGATCCCGCGCAGCGCCCGTTCGTACCCCGCCCGCGCCCGCCGCTCGCCGACCCGGCGAGCGATCGGCCGCAGAGCCCGCTCGCGCCACGCCATCCGGGGGGGCAGGGTGCCGCCTGGGCGCGCCATCTCCCAGAGCATCGCATATTCGTTAGCGAGCGCCGAGAGCAGGGGCATCGCGGCGTTGCGCGGGTCATGTTCGAAGCAGTCGCCGAGGATCGAGAACGCTTCGGCGACCCGGCCTTCGACCAGCGCTCCGGCGAAGCGATACGGCTTGGGATCGTCGACCGCAAGGCTCTCCTGCTCGAGATCGCCGAGTTGTATCTTGCGCCCGAGCAGCGCGAGCTTCGCGAGATCGTTACGAATGCTCGCGAGATCGCTCTCCGAGCGCGAGAGGTGAGCGAGGACCTGGCGCTCGGCCTCGGCCCCCGTCGCGGCCAGCTCCTCGGCGACGAAGCGCGCGCGAATCTCTTCGTTGACGGTGCAATCGATGCGCTGCGCGCTGCGCCCCAGTTGGGAGCCGAGCGATGTCGGACGCGTCGAGCGCGGTGCGACGAGATCGCAAAGCAGCAAAAGATTTTCGCCATCCGCACTCCGTTGCGCGAGTTCGAGCAACGCGCGCCGCGGTGCGGCCTTCGCACTCTGCGCGTCGTTGACGATCACGACGCGTCGCGCTGCGAGGAAGGGCATCGCCGATATCGCTTCTTCGATCTGCGCGCAATCGTCGACGCTCTCAATCGTAACGCTGCTGCAGTTGAGCGCGCGCACGTCCTCGGCGAGCTCCCGCGCGAGAATCGTGTCGCGCACGCGCTCGGCGAGCAGGCGATCGGTGCCCTCGATCACGACGAGCGCGCCGACCTTCGGCCTCTCGTCGAGAAAATCGAAGGCCTTCACGCGCGACTGCCTTCAACGCTCCGAATCGCCGACCAGTGCGGACGGCCGGCGAGCGTAGCGATGCTTTCGGCGTACGGCGGGCGCAACACGCCGTACTCGGTAACGAAGGCGGCGACGAGATGTCCGGGCGTCACGTCGAAGGCCGGGTTGAAAACCCGCGCCCCCTCCGGTGCGACCTGACGCCCACCGAACGACGTCACCTCCGAGGCGGCGCGTTCCTCGATGGGAATCTCCGCGCCCGATGCGATGGTGAAATCGAATGTCGAGCGCGGCGCGGCGACATACAACGGAATCGAATGATGTGCGGCGAGCACCGCAAGGCCGTAGGTACCGATTTTATTTGCCGTGTCGCCGTTGCGAGCGATTCTATCGGCTCCGACGATCACGGCATCGACGCGCCCGCGCGCCATCGCCATCGCCGCCGCTCCATCGACCTGCAACGTCGCATCGATGCCCGCGCGCAGGCACTCGAGATAGGTGAGCCGCGCTCCCTGCAAAAGCGGGCGCGTTTCATCGACGATAACATGCGGCGCGAGCCCCGCGCGTTGTGCCGCTATCAACACGCCGAGCGCGGTGCCGTACCCACCGGTTGCGATCGGACCGGTATTGCAATGGGTCAGTACGCGCGCGCCCTTGGCGAAGAGCGGCATGCCGTTGCCCGCGATCGCCGCATCGATCGATCGCTGCTCTTCGTGCACCGCAATCGCTTCGCGCGTCATATCCTCGGCGGCGAGCACGCGGTCGACGGCCCAGGCGAGATTGACCGCGGTCGGGCGCGCCGAGCGAACGCGCGCGGCGGCGGCGGCGAAGGCACGATCGTCGCGCTCTCCGGCGCGAAGCACCGCGATACCGTAGGCCGCAAAGACGCCGATACAGGGCGCTCCACGCACCGCCAAGCTTACGATCGCATCGACGATCTCATCGCACGTGCGCGCTCGCTCGTAACGAATCTCCGCGGGGAGAAAGCGCTGGTCGAGATACTGCAACGACCCGTCCTCGAAGCGAACGGCCTCGAGAGCCTCGCTCATAATGCGAGCAAGCACGCCGCGGCGAACGCCGCATCGTACCCTTTATCGCCGCGTGCGGGGTCGGCGCGCTCCTCCGCTTGAGCGAGCGTCTCGGTGGTCAGGACGCCGAACCCAACGGGCGCTCCGGTGCGCATCTGCACCTCCATCAGGCCGCGCGCACATTCGCCGGCGACGAAATCGAAGTGCGGCGTCTCACCGCGAATAACGACACCAAGCGCGACGACGGCATCGACCTCACCGTCCTGCAACACCTTGAGCGCGGCGAGCGGGAGTTCGTAACAACCGGGCACGTCGAAAAAGAGAACGTCTTTATCGTAAACACCGCAGGCGCGCAGCGCGCGTTTCGCACCGTCGATCATCTGCTCGGTAAGATCGTGATAGAATCGCGCCGAGATAACGGCAAAACGTTTGCCCGCGCACGAAGGCACGGGCAAACG
>JABEUX010000174.1 GCA_013044185.1 Vulcanimicrobiota bacterium | reverse complement strand
TGCAGAGCGAGATGCTCGTCGTAGAGCGCGGTCCGCCGTTCCGAAGTCATGCCTTTTGTTTCTCCTTGGGGTCGGTGTTGAGAAAATTCAACGTCGCGTGAGCGACGACGGAATCGCCGCTGCGCACGAACACCTCGCCGTAGCAGATGCGCCGACCGGCGCGAATCACGCTCGCTTCGGCGATGAGATCGTGCGGGGCGAGCGCGGGAGCGAGGAAGTTGCATTGCAGCGAGACGGTCGTCGTGTTCTGCTCGCGGCCGTAAATCGAGGCGAGGGCGACGTAGAACGCGGTGTCGCAGAGCGAGACGATCGCGCCGCCGTGCACCGCGCCGGTGCCGTTGGTCACCTCTTCGCGAAAGGGCATACGCAGAACCGCGCGCCCACGTTCGACGGAGTCGAGCTTGAGATCGAGAACGGCCACGAAGCGCGACTTTTCCTTCTCCCAGGTATGGGAGTGGTAGCGCGACGATTCGCTAGTGTGCTGAGCCATAATCGGGGTGCGACGAACCAACGAGGGATTTTCTGCCGGGGCGAGGCGCGAAGAGGGAGCAACGCCGTAGCGTTGTGACCGATGAGCAACGACGGCCCGGCGGGAAAGACCCGTTGGGCGCGTTCCCCCGATTATGGCTCAGTACACGCGACACGGGCGCAGTGTACTCCCCGAGCGGTTCCCCCGCTATGGCTTTTGTGCCCCGCCCAGTGCCGCCATCGCTTCTTCGTAGGCCCCGCGGAAATTGAAGGCACCTCCGTGTAGCCATTGCGCCCCGTCGACGGCGAGCGTCGCCCCGCTGATCCATTGCGCCTCATCTCCGCAGAGCCAGAGCGCGGCACGCGAGATATCCGCCGGCTCGCCGAGGCGCCCAAGCGGAACGGCCTTACGGGCTTTCTCCTCGATATCGGCGACGCTCCAGAGATTCTTGTCAGTGCCCTCGGTGTGAATCGGTCCGGGCGCGATGCAGTTTGCACGGATGCCGTAACGCCCCCACTCCGATGCGAGCGTCCGCGTCATCGCCAAAACGCCGGCCTTCGCGCTCGCCGAATGGATCGCACCGGGCTCGCCACTCCAGGCGTACGCGGCGATGATGTTGAGGATCGCACCCTTCGATTCTTTGAGCATATCGAAGGCCAGACGCGTGCAGTTGAACGTTCCGAGCAACACGATGTCGACGACCGATTTAAAACCGTTGGGCGAGAGCTGCTCGGCGGGAGCGATGAAGTTTCCGGCCGCGTTATTGACCAGCACGTCGATCCGCCCGGCGCGTTGCTGGATCTCCTTCATCACCGCCTCGATGCGAGCGGCGTCGCGAACGTCGGCGGAGAGCCCGAAAGCACGCCCACCGGCCGCCTCGATCCCACGCACGACCTCGTCGAGCTTCTCCTGACGGCGACCGATCACGCAGACCTGCGCGCCCTCGCGCGCAAAGGACTCGGCCATATCGCGCCCGAGGCCGCTGCCGCCCCCGGTAACGACCGCCACTTTACCCTCATAACGAAGCTGGCTCACGAAAACAGATCTCCTTGCGCGGCGAGCATGCGCCGCAGATAGAGTGGAAGCGCGAAGAGACGGCGATGCGTCTCTTCGTCGTAGAAGAAACTCTCGCCGCGAAGGCTCGAGCAATACGCTTCGATGCGCGCCGGCTCGAGCATCGCAAGATCGACGCGATCGCTGCAGGCGAGAAAGGCCCATTCGGTATCGAACGCCGGAACGTGATGCGAGAAGCTTGCAACGTGCCGGTAGCGACGGCGCAACGTTCGCGCCATCTTTGCGTGCAACGACGCGTTATGAAACGCACTCGTGCTCGCTTGCAGCACGTAGATGCCACCCTCGGCGAGCCGGGCCTTGATCAAAGCAAAGACGTCGTCGTTAAACAGGATGTTGCTCGGGCTATCTTCGAGCGGCTCGGTAAGATCGGAGATAATCACGCCGAAGCGCTCGCTGCTCTCGCGCATGAACGCGAGCGCATCGCCGACGATCACGCGCGCACGCGGATTCTCGAAGGCGCCATCCGCCCATTCCGGTAGATATTTCTTGGAGAGTTCGACGACGAGCCCGTCGATATCGACCATCGTGGCGCGCTCGACCTCGGGGCAACGCAGCACCTCGCGCAAGGTCGCTCCCTCGCCACCGCCGAGGATGAGTACCTCGCGGCGATCGTTCGCCGCGGCGAGGGCGGGGTGGACGAGCGCCTCGTGATAGATCTTCTCGTCACCCTGCGAGCTCTGCGTGTCGCCGTCGAGCACCAGCATCTTGCCGAAGACCGGCGTTTCGAGGACGGCGATCTGTTGAAACGCCGATTCCCCGGAGTAAAAAAGCTTTGAAACGGCGTGCTGGTGTTGTTCGGTCGGAGCAAACTCTTCGACGTACCAGTTCCAACGATCGGTCTTGGGCATAGCGGCGCGGGTTCGCTTCGCGCGCCCCCACCCCTCGGAGGAACGAAATACCCCCGCCGCGGGGCGAGGGTGACGTTCGAGAAATGCTCGGCCGAGATCGGTTCGGCCGCCGGACTATGCCGATAGGGAGACCGCTTCGTGATCGCGCGTGACGACGTGGGTAAACTGCGCGTCCCCCGATTGGAGGATGCCGCGCTTGACCTCGGTCGTCAACATCGAGCCCGCACCGAGCACTCGGGCTGCATGTTCGCATGCGAGCCAGGGATCGGTGTGGTCGCCGCACGTATAAAAATCCATCGCGGCGTACCCGAGTTCGGGCCAGGTATGAATCGAAATGTGTGACTCGGCGAGCACGACGACTCCCGAGACGCCCTGAGGCTGAAATTTATGAAAGGCGACCTCCATGACGGTCGCTCGTGAAGCGTTCGCCGCACCGATCATCATCTCGCGGACGGCGTCGACGTCGGTTAATATACCGAAATCACACCCAGACAGTTCGCACACGATGTGCGTCCCAAGTGCCTTCAATTTCTACGCGTCTCCTACGATTTCTCTGGGGGAATCCCACCTCCGGACTTCGTCGGCTGGCGTCTGTAGAATGCAGTCACGTCCCCGACCTTTCGACGAGCTCTTGCCGGCGCTGTTATGCGGTGCACGGGCGACTCGTCGCGATGGCGCGTTAGGGCGCGCCCACCCTCAACCGTGACCCCTCGGGTTCGAAGGGTCGGCCAGCATGATACCCCCTGCAGCACCCACTGTAAAGAGGAAACGACTTCTTGGCCAGATTATGAAGTTCCGACTTCACTATCTTGACTAACCACGCTCCCGAGCCTATCGTGGGGCTATGGCGACCGAACTGAAGCCCGAGAACAGCCCCCAAGGCCTGCTGGAAGAGTACCGGCACGGCTTTCACGACTCCGAGGACAAGTACGTCTTCAAATCCGGCAAAGGGCTGACGCGCGAGATCGTCGAGCGCATCAGCGCGATGAAGGACGAGCCGGCGTGGATGCGCGAGTTCCGACTGCGCGCCTTCGAGGTCTTCGAGAGCAAACCGATGCCGACGTGGGGCGATACCGCTCTGCTCTCGGAGATCGATTTCGCCAACATCCATTATTTCGTGCGGTCGACCGACCGCGCCGAGCAATCGTGGGAGGATGTCCCCGACGATATCAAGCGCACCTTCGATCGCCTCGGTATCCCTGAAGCCGAGCGCAAATTTCTCTCCGGCGTCAGCGCGCAGTACGAATCGGAGGTCGTCTATCATTCCGTCAAAGCGGAGCTCGAGCGCGACGGCGTGCTCTTCTGCGATATGGATACCGCAGTAAAACTCTACCCCGAGATCGTGCAGAAATATCTCTCGACGATCATTCCCATCAACGATAACAAATTCGCCGCGCTTAACTCCGCAGTGTGGTCGGGCGGTTCGTTCGTCTACGTGCCGAAAGGCGTCACCGTGGCGATGCCGCTGCAGGCCTACTTCCGTATCAATACCGAGAACATGGGGCAGTTCGAGCGCACGCTGATTATCGCCGACGAAGGCGCGAAGGTTCATTATATCGAGGGCTGCACCGCACCGAAATTTTCGACGAGCTCGCTGCATTCAGCGGTCGTCGAATTGATCGCGCTCGAGGGCGCATCGATCCGCTATACCACGATTCAGAACTGGTATCGCAACATCTTCAATCTCGTGACGAAGCGCGCGGT
>JABEUX010000173.1 GCA_013044185.1 Vulcanimicrobiota bacterium | reverse complement strand
GCGCAGCGCTGCGCTCGCTTCAGACACGTTCGAGCGGAGCGTACTTGAGCATCAGCATTTTCTCGCCGACATTCGGAAAATCGATGGTGACCAAGCCGTCGCCGCCGGCGCCGACGAGATCGCGAATCGTGCCCTCGCCCCACTTGGGATGCCGCACTTTGTCGCCGGGCCCGAGATTGAGCTCCAAACCCGCGCCCGCGCTCTCGTGAATGGCAACCTCACGCCAACGACCACCGGCCGGACGGGGCGCAACCGCACCCTCGCCATCGATCGCTTCGAGATTGGGAATCTCTTCGAGGAAGCGCGACTTCGGATAGGAGTACGTGTTGCCGTAGATCATGCGGCGCTGCGCGTGCGTGAGATAGAGGCGATCCATCGCTCGCGTCACGCCGACGTAGGCGAGACGCCGCTCTTCTTCAAGCTCTCCGGTATCGCTCAGCGCGCGGGTATGCGGAAAGACGCCTTCTTCCAGGCCGGTGAGGAAGACGACCGGAAACTCGAGGCCCTTCGCTCCGTGGAGCGTCATCAACGTAACGTACGACGCTTCGGGATCGAGTGCATCGAGATCGCTGATAAGCGCGATATTTGCGAGGAAGCCATCGAGCGAAGGCTCTTCTTCACGCTCTTCGTATTCGCGTGCGACGCCGACGAGTTCGCGCAGATTATCGAGCCGCGCGCGCGCGTCGTTGGTCTCTTCGCTCTGCAGTTCGCGGGCGTACCCGGAATCTTCGAGCACCGCGAGCAAGAGATCGGCGATGCCGAGCGTGCGCTGCTTTTCGATCAGCGAGCGCATGAGATCGGCGAAGCGTTCCATCTCTTTGAGCTTCTTCGGAACGGCGCGTTTGAGCAACGCTGCATCGAAGAGCCCTTCGCCGACGGCGACCTTCGCCCGCGATGCTTCGGTCACCAGCGCACCGAGCGTCTGCGAACCGATACCGCGGCGCGGAACGTTAATGATGCGTTTGAATGCAATCGAATCGCGTGGGTTGGCGAGGTAGCGCAGATAGGCGACCGCGTCTTTAATCTCCGAACGCGCGTAGAAACCGACCCCGCCGACGACGCGATAGGGGATCCCCTCCGCGATCAACGCCTCTTCGAAAATACGCGACTGCGCGTTGGTACGGTAGAGCACGAGGAAATCGCGATAGGCAAGGCCGTCGCGTACGAGTTCTTTGACCTTTTCGACCACGAAACGCCCCTCGTCGCGCTCGGTCGGCGCGCGATAGGCAACGACCGGCTCGCCTTCGTCACGTTTGGTAAAGAGCTTCTTCTTCGCGCGCGTTTTATTGTTGGCGACCAACGCGTTCGCCGCTTCGAGAATCTGTTGCGTGCTGCGATAGTTTTCTTCGAGCTTGAAGACCTTCGCGCCCGGAAAATCTTCTTCGAAGCGCAGGATCATGCGGTGGTCGCTACCGCGCCACGAATAGATCGACTGGTCGTCGTCACCGACGACGGTTAAATTACGGTGCTCTCCGGCGAGCATCGAGACGAGCGTGTACTGCGCCATGTTGACGTCTTGGTATTCGTCGACGAGGATGTACGAGAAGCGCGCGCGGTACTTCGCGAGCGTCTTTGAATCGCGCTGCAGCAGATCGATCGCGCGGACGATGAGATCGTCGAAATCGAGCGAGTTCGCTTCACGCAATTTGCGATCGTATTCACGATAGACGTTTGCGAGGCGCTCGCCGAGCGCATTATTTTGTTTCTTTGCAAACGCATCGGGCCATACGAGCGCGTTCTTCGCCTTCGATATTTCGCTGAGGCAGAGGCCGGGGCTCAATTGGCGTTCGTCGTAATCGAGCTCGTCGAGAATCTCTTTGACGAGCGAGCGTTGGTCGCCGTCATCGACGATGGCGAAATTACTTTCGATACCGATCTTCGAGCCGTCGCGGCGCAGAATGCGAACGCACATGGCGTGGAAGGTACCGACCCAGAGCTCGCGGGCGGTCGCACCGATCATGCGCTCGAGACGAGCTTTCATCTCGCCGGCAGCTTTGTTGGTGAAAGTAACCGCTAAAATAGAATCCGGCGCCACACCATGCTCTTCAAGCAGATAGGCGATACGGTGCGTCAGAACGCGGGTTTTGCCGCTCCCGGCGCCGGCGAAGATCAAACACGGGCCGTCCCCGTGCGATACAGCCGCCGTTTGCACGGCGTTGAGAGCATCACGTTGTTGGAGCATTGTTCTGGTTTCGACGCCTGCGAGCAAAAGGCCTCGGTGCGGAGCGCTCTTTACGATAATTCCCAGGTTTGAGCGGCCATCAGGTACGCCAGCGTCGATTCGGCGCCGCGATTGGCATTGATTCCATCGGCATCGACGCCATCGGAGCAACCACCCCGCTCGTCGACGAGCGGAATACCGAGCACGTTCTGCCCGTAAAACCACTGCAGAGCGCGCTCGGCGTCGCCGCGCGCGCCCCGTAGCCCGGCCCGATCGGCGGCCATGAACGCATCGACGGCGGCCGCCGCCTCGAGGGGTTGCTGGTCGAAACGCGCCCTTTCGCTGCCGCGCGGGAGCCAACCGCGGTTCCCGACCGGCGAAAAAAGCTCGCCATCGAGATTCTGCGCGCGATAAAAGGCGAGGGCGAGGAGCGCTTCGTCGCGCGCGTGGGTATCGCCGAGGAGATCGGCGAGCAACAACTCTGCCTGCGGCAGCCGCGCATTATCGTAGGTCATGGAAGGTTCGTACCACTGCCATTCGCCCTCGGCGTTCGCCGCAAACGCCGCCCGAAGGCGAGCGAGCACTGCGGCAGAGGGCGCGCCGCGGAGGCCGGCGGCGGCGAGCCCGAGCGCGGCATACGCGAGCGGACGCAAAAACGTGAACCCTTCGATCGTCGGCAGCGCGCGCTCGAATGCAACCGCACTGCGCTCTCGCCAATCTGCGTGAAGCGCATGCGTGCTCGCATAGCCGAGCGCCCATATCGCACGGCCGCAGCTATCTTCGGTACCGACCTCGTCGAGCCACTCGCGCCCGTAACTCATAAAATTATGGAAGCGTCCATCGGGAAGCTGCGCGTGCAAAAGAAACGAGAGCGCGACATGTGCGATGCGTTCCGCCTCGCGGTTCGACGATTCGAGTGCTTGATGTTGGAGCGCGACGATCGCGGATCGCGCGAGATCGTCGGTACAATATCCGGTCGCACGATTGGGCAGGGTACCGAAGGCGTGCTGGATGGTGCCGACATCGTCGGTAAGCGATGCGAGGTGGGCGAGCGAAGGAAACATGCGCCTACGCGGTGTGCGCCAGCGTTGCCGGGCGAGGCTCGGTAAGTTCGCTGAACAGCCGCTCGTAGGCAGTGGCGACGGCGTGCCAGGTCATCGCGCGCGCGTAACGATAGGCGCGACGTTCGGTCGCACGGCGCAGACTCGGATCGTCGAGCAGCGCGCTGAGTTGCGTCGCGATCGAGGCTGCATCGCGCACCTCTGCAAGCCGGCCGCGCCCCAACGCGAGGAGTTCCTGCGCGTAGAGGTAGGGCGTCGAAACGATCGCTTTGCCGCAGCCCAGCGCGTATGCGAGCGTTCCCGAAACGATCTGCGTGAGGTTGAGATAGGGGGTGAGGTAGATATCGGTCGCTTCAAGGTACGCAAGTAATTCGGGCATGCTGAGGTATTTATCGATCAGTTGCACGTTATTGCGCAAGCCTTTTGCAGCAACGAGATCTTGCAGCGATTCACGATACGATTCGCCCTCTTGGCGCCGTACCACGGGGTGCGTCTCGCCGAGAATGAGGTAGAGCGCCTCGGGGTGACGGCGCACCACGGCGGCCATCGCATCGATCGCGTATTCGAGCCCTTTGCCGCGATTGATCAACCCGAAGGTGGAGATGACGGTGCGCTGCCCGATACCGAAGCTCGCTTTTGCCGCGGCGGTATCGCGGAACGGAACGTCGGGAACGCCGTGCGGAATAACGTGGAGTTTGACGGGATTGACGCCGTACGCGTGTTCGAGCAGATCGCGACCGGTATCGGAGAGCGAGACGACGGCACTCGCAAAATCGCAGAGCGAACGCGCGACGCGCAGCATAATCGGATCGGGTTCGGGTAAGACCGTGTGCATCGTGATGACGGTCGGTTTGGCAACCTGTCGCACGAGATCGACGAGCCACTCTCCGCGTTCGCCGCCGAAGAGGCCGTATTCGTGCTGAATGTTGAGAACCGTTGCGGGGTGCGCGTCGATGCGCGCGGCGATCTCGGAGTACGCTTGCCGATCGCCTTCGTCGAAGCGCGCGTAGATGCGTGACGGGTAACGGCGGAGATCGCCGCCCGGTTCGTTCACGGCAATCACTTCGCTTTTCGTTCCCTCTTCGCGATCGATCGCGCTGACGAGATCGGAGGTGAAGGTCGCGATACCGCATTCGCGCGGCGGAAACGAACTGAGGAAGAGCACGCTCGGCACGGCGGTCTACCGCATCGCCGTCTGCGCGCCAACGCGTGAGCCGGGTTCGAGAATGCGCCCCGCCTCAACGAGCACGTCGTGCCCGATCACGCTGCCGCTCCCGACGCTCGCGCGCGCACCGATCCGCGTGCGGCTCGCCACGATGGATTCCTCGATTCGTACGTCATCGCCCACCATAACACCATCCCAGAGCACGGAGTCGCGAATAAACGCTCGCTCGCCGACGTGAGTGCCAGCTCCGAGCACGACGTTCGGCCCGATGCGGGCGGTCGGAGCGACGACGACCCCCTCGTCGGCGTGGACGGGTTGGGCGACGCCGGGGTGGCCACGCAAAGCCGCCGAGCCCGCTCCGCTGATCCCCGGCTCGAGGACGAGCGGCATGGTGCCTGCGAGAATATCGCGGTGCGCCGCGAGGTAGGCCTCGGGGCGCCCGAGGTCGAGCCAGTAGTCCGAGGTGGTATGGGCGTAGAGCGGGCGAGGGCCCGAAATGAGGGCCGGGAAGGTCTCACGTTCGATAGAGACCGGGCGCCCGGCGGGGATCGCCGCGAGCACCTCGGGTTCGAGGAGGTAGGTTCCGGCGTTGATCTCATCGGTCGCGGCGGTGCCGGGGGCGGGCTTCTCGACGAAGGCTTCGATGCGGCCGTTCGCGTCGTGGGCGATGCAGCCGAAGGCGGAGGGATCGGCGACGTGGATGAGGTGGAGCGTGCCGATGCCGCCGTGCTCCCGATGGGCGGCGAGCATGGCGCGCAGATCGAGGCTGGTGAGGATATCGCCGTTGAGGACGAAGAACGCCCCAGTGATGTAGCGTTCGACGTTCTTTAGCGCCCCGGCGGTACCGAGCGGCGTCTCTTCAATCACGTAGGTGAAGTGCATATCGAAGCGCGATCCATCCCCGAAGTACTCCAAAATGGGCTGCGGCAGATAGCCCGCCGGGAAGATGACGTCGCGGATGCCGGCCTTATAGAGCCGCTCGACGGTGCGCGCAAGAAAGGGCACGCCGAGGATCGGGACCATCGGTTTGGGGGTACCGTAGGTAAGCGGGCGCAGGCGCGTGCCTTCGCCGCCGACGAGAACGATTGCTTGCATCGGTGCTTCTCGTTGGCGGTCGGGGTGCGCGGTTCATCCCCGAGGGGGATACGTTAAGCCTTGCCAGGGAGATAAGGCGTCGTGTAGTATGACTCCCGCTGCCGTTCCCGGTTCGTCTAATGGTAGGACAGCAGACTCTGACTCTGCTTATCGTGGTTCGAGTCCATGACCGGGAGCCACGGCCCTATCGTCTAGAGGCCTAGGACGCCGCCCTCTCACGGCGGTAACGCGGGTTCGAATCCCGCTGGGGCTACCACTATTCGTAGAGATCGGGCTTGCCGCCGATCTCTATTTTTCATTATTTATTCTATGCGGCGCTCCATGATAAAGATAATATCCGAGATCTCGCCGCTTTATGAACCCCGGCGGGGCGAGTCGCGATTGTTCGTGTCCGCTCCATCGGTCTCTGCCCCCTCGGATGCTTCCGCGTCCTCGCTGTGCCAACGGCGGAGCAACTCCGCGCGCTGATCGGTATCGATGGTAAGGGCGGGGTCGATCCCTAGTTCTGAGACCATCTCTTCCCCGGCGTTGCGATCGTTCATGTTCGTCCTCCGCGAGGATTCTACCCGAAGCCCCGCCCGCTCTAACGGTTACGAGCCTCTTGGGCGCTCGCCTGCGAGGTAACGGCGCCGACGATGCCTAAACTCTGGCGGAATGTTTGCCGCACTGACCCTTGGTAGCTTGCTTGCCGTCGTCCCGTCACCCGCCCCCGCGCCGACGCCGACGCTCCCCCCCGTGATCATTCGCACCATCACGACCGCCCGCTGCCCCACCCTGCACGAGATGATGCGCCCGATCGGGTACGTGACTCGGCGCAACGACGATGCTTTCCGAGCGATGGCCTTTGCCACGCAGAAGTTTCTTAGCAATTTTATTCCGGGTGACGTGCCGACCATCGCCGATCTTCAGGCGTCGCTGGGCACCAACAACGGCCAGGGAACCGGGCTCAACGGCACCGGCACGCCGATGAGCGCGAGCCTCAGCTCAACGCGCGGAAACGATCCTCTTGTCTACGGGCCATCGCAGGTGCTGAGCGCGGCGCGCATCGACGCGGTGGCGCAGCAAATCTTCGGCAACATCATGGTCGAACGCTCGTATCTCACGAAATCGTACAAAAAGTTTCCGGAGGGGAAAAACCCGAAAGTCGATGCGATGCGTCGCGCCGCTCAGAACGTCATGACGCTGCAGGAAGCCCTCGCTAACAAATACGAGCAATTCGCAGGCACCTATTTCGACGGCATGGATCTCTCACGGATGACCGCTAACAACAACGCCGATGTCGCGACCATTAAAATTGCCTTGCGCCAACTTCTTCTCGGTGACACGCGTGGGCTCGCCGGCGACACGCAGCGCAAGCTCTCACCAAACCATCCCTTTTTCGGCTACAAGAGCGCCGGCGATCTCGCACAAAATGGCAATCCCGGCGAAGTTCTCACCGCACTCAAAGGCCAAGAATTCGCGTTTACCTCGACGATGATTCATACCTACAACGTCTGCCACCAGTCACACTACATTCTCGCGCCGATCCATACGATGCCCGCGCCCTCGCCGAAACCCTAACGAACGCCGTTTGACAGAACGGGCCCTGCACTCCATCATTGTTTCGGAATCGGTCGATTTGGGAACCCTCCGTTCATGCGCAGATAGGAGCGCCGCAGATGAACGGTCGCAAACCCTTATCTTTCGAGAGTATCCGCGGAAATCGTTCGGCGGTTCGGATGGCGATTCTCGCGCTGATCGTTACGGCGATCTCACTCTTTGCATGGCACCCCTGGGGGGGACGAATCGCGGCATCGGCGAGCACCCGAAACACGACGAAATCAGCCTCTCGCCCGGCCGTCCAATAGGGATCGCGCGCTAGAGATGTAGGCTCGAGACGTTCCAGATACCGAAAACGCGCAGAAGCCATACGATCACCGCAATAACGACCACGAAGTTGAGAATCGATCGTATCGATGAAGCCATCGGCAAGTACCGGTTAATCAGCCAGAGGACGACGCCGATGACGACGAGTTCCACGACGACGTTGATAAGTATGTTCATGCTCTAAGCATTCCCCTTTCTTCCGCTAGCATGCACTCCGTCGCCATCGCACGCCATCGCAGCAGGTCTCGCGGAGGAGAAGCGACGATACTCCTCGCGTGCGCCGATGGAACGGGTGGGGCGAGGAGGCCGTCCAGCTGGATCTCCCCGAAAATGCGCTTGCGTATCTTCGCGAGCGTCTCGGTGAAGGTGTGCCTCCTCGGGACGCACGTTTTGAGGAAATAGTCGCGAGCGCCGAGCCATCGCGCTTGCCCGCGCATCCGACGATCGATACCTCGGCGGCGACGCGCGTGCTTCACGCTCGCGGGCAGAGCCTTCCCGACTGGCTCGCACTCCGCTTCGGGCGCATCGATCGACTTCCCGATGGGGTCGCGTTTCCCGAGTCATCGCACGACGTCCGCGAGCTCTTCGATTTCGCTCGTGACGTCGGCGCGTGCATCATTCCGTACGGCGGCGGCACGAGCGTCGTCGGACATATCAATCCGCCCGAGCGCTTCGAGCGCCCCGTACTCACCGTTTCTCTCGCGCGCATGCGGCGATTGCTCGATCTCGATGAAGAGAGTCGGCTCGCCACGTTCGGCGCCGGGGTCGTCGGCCCCGATCTCGAAGCGCAGCTCCGAACCCACGGCTATACGCTCGGGCATTTTCCGCAGTCCTTCGAATATTCAACCCTCGGCGGGTGGGTCGTCACGCGATCCTCCGGGCAACAATCGCTCCGCTATGGCCGTATCGAGCAACTCTTCGCGGGCGGGCGCATCGAGACGCCGAGCGGAACGCTCGCGATTCCTACCGTGCCCGCATCTGCGGCGGGAATCGATTTGCGCGAGCTCGTGCTCGGCTCCGAAGGGCGGCTCGGCATTCTCACCGAGGCGACCGTACGCGTGCGCCCGGTTCCGACGCACGAATCCTTTCACGGCTGGTTTTTCCCAACCTGGGAGCGCGCCGAAGCGGCGGTTCGCGCACTCGCGCACGCGGGGCTCCCGCTCTCGATGATCCGCCTCGCCAATGCGCATGAGACGCTGACGACGTTGCGGCTCGCGAACGCCGGCATCGCACTCGCTTTTTTGGAGCGCTATCTGAAGTTGCGCGGCTACGGCGACGAGCGCTCTTTACTGATCGTTGGCATCACCGGCGATGCCGAGAGCGTTCGCTCCACGCTCGCATCGGCTCGCGATATCGCCGGCGATCGTAACGGCCTCTATTTCGGCACCCAACTCGGCAAGCGTTGGCAAAAGAATCGCTTTCACGGGGTCTATCTTCGCAATGCTTTGTGGGAGCACGGGTATGCCGTCGATACCGTCGAGACCGCGGTCGATTGGCCGCGCGTCGGCACGATGGTCCCGGCGATCGAGAACGCCGCGCACGCTGCATTCGGTAGCGAAGCGATTCACGGCTATACTCACCTTTCGCACGTCTACGCGCAAGGATCGAGCGTCTACAGCACGTTTATTTTTCGCATCGCCCCCACCTACGAAGAGAATCTGCATCGCTGGCAACAGTTGAAGAGCGCCGTCAGCGAGGCAATCGTCGCCAACGGCGGCACGATTAGCCACCAACATGGCGTCGGCACCGACCATCGCCCCTATCTTGCTGCCGAAAAAGGGCTGCTCGGCATCGGCGCGATGCGTGCGCTCTTTCGCGATTTCGATCCCGACGCGATGATGAATCCCGGGAAGCTGTGTTAGAACGAGGCGATCCGAGCCAGGTTCGCGCGGCGGCGATCGCGCGGCTCGACGAACCGTGGGATATCCTCGTTATCGGCGGCGGCATTACCGGCGCCGCCATTCTCTTCGAATCGGCGCGCCGCGGCCTGCGCGCCCTGCTCCTCGAACGGAGCGATTTTGCTTCGGGCGCATCGAGCCGCTCTTCAAAACTCGTTCACGGCGGCTTGCGTTACCTCAAGGAGGGGAAATTCGCGTTAACGCGCGAGTCGGTGCACGAACGGCAAGCGTTGCTGCGCGACGCGCCGGGATTGGTCGATCCGATCCGCTTCTTGATGCCGCACTATCCGGGAAGTACGCCGAGCGCGCGTACGTTGGGTTTCGGGCTCGCACTCTACGATCTCTTCGCAGGGCAGAGAGCACACCGAGCGGTCGATTCCGCCGAGGCATTACTCCTCGCGCCGAACATCGAGAGTGCAGGGCTCCTCGGCGCGCACGAATATCTCGACGCCACCACCGACGACGCGCGGCTCGTCCTGCGCCTCATTCAAGAGGCGCGTGCAGCCGGTGCGATTGCGCTCAACTACCTCGATGCGCGTGAACTGCTCGAACGCGACGGGCGCGTGGTCGGCGTGCGTGCGCTCGATACGATCGGCGGCAGCACCGTCGAGGTACGCGCGCGCGTCGTCATCAACGCCGGTGGTGCAGCGGCAGATGCGCTCCGCAGCGCGCTCGGCGCCGCGGCGAGACTCCGGCCGCTCCGCGGCAGCCACCTCATCCTTCCCGATTGGCGTTTACCGCTCGCAGAGGCGATCGCGTTCTCACACCCCCGCGATCGCCGCCCCGTCTTCGCCTATCCGTGGCTCGGGGTGACGCTCGTCGGAACCACCGATGTCGACCACCGAAGCGAACTGCGCAGCGAACCGGCGATCTCTGAGGAGGAGACGCTCTACCTGCTCGAAGCGCTCGCCTATCAATTTCCGCGCAGCGCGATCGAACGCACCGATGTCGTCGCTACCTTCGCAGGCGTGCGCCCCGTCATCCACAGCGGCCGCGCCGACCCGTCAAAGGAGAGTCGCGACCACGCGCTCTGGAAGGAGCGCGGCCTCCTCACCGTCACCGGCGGCAAACTCACGACCTTCCGCCCGATGGCGCTGGCGGCGCTCCGCGCCGTTGCCGGCGAGCTCGATGCCTTCGATCTCGCGCCACGCCCAACATTCGTACGCTGCGCTCTCCCACACGCTCCGCACCTCTCGCAGGCCCAACGGCTCCGCCTCGCCGGCTCCTACGGAAGCGAGGCGCAAGCGCTCCTCGATACGACGCTCGCGAGCGATCGCGAGAGCATCGACGGCACCGCGACGCTCTGGGCCGAAGTGCGCTGGGCCGCACGCCACGAAAGCGTCGAACACCTCGACGACCTCTTACTCCGCCGTACGCGGCTCGGACTCATCGCGCCCACCTGCGAACGACGATGGTCGGCTCGCCTTCGCTCGATTTGCATGCAAGAGCTTCGGTGGGATGACGCGCGCTTCGAACGCGAAGCGCACGCCTATCGCGCCCTTCACGCCGCCTATTACGGAGCGCTCGCGTGAATCGCGATCTTCTGCTCGCGATCGATAACGGCACGCAGAGCGTGCGCGCCATACTTTTCGACGCGCGTGGAGAGATCGTCGCGAAATCGCGTATCCCGCTCGACGACTATATCGTCTCGGCACCCGGGCGACACGAACACGATCCGAACGGTTTTTGGGAGAGCTTGGCGCAAGCCTGTAAGGAGCTGCTCGCGCAGCACGCATCCTTCGCAGAGCGGATCGCCGCCGTCGCGCTCACCACGCAACGCGCGACCGTCATCAACCTCGATCGCTCCGGGCAGCCGCTGCGCCCCGCAATCACCTGGCTCGATCAACGGAAGAGCCCAAGGATTCCCGCGCTTCCATTGCATTGGCGCGCCGCATTCGGCATCGCCGGGGTCGGCGAAACGATTCGCTATTTTCAACGTGAGGCCGAAGCGAATTGGATCGCGCAATGCGAACCCGAGCTGTGGGAACGCACCGAGAAGTTTCTTCTTCTTTCGGGATATTTGCTCTACCGCCTGACGGGCGACTACATCGATTCCGTCGGCTCGCAGGTCGGCTATCTCCCATTTGATTTTCGCACGCTGGCATGGGCGAAGCCCGGCGATTGGAAATGGGATGCGATGCCGATCCGCCCATCGATGCTGCCCCGCCTGCTCGAACCGGGCACGATCGGCGGAGAGATTCACGATGCAGCGTCGGCAGCGACGGGCATTCCGCGCGGAACCCCGGTCGTCATGGCCGCCGCAGATAAAGCCTGTGAGGTTCTCGGCGCAGGCTGTATTGCGCCGACGGTCGGCGCGCTGAGCTACGGAACCACCGCCACGGTCAACACGCTCTCGCATCGTTATATCGAGGCGACGCGCTTCGTTCCGCCCTATCCCGCAGCGATACCGCACGCCTACACCACCGAGGTACAGATCTTTCGCGGCTACTGGATGGTGAATTGGTTCAAAGAGCAGTTCGGCCATCTCGAACAACAGGCGGCGCGGGAGAGCGGTGCCTCGGTTGAGAGTTATTTCGACGCGCTCGTTGAGTCGGTTCCGCCGGGCTCGATGGGACTGATGCTGCAGCCCTATTGGACGCCCGGTATACGCATGCCCGAAGCGAAGGGCGCAATCGTCGGCTTCGGCGACGTTCATACGCGCGCGCATCTCTATCGTGCGATGCTCGAAGGGCTCGCATTTGCGCTACGCGATGGGCTCGAACGCATCGAACGCCGTAGCGGGGTCGCCGTCACCAGCCTGCGCGTCGCCGGCGGCGGATCGCAGAGCGATGCGGCGCTCCAACTCACCGCCGACATCTTCGGCCTCCCGACGTCGCGACCGCACGTGTACGAAACCTCAGGGCTCGGCGCGGCGATCGACGCATCCGTCGCTTT
>JABEUX010000030.1 GCA_013044185.1 Vulcanimicrobiota bacterium | reverse complement strand
GTGATATCTTTCGTGATGAAATTCAGGCGGTAGCGCTGCTTCGGCCACTCCGAGAGAATCATTCGCGAGCCCGATGGTGCGACGTATTCGATGCCGACGCCGCGGTTCGCAGGCGTGTCGGGGCCGCCCAGGCCGGGTAGCGCTGCGTAGGCGAGCGGATTGGGCACCGGCACGTAGGGGCGCAGATCGACGTTTTGCCGCAATTTTGCGAGCGACATGATCGTGCCGCGATCGTCGAGGAGCAGTGGCGGGCCGCTCGGAGTTGCGTTCGGCGAGGGCGCGTGTCGGCCGGAGCAGCTCGCGAGGGCGAATACGAGCGCGAGCCCCATCGAGATCGAGAGAGTACGGCGATGCGAGTCTGCCACGCGCGCGCCTTCAATGGCCAACGAGAATGTTCCCGCTGACGCCCGAGAGCGTCACCGCGCCGGTCTTGAAGTTCATCGTAATTTTCGCGACTTTCAATGTCGCGCCGCCGGTATGGTAGTAGCTCGGGTGCGGCATCGTGAGCGTCTGGACGGAATTGATCCAGTTCGCAAAATCGGTATCGAACGAGCGCTTTTGCGGATCGTGCAAGCGCACGATATGGACTTTTCCGATCGCGGTAAAATCGAGCGTTTGCGTGTTGACGTCGATATCTTCTGCGGAGAGTTCGGCATAGGGCTTTCCCTTGCGCAAAATAATGCCGTGTCGCACGCCCTGGATATCTCCATTCGTTCCATCGGGCGAGAGCCGCGCGCGTTGGTAGTCGAAGCTCCACGATTTCGTCGCGATCCGATTCCCGCGCACTCTGCCCTGCTTGAGGATGATCGGCTGCAGCCCCGGCGGAGGCGGCACGGGGCCGAGCCCCGCGATAATGAAGCCGACGACGAGCCATATTCCTAACGCGATCCCAACCGCGATCGCGATCTCGCGACTCCCGATACGCTTGCCGCGAAATTTCATCGCGCGCGCGGCCGAAATCCGAGCGCGAGCATCGCAACGTAGAGTGCGGCGAGGAGCATCGCGATGCGCGTCGGGCCGATGTGCGAGAAGACCGAACCGACCGGTGGGCCGACGCGACCGATGACGATGGCCTCTTGGTCGAGATCGGTACGATGCGTGTAGTGCCCGTCGGGTGCGATGATGCCGCTCACACCGGTCGATGCGGCGCGGAGCACCCAGCTTCCCTCTTCGATCGCGCGCATTTGCGCGATCTGCGCGTGCTGATAGGGGCCGGCGCTCGTACCGAACCAGGCATCGTCGGTGCTGATGATCAGTAATTGCGCTCCGTCGCGAACCTGCGCGTGTACGAGATCGGCGAACGCCGATTCCCAACAGATAATCGGCGCGAACGAGAGTGCCGGCGTCGGAATGACGGCATCGTCGTGCCCGTGTCCGAAGTGGCTTGCTAGTTCGTCGAGTTTGGGAACCCAATGCAAGAACTCGTCACCGGGAACCGACTCGGCGAACGGCACCAACTGTCGCTTCTGATAGACCGCTTGCAGGCCGCCCGCAGGAGAAAAAACGTAGAGCGCATTATACGCGCGCGTGCCGAGCGCTTCGAGACTGCCGACGACGATCGTGCTACGCGCGCTCCCCGCAATGCGGGCGAACGAAGAAAGGATATTGGGCGACTCGTTGAGTGCCGTTGCGATCGCCGTCTCGGGCAACGCGATGATTGCGGGATGTGCTTCGGTCGCTTCACGCGTCATCTTCAGATAGCGATCGAGCGAAAACGAGAAAGCTTCCGGCGTCCACTTCAGTGATTGCGCGATATTTCCCTGAATCGCTGCGACGCGAACGCGCGGAGCGGGATAGGTGCGCGCGGGCCAATACCACCATGCCGCAGCGAGAACCACGACGAGGACGGCAAGAAAGATCAGCAAGCGCTTTGCCGTGCGTGCGATAAATGCGTCGGCGAGATAGGCGCCGAGCGTGCAGACGACCCACGTTAAGCCGTAACTCCCGATATAGGCACCGAGCGATCGCAACGGCGTATCGACCTGGGTGTAGCCGATCTGGCCGAACGGAGCTCCCATAACGCCGACGCTGCGCCCCCATTCGGCGAGCGCGAAGCCCGCGCCAACGGCGACCGGTGCGAGCGCCGGCGGCGCAAAGCGATAGGCGGCGACCGCGAGGATCGCCGCAGCGACGAATGCGAGCGCCTCGAGTGCCGCGGGCAGCACGATCACCGCGGATGCGAAATTGCCGAGATAGGCGCCGACCGTCGTTCCGAACCACGAGAATGAAATTGCGAAAAAGACGAACCCGGCGAGAAAGCCGAGGGCCGCGGCGGCACGATAGGAGGCGTGGCTCTGCCAGAGCCAGAAAATCGCTGCCGCACCAAACGGTGCAAGCCACGTTGCGCCGACTTTCGGAAAGGCGAACGCGAGCGCCGCCCCTGCAATCACTGCGACGCATACGTCGCGCCACCGCTCTGCTGAGAGAAGTATGATCCGACGTTCGAGTTTTTTGCTGGCAGGAACAGCGTTCATGGTCTCATCATGTGGGCGGCAAGTAACGCCGAACCGCAGCTCGGGAGGGAGTTCGGGTATCCCCTCGGGGTACTTGCAGGTAAAATTTCGCGTAACGACAGGCTTCGACTTCACGAACTATCGCTACGTGATGATCTTTAATACGGCTGGGGACGGGAAAACCCCGTATCCCAACGGCACTACGTCAAATTTTCAGGGGTACTCCTTCGCCGTCATCGTCGGCGGCGGTGCCGGAGGGGCGACACCGCAGTTGCAGTTCGTTCAATACTATCGTCAGCCCGGGACGACGCTGCCTCCCGAACCGCTCTCCATTATCTACACGCCGCAGCAGTTGCTCTTCATTCCCGACAGCAACGGCCTCAACACGGAGTTCACGGTACAATTCCAGCGCTTGCTTGCCGGTGGCTACTCCGGCGCGACGCCGACGCCCGCTCCCTCAACGTCGCCGAGCGCGAGCCCGAGTGCGTCGCCGAGCGCGAGCCCGAGTGCGTCGCCGAGTGCGAGCCCGAGTGCGTCGCCGAGCGCGAGCCCGAGCACGTCGCCGAGTGCGAGCCCGAGTGCGAGCCCGAGCGCGAGCCCGAGTGCGTCGCCGGGCGTCACTCCGAGCCCAGGGAGCGTGAGCTCCACGTGGCTCTTCAATTTCTTTACCACCGACCCGTCGCTGAATCCGCTCGATTCGCTGGGGTTGGGCGGCGCGCAAGATATCTCGTTCTCGTCACCGGTTCTCGACACCACGTCGGCGTTTGATATTACCGTCAACGTGCCGGCTGGAGCGACGCAGGCCAGCAATCCACTCGCTCAGATCTACGGCGGAGAACTCACGAACTCGCCGTAGCGGCGAACCGTCCCTTCCCGCTCCGTTTACAGCGACGAGATCCCGTTGAAGCTGGTCGGAAGGATCGGCCCGCTCTGCCCGATGCCGAAGGAGGCCGCCTGGCTGGGGAATGCAAGGAGATCGATCGAGACGTTCACCGAGCGCGATGGTTCCAAATACTGGACGCGTAATTCGTAACAATTGCCGATGATATGGCTGTAATAGATGCTTTTATCTTCGATGCGCGCGTGATTTTTCCAATCGAGCAATCCGCTGAATTGAAGGCTCGAGCCGCGGCCGAACGGCGTCGAAAATTGCACTTGCGTCGGGGTGAAACCCTGGCCGATACCGGGAACGAACGAGCCGCCGAGTTGCACGTACGAGCGTGGTGAGGGTTGCGAAGTGAATTGGTAACTTACCGGCTGCGCCAGCGCGTTAAAGTTGGTCGAAAAACCGAGCTGTAACGTGTAGACGTTGCCGTTGAACAGGCGCAAAACATCCTGCGCGCCTTTGTTGTTGAACGGCGAAAATTGATCGAGAAATTGAAACGGAACGCTTCCCGGTCCGTTGAAATTCGATTCGTTATAGGTAATCGCGTTGACGATATGTTTGCCGATCGGTGAGGTGAGGCTCAAGTTCTGCTGAATCTGCGCCTTGAGATCGCCGGTACCGTATGCGTACTGCTGAACATTGACCGTCGCCGAAAACGTACTTCCGTAAATATTGTAGAGTGCCGGCCCGGCAACGAACGACATGTCGGCACGTTGCGTGGCAAAATGATTCGTCGGCTCGGAGTATTGGCCGATATAAAATTGCGCCGAAAGCGGCACGAGAAAGTGCGGGAAAAAACGATTTGGCCGTATTTGAATCTCGGGTAGCTTGTAATCTCCCGAAGGCTGTTGCGTGTACGAACGATCGAACGTAATTGTGGAATTATAGGAGCGCTCGTTAAACGTCGTGGTGTTGGTGACGTGTCCGGTAACGTTCGAGGAGTTCGTGCCGGAAAACGACGATTGCGTCGATGCTTGGGTGTAATTAAAGCTGTTGCTCACCTGCGCGTTGATTTGCCGAGAGTCGCTAAAGGCGAGGCTGTCGCTCGACGATTGCGACCCGACCGCGGAGCGAGAGAACGAATAATTTTGTTGGGCGTGCGTTCCCTGGTGGGCAAACGCGATTTGCATCGAGGTGCTCGGCGGGGCGTTCACGAGCGGGCCGAACGCGCTTTGGTAGCTATACCCGAAATTCGCGCGTAGCCGCTGCGAGAAGTTCTCCGTTTCGTTCGCTTGTAGATTATAGGTCGACGTTTGCGAGCGACGATCGCGAATCTCGTAAAAAGCGAGCGTGCCGTTGCGCCGGCCGTTCTTCTTTGCGAAGGTGCCGTTATAGCCTAATCCAAGGCCGACCTTCGTATAGTAATTGAGGGTATAGTAGCCATAGTAATATCGGTTTTTCCCGAATCCGAGCTGCGTTTTCACCCACGCACCCTCGTATTGGTCGTAGCCGACCTCCGGAAAATAGCTCGGGCGTTGCGTTTGGTTGATAACCTGGCGTAATGGAATCACGATTCGCGGAAGAAAGAAGACCGCCGCCGCGCCGAGCCAGAGAATCGCATCGACGATGACGATTTTGCTTCCCGGGTAATAGGTGATCGTCTTACCGGTAATGTGATAGCCCGCGCGCGGGTTATCGCAGGTCGTTACGAAGGCCTTGGTGCCGTGTCCGACGCCTTTAGAATCGGTATGAAGGTCGGGCGAGCGAAAGTACACGAGGCCGTGCTGGACGCCTTCGGAGCTCTCTCCGCTGCCGCCGATGAGTTTCGCCGTTTGGTCGATCGTATCGAAAACAATTGTCTTCGCGTTGAGAATCGAATCGTGCGCGTGATTGATGATGTAGGGTTTGCCGGTGACGGTGATCGTGCGGATGCCGTCGTAGTGCGCGTGCTCGCCGATGAGTTCGTCTTGGCCGAAGAAGATATGGACGTTTCCGGTCGCATCGCCGGGGTTCCCGAGGTTGGTGTTTCCCTTGACCTTATCGGCGAGAATCGCGATTTGGTTCGGGGCGAGCGTGGGGACGCCGGTTGGGATCGGTTGCGGCGTCGGCAATCCGTGGCCGGCACGGGGAATCGGCGGCGGCGTAGCGCCGCCGCGCACCAAATAGACCGGCGCGGCGAGCGTGGAGGGATTCGGGGTTGGGGTCGGCACAGCCGGCGGTGTGGGGATCGTCGAGGGTAATTGGAACGAGATCGGGGTCGGGCGCGCCGCGGGCGAACTGCTCGGCGAGGGAGACGGGGCCGCCTGCGCGAGCAAGTTTTTCGGCGGAGCGTAGTGCTCGGCAACGATGCGCGAGCAACTCTGCGCGTTGAGTAGGCGCAATGCTCGCGATTCGTCGATGCGCCCGATATCGGCAGCGCGCGCCGGGACGAGGCTGGCGGCGTACGCAAGAATCCATGCAACCGTCGTGGCGGTGCGTAGCGAGGTTCTCCGCATTGCGGCTACCGCTCTTCCAAGATAAAGAGCACGAGGCCGACGCCGCCCATAATGATGTTGGGGATCCACGCTGCCAGCGTCGGGTTCATTGCATCGTTGCGTCCGAATGCCGCCGCCGCCGACATCAACAAGAAGTAGATAAAGAACGAAAAGATCGCCATCGCGATTCCCAACGTGCGTCCGCGCTTCCCGTAGCGAATCGCCAACGGCACCGCAAGCACCATACCGATCACGCAGGCAAACGGCCAAGCGAGTTTGTTCGCAAGGCTTATTTCGAGCGAGCCCAGCGTGCTGCCGCCGATCCCCTGCGACTTCAGCGCGTTAATTTGCGTGCTGAGGGCTTTGCTGTTCATCGTCCACGAATCGCTGTTGATGTTGGATAGAAATTGCGCTGCGGTTTCACCCAAAGGTAAGCCGATCTCGATACTCTTGACGTGTTGCTGGCTCGTGACGTCCCCTTTGAGGTTGTAGCGCGTATCGATGACGTCGTGAAGGATCAGCAGGGAGCCGTCGACGGTCGCGGTTTTCGCTTGCAACGTTTCGTTCCACGGTCCAAAATGCGCCGGCTTGAAAATCTGCACGTCGAGCATCGTCTTATTATCGGGTTCGACCTGCGTGACGTAAAAAACGTTGCCGGTGTCGGGATCTTTGCGGAAGAATTGGGGCTCGACCGGCAAGGAATTGGTGTGGTAGATGATTTGATAGAACGTGCGCGTCGAGAGATCGACCGCCTTCGGCGAAATGTATTCGTTGGTTGCGTATGCGATTGCGAACATCGCGATGCCGAAGAGGAGCGGAGTTAGGGCGATGCGAGCGAGCGAGATGCCCGAGGTGCGCATCGCGACGATTTCATTGTCGCCCATCAAACGCCCCATCGCCAGCAGGCCGGCAAAGAGCGTCGCAAACGGGAACGCCATAGGCACCGCCTGCGGTATGCGGAAGACGACGAAACGAAGCACGAGAAAAAACGGCGCGTGTTCGTTGATGATGTAATCCGCGGCGAGAAAGAAGATATTGAGCGCCCAAAAAATGAGATAGGCGGAGAGCGCAAAGGCAAAAGGACCTAATATTTCGCGCAGTACGTAGCCGTCGATGATGGGGAGCGCGGGGAGCGCCAGTCGTCGAGGCAGCGGGCGTTGTGCGGTCAGCGTAGCCATCGCGCGCCCAGTTGGTCCGGGGAGCTAATTGTTGCGATACGCGGCGAGAACGCGCGCGACGTACTCTTGCGTTTCGGCGTAGGGCGGAATGCCGTGATAGCGATCGACCGCGCCTGGGCCGGCGTTATACGCCGCAAGCGCTAATTCGGTATCGCCGCGATAGCGCGCCAGCATGGCATGCAGATAATGCGCGCCGCACGCAACGTTCTGTTGCGGGTCGAACGCATCGGTAACGCCGCAATCCTCTGCGGTGCCCGGCATGAGTTGCATCAGTCCTTCGGCGCCGACGCGACTGATCGCGCCGGGGTCGCCGGCGGATTCGGTGAGGATCACCGCGCGAATGAGGCGCGCCGAGATGCCCTCGCGGGCCCCTGCGGCGACCGCGAGCTGGTCGATCCGTGCGGGCGGCAGCGACTGCGGCGCATACGGCAAGTAGCCTCCCCCGCCGCAGCCGGCGAGGAAGACGACCGCGAGCGTCGCCCGGAGCCAAAATCGCATCGTGAATGGGTTCGCCGGGCCCCTGCCCCCGCCTGCCCACTCCCTGTGTCACCTCGTCTGTCACCCCGAGGAGCCCACCCCTCGACAAGCTCGGGAGGCTCCGCGGCGTATCGAGGGCGGCGAGAGGAAACGACCGGCCGGACGCTACAACCGCCGCCAACGTGAACGAAAGCCCGCCGACGGCGCTCGTCCGCGGCATCGGGCTGCGCGGCGCGGTTGCGATGAACGCGATCACGATGATCGGCATTGGGCCGCTCATCACGATTCCGTTGGTGCTCGGGGCGCTGCACGGCCCGCTCTCGTTGGTCGGCTGGCTCCTCGGTGCGCTGCTCGCGCTCTGCGATGGACTGGTCTGGGCCGAACTCGGGTCGGCCTTTCCCCGCTCCGGCGGCACCTACGGGTATCTGCTCGAAATTTTCAGAGGGCTACGCGTGGGGCCCGTGCTCGCATTTCTCTTCGTCTGGCAGATGATGTTCGTCGCTCCGCTAACGCTCGCGAGCGGCTATATCGGCTTCGCGAATTACGCCGGCTATTTCTTTCCGCAGCTTGCGGCATCGCCGCTCGCACTCAAAGCCGTCGCGATCGGCGTCGGCGTCGTAACGCTCGTCGCACTCTACCGCGGTATCAACGCGATCGCGCGGACCGGCATCTGGCTCGCCGCCGCCGCGGTGCTGACGTTGCTCGTTACCATCGCCGCGGGGTTCGCGCACTGGTCTCCGCATCTTGCGGGCGCGCTTCCCGCCGGAGATTCGTTGTGGAACGGGCTGCGCGCCGGGCTCGGGCAAGCGCTCGTGATCGCGATGTACGATTATCTCGGGTACAACCAAACGAATTACCTCGGTGACGAAGTGCGGAGCCCTGCGAAAACGCTACCGCGGGGAATCGTGATCTCGATCGCCTTGGTGGCAACGCTCTACATCGCGCTGCAGGTCGGCGTACTCGGCGCGATTCCTTGGCAACGGATCGTGCCGCTCGCCGATGGATCGCTGCCGGCGATCGCCCAGCATCTCGCCTCTGCGATGGTCGAGCGCTCCTTCGGCGTCGGTGCTGCAGGTGCGGTAACGCTGCTCGTGCTCGTGACGGCATTTGCATCGGTCTACGGAAATTTGCTCGGCGCCTCGCGGATACCGTACGCCGCTGCGAGCGACGGAAATTTTCCGTCCGCGTTCGCACACGTGCACGAGCGGTATCGCTTTCCGGATATCGCGCTACTCGTCATCGGCCTCTTCGCGCTCGTCGCCTCGCTCTTCACGCTCGACCAAGTGATCAACGCATTAACGACGGGTATCGTGTTGATTCAATCGATCGCGCAGATCGCAGCGCTCTTCGTGCTGCGGGCGCGCGGCGTGAAGGCGCCCTATCGCATGTGGCTCTTTCCCGCACCGGCGCTGCTCGCACTCGCGGGATGGATCTACGTGTTCTGCAGCGCGGGTGCGCCGGCGATTCTTTTCGGCGTTGCGACGTTGCTTGCGGGGCTCGCCGCCTATACGCTCATGCGCCGAGCGTCGCGCCCCAGGCCGTAACGCGCGCCTCGATCGCGTCGCGAATCTCGCGCGTTGCTGCGAGCCGTTCGTCGTGCGAGCCGACCAGCGCGCCGGGATCGGGGAAGCTCCAGTGCATCCGCTGCGTGACGCCGGGAAAGATCGGGCAACGCTCGGCGTTGCTTTCGTCGCAGACGGTGATGACGTAGTCGAAGAGTTCGCCGGCGGTATAGAGATCGAAGACGCGGCGCGTCTGCTTCTGCGAAATATCGATGCCTCGCTCGCGCATCGCTTCGACCGCAAATGGGTTGAGGCTTCCGGCCTCCAACCCGGCGCTCTCGGCGATAAGTCGGTCGGAGAAGCGTACGTTCGCGAACGCCTCGGCGATCTGGCTGCGCGCACTATTATGCACGCAGAGAAAGAGCACGCGCGCGCGTGCGGATTGGGGAGCGGTCACGATACGGGGGCCTCCATTGGGGCGGAGTAGCCGGCTTCCATTCGTCGCGCGACGACGACGAGTGCGAGCATGACGGGGACTTCGACGAGCGGGCCGATGACGGCGGCGAACGCCTCGCCCGAGGTGATGCCGAAGATCGCGATGCAGACGGCGATCGCGAGTTCGAAATTATTGCTCGCCGCCGTAAGCGAGAGTGCGGTCCCGGTGCCGTAGCTCGCACCCATGCGTTTGCCCATCGCAAACGAGATGAAAAACATTGCGACGAAATAGAGCACGAGCGGAACCGCGATCTGCAGGACGTCGAGCGGACGTTCGATGATGCGCTGCCCTTGTAGGGCGAACATCGCAACGATCGTGACGAGCAGTGCGAGCAGCGTGAGCGGCGCGATGCGCGGCACGAAGCCTTCATCGTAGCGTCGCGCGCCCATACGCGGGCGCAGCAGATAGCGCGTGATGGCACCGGCCGCGAACGGAAGCGCGAGGTAGAGCGCGACGCTCTTGGCGACATCGATGATCGAAAGATGCACCGCGAGCGAGGGCATGCCGACGAGCGGCGGCAGTACCGTGATGAACAGCCAGGCGTAAGCGGCGTATCCGAAAATCTGGAAGAGCGAATTAAAGGCGACGAGTGCGGCCGCAAATTCGCGGTCGCCGTTCGCGAGATCGTTCCAGACGATGACCATCGCGATGCAGCGCGCGAGCCCGACCATCACGAGCCCGGCGAAAAACGCAGGTTTGTTATGAAGAAAAAGTGCGGCGAGCGCGAACATAAAAATCGGCGCGATCGCCCAATTCTGAACGAGCGAGAGCCCGAAGAGGCGCATGTTTTTGAAGACGGCGGGGAGCGCCTCGTAGCGTACGCGCGCGAACGGCGGATACATCATGACGATGAGGCCGATCGGAACGACGATCTCGGGGAGATGCAGCCCCAACGCGCCGAGCGCGACGCCGAGCGCCATCGCCGCGAGAATCCAGAGCGTGAGGTAGCGGTCGAGAAAGGCGAGCCGTCTCACGCGCGCACGGCTACCGGCAACGTGCGCTCGAGCGCGCGTTCGATACGTTCGCGCGCCCCCGGTGCGAGGCGATAGAAGCCCCAGGTTCCACGCCGTTCGCCGATGACGAGCGCCGCCGCTTTGAGAATCTTGAGGTGGTGCGAGACGGTCGACTGGTTCAGGGCGAGCCCCGCGGTGAAATCGCAGACGCAGCGTTCGTCGTCGGCGCGGGCGAGGGTCGCGAGAATGCGGAGCCGCGCGGGGTCGGCGAGGGCGTGGAAGAGCGCGCCCTCCTCGATCAGCTCGCCCTCGTAAAGCGGCGCCTCCGGGGCGCATTGTTGCATCGACATTCGTCGATTCTAGGCTTTGAATCGATGAATGTCAATGCAGGCCCGGCGCCCCCAATGTCACCCCGAGTAGGGCGCTAAAAGCGCCCGTATCGAGGGGCGCGAGCCTCTGCGACCCTTTCGAACGTTTATGCGTTTCGGCAATCGGGTATAGCTAAAGAACGACGTACGTGTACGCACCGACGATCGATTCTAGGAAGGTAGCACATGAAAAAGTATCTATTCCATTTATTCGCAACGCTCGCATTGGCGATTACCGCGATCACCGTACCGTCGGTCGCATCGGCGAAGACGTCGACGTTCTACGGAATTACGGTGCACGTTTCGACGACGAACATCAAAGTCCGCAATCCCCGCACCGGGCAGGTGCTCAGCTTTGAGATTTTGCCGAAATTCGATCGAATTTTCTCCGACAACGGAAAAACGACCTATCAAATGAAGGCCGTGAAGCCGGGGCGCTACGTCGGAATCATCTACGATCAGAGCGTGCTCGGGATGCGCCACGCCGATAGTATCTATCTAATGAACAACGCCAACGAGCGTATCGGCAAACAGTAACCGAGGGCCGACGGAGGGGCGCTGCGAGGCGACGCGCGAATAGCGTCGCCATGCTTCGCATCTCGGTTGTCGGCGCACTCATGCTCGCGCTCGCGCTGCCCTTCGGCGGCGCGCTCTCGGCGCGCAGCTACCACCACTACCAGCGCTTCAAGCCGATTCGCTGCGGAACCGAACTCTGGGCGATGAAGACGCTGCGCGATCGCGATGCGGCGCACATCAACTTCGCACCGCACGCCACCACCATTGCGTGGCTCGCCGCGCAGCCCGCACCGCGCGATCCCGATCTGGTCGCCCACCGCCTCGCACCGGTGGAAACAACGGTGTGGCGCGTACGCGCACAGCTCGTCGGCTATCGGATCGAAGCCGACGGCGATTACCATCTGGTGTTACGCGATCCGCGGAGCGGCGCGACGATGATCGGCGAGATTCCGATCCCGCGTTGCGTTGCAACGCGCGGCGCGCAGTACGCCGCGCTGCGCGCGGAGGTCGATCGCATCGGGCACCACGCCGCGACGCGATTCTGGTGGTGGCTCGATTATCACGGCGCAACGCCGCCGACCATAACGGTCGCCGGCGTCGGCTTTTTCGATCGTATCCACCAACAAGACGGCGTCGCACGCAACGGCGTCGAGTTGCATCCGGTGCTCGGCGTCGGCCCGTAGCCTTCGCCGAGCGCGGATTTTTTGCGGCGGTTAGAGCCCCAGCGGGTAGGCCTCTTCGCCGTGCAGTGCGATGTCGAGCCCCTGCTCTTCACCCTCCGGCGGCACCTTCACCGGCGTGATGAGATTGATAAGCCAGAGCATGACGTAGGTGAACACGAAGGCGTACGCGCTGCAGAGCACGGCTGCCGTCACCTGTTTACCGAAGAACGCGACGCCGCCGCTGAGCAAACCGTTCGCTCCGGCGGGGTTCCATTGCGTCGATGCAAAGACGCCGAGCAGCACGATACCGAGAAAACCACCGACGCCGTGCACGCCCCATACGTCGAGCGCGTCGTCCCAACCGAGACGATTCTTCAGCGCGACGGCATAGTAGCAGACAAAGCCGGCGGCGAGCCCGATGATCACCGCGGTGACCGGTGAAACGTAGCCCGCGGCGGGCGTTATCGTCGCGAGCCCGGCAACGGCACCGGTGAGCAGGCCGACGAATTTCGGCTGCCGCCCGTACGCCCATTCGATGAGCAGCCACGCGACTGCAGCGAAGGATGCCGCGACATCGGTGTTGAGAAACGCGGTTGCGGTGACGGAATCGACGCGCAGTTCGGAGCCGGCGTTAAAACCGTACCAGCCGAACCAGAGCAGCCCGGTACCCAGTGCGATGAGCGGTACGTTGTGCGGCTTGTTCTCGACGATGGTGCGCCGGCCGACGTAGAGCACCGATGCGAGTGCGGCGAAGCCCGCCGATGCG
>JABEUX010000172.1 GCA_013044185.1 Vulcanimicrobiota bacterium | reverse complement strand
GCGGCGCGCGCCGCGGCGATCGCGCGATTGACCGCCGAAGGTTCCTCACACTCCGGTCGCTTGGAGCCGCTCGAACGCTCCCGCGACGCACTCTACGATCGCGCCCGAACGGAGAACGCTGCGCCCGCCCACCTAGCGGCACTTTTGGAGCGCGCCGAGATCGCCGCGCGCGCGGGCGACGCGAGGATCGTCGGGGTCAACGCGCACGTCGTCGACGAATTGCAAGAGCTCTGGATCGCGCGCAGCGACGGTTCGTTTCGCTTCGATCGACGCCCGATGGTGACGCTCGGCGTGCAGTGTATCGCGCGCTCCGGGCAAGGGCGCGGTACCGGGTATTGTGCCGATGGCGGCCGAACCTCCATCGCCTTTTTCGAGTCCACGACGCCGGAGCAGCTCGCTCGTGAATCCGCGCGAATCGCCGCCGTCAATCTCGATGCACGTCCCGCTCCGGCCGGTGAATTTGAAACGTTGATCGGTGCGGGCGGCGGCGGCGTCTTGCTACATGAAGCGGTGGGGCATGGCTTGGAGGGCGATTTCAATCGCCGAGGCGTCTCGCTCTACAGCGGCCGGATCGGCGAACGGGTCGCAAGCGACTCCGTCACGATCTACGACGACGGCGATATCCCCGAAGAGCGCGGCAGTGCGTCCTTCGACGACGAAGGTACGCCGTGCGGGCATACGGTGTTGGTCGAACGGGGCATTTTGCGCGGCTACCTGCACGACGAGCTCAACGCGCGTTTGATGGGCATGCGCTCGACGGGAAACGGCAGGCGACAATCCTTTCGGCACCTGCCGCAACCACGAATGTGTAATACCTACATGCCGCCCGGAGACGCGCATCTCGACGAGATGATCGCAACGGTCGATCGCGGCATTTATGCAAAATCGTTTGCCGGCGGGCAGGTGGATATCGGGAAGGGTGATTTTGTGTTCATGATCGCCGAAGGTTACCTCATCGAACGGGGACGCCTCGGCGCGGCGGTAAAAAATGCGACGATCGTCGGCAACGGCCCCGATGCGATGACGAAAGTCACGGCGGTGGGAAACGATGCGCGCCTCGCGCGCCGGCATTACACCTGCGGAAAAGGCGGACAGTACGTTCCCGTCGGCGTCGGTATGCCGACGTTAAAAATATCGGCGATGAGTCTCGGGGGTACCGAAGGTGCGTGAGGACGAGGCTCGAGAACGTGCACAACGAGCGGTTGAGATCGCGATGGCGGCGGGTGCGAGCGATGCCGAAGCCCGCATCGTTCTGGCGCGCCGTTTTAGCGCTCAGGCGCGTGGCGAACGCATTACGAAGCTCGATGTCTCCGACGGGCGCAGCCTTTCCATGAGGCTCTTCCTCGATGGACGCAAGGCGACGCTGACCGGAACGCACTGGAGCGATGAGGAGATTCGCTCCGGCGTCGCCTCGGCGCTGGAACAGGCGAGATTCACCGGGATCGACGCTTTTGCCGGCCCTCCTGACCCATGCACGCTCCCCGATCTCGATCTCGATCTCTACGATATCGCGATCGAAAAACGCAACGACGAAGCGAGGCTCGAAGACGTGCGTTGCGTCGAACGGTCCATACGTGCTGCCGACCCTCGAATCGACAACAGTAACGGTTCGAACTACCAAGACGCGTGCGTCACGATGGCTCTCGCCAATTCGCGCGGAGCGCTCGGAAGTTATCGTGGAACGCAGGTAGGGATCTCGGCGTCTCCGGTAGCGAGTGAGGGCGCGTACAAGCGCACGGCGCACTATGGAAGCGCCTCGCGTTTTCTTTCGCGGCTCGACGCCCCTGGCGAGATCGCTCGCGAAGCGGTGAGGCGAACGGTCGTTTTTTGCGGTGCTTCGAAGCCTCCGACGCAGTCGACGGCGATCGTTTTCGACAGGGAGGTCGCCGCAGCGCTGCTCGCCGATCTTTTTGCTGCGTGCAATGCGGCAAATGTCGCAGTCGGTAATTCTTGGCTCGTCGGTCGAATCGGGGAGCGGATTGGAAGCGAACTGCTCGATATCGTCGATGACGGCACGATTCCCGGAGCGTTAGGCTCCTCACCCTTCGATGCTGAAGGGGTGCCGTCGCAGCGGACGACGGTTTTCGAACGTGGCGTTCTCCGATCGTTTCTTTTCGATACGTACTACGCGCGACGTTTGGGCGCCCGAAGCACCGGCAACGCAACGGGTGGAGGAATTGGACCGAACACCTTCTTTCTTGCGCCCGGGAAGCGTACGCTCGACGAGCTTATCGCGGCGACCACGCGCGGTATCCTGGTTTTGGAGACGATCGGTTTCGCAACCGAACACGCGTCGGGTCTCTATAGCCGCGGCGCACGCGGAATTGCGATACGCGATGGTGAATTAGCCGAATCTATCGAAGAATTCACGATCGCAGCTCCGTTCCCCCAGATACTGGCAGGCATCGACGCCGTCGCAAACGATCTCATATTCGACGGGTCGATGACCTCCCCAAGTTTCCGGGTCGCCGAGATGCAAGTAAGCGGATCTTCATCCGCACCGTAGGAGGGTCGTAGTCGTGGCTCAAGTTGCAATCAGTTTCACGCTTATCATGCGCGTCGAGATGCCGAACGAAACGGGCGCCTTCGGCGTCCTCGCGAACGCCATCGGCGATGCCGGGGGCGTCATCGCGGCGGTCGATATGCGCTCGGTCAATCGATCGCGCGTCATTCGCGACGTTACGGTCAACGTCAGCTCCGAACAGATCGGCAACGATGTCCGCCGTTGCGTCGAGGCGATCGAAGATGCGCGAATCATTAGCATCTCCGATTCGACTTTTCTCGCTCATATCGGCGGAAAAATTCGCGTCGAACCAAAAATACCGGTGAAAACGCGACAGGATCTTTCGACGGTATACACGCCCGGCGTCGCGCGCGTCTCGATGGCGATAGCGGCAGATCCAAGCAAAGCGTTTGCGCTGACGATCAAACGCAATAGCGTCGCCGTCATCTCCGATGGCACCGCCGTACTTGGCCTCGGAGATATCGGGCCGCTCGGCGCGCTTCCGGTGATGGAGGGCAAAGCGATGCTCTTCAAACAGTTTGCCGATATCGACGCTTTCCCAATCTGCCTCGACACCAAGGACGTCGATGAGATCGTCGAGACCGTCGTGCGTATCGCTCCGGTCTTCGGCGGGATCAATCTTGAAGATATCTCGGCCCCGCGGTGTTTTGAAGTCGAAAAAAAACTTATCGAGCGTCTCGATATTCCGGTGATGCACGACGATCAGCACGGCACCGCCGTCGTCATCTTGGCCGCGTTGATGAACGCAGCGAAGGTCGTGGGTAAGGAATTCTCGAGCCTTCAGGTCGTCGTTTCGGGAAGCGGTGCTGCGGGTACGGCAACGATAAAAATGCTTCTCGGCGCCGGCGTCCGCGACGTCATTCCCGTCGACCGCGTCGGGGCGCTCAATAGGAGCGACCGGTACGACAATCCCCACTGGCGCTGGCTCGCCGAGAACACCAACCGCGAGAATCGGCGCGGCACGCTCGCCGAAGTCTTAAAGGGCGCCGACGTTTTTATCGGCGTCTCGGCTCCGGGAGTGCTGCAGCCCGAGGACATTGCGACGATGGCCCGCGATCCGATTGTTTTTGCGATGGCGAACCCAACCCCCGAGATTATGCCCGATGCGGCCGCCCCGGTCGCTACGGTCATCGCAACCGGGCGCTCCGACTTTCCCAACCAGGTCAATAACCTCTTGGCCTTCCCGGGGATCTTCCGCGGGGCGCTCGACGTCCGTGCGAGCCGTATAACCGAGTCGATGAAACTCGCTGCGGCGCGAGCGATCGCCGAGATGGTCAGCGATGAAGAACGGAACGCCGAATACGTGATCCCCAGCGTCTTCGACCAGCGCGTCGTTGGGGCGGTCGCCAAGGCCGTCGGTGAGGCCGCCATCGAGGAAGGCGTCGCTCGCCGCGCTCTCGTAATGAACGATGAAGAGAGCGCTCAGACGCTGGTCTGATCGCTCGTAGCCGTTTCCCGAACTTGAAGTCGGAGGAACCATGCCGCAGGGACGCATTCTCGTCATCGAAGATGATGACGATGTCGCAGCTCTCGAACGTAGCGTACTCGAACGCGCTGGGTACGAGGTTCGCGTAACCGGGTCGGGTGTCGAAGGGCTCGAGCTTGCAGCCGATCAGCGCCCCGATGTGGTCGTGCTCGATGTTGGCCTCCCCGATATCTCGGGGCTCGACGTCTGCACTTCGCTTTGCAATACCCAAAACTGCTACATCCTCATGGTGAGCGGGCATACGCGCGAACAGGATATTCTTTTAGGGCTTGGGCTCGGCGCTGACGATTACATCACCAAACCGTTCTCCGGGAACGAACTCGTCGCGCGCGTCGCCTCGTTTTTGCGACGTCGGGATCGTTCGGTGGCCTTGCGCGAGCTCGATTCACAATTACGTGTTGGGGATGCGGTCCTCGACCGCGACCAGCACGCACTCGTGCACGGCACCACGACCACCACGCTGACCGCGCTGGAGTTCCGGCTCCTCTGGTTCTTAGCGGAGGCCGAGGGACGGCTCTTAACGCGGGCGCAGATCCTCCAGCACGTCTGGAACGATACCTCGGGCGTGCCGACACGCGTGGTCGACGTCCATATCGCCGCCCTTCGCAAGAAGATCGGTGAGATCGCGGCCCCGCTTGAAATCGCCAGCGTGCGTGGGATCGGCTACCGCCTCGATAAGCCTTAAACGGGAAAAAGGGAGGGCATCGCCGCCCTTCGTCCGTAGCCTACGGGGGTGCAACTCCGTTCTCTCATCGCGGCGGCATTGGCCGCCGTTTTGCTGGGCGCCGCGCCCGCTACCACCCGCCTCTACAGCGCCCCCGCCGGAAATCGTCCGGCGGGCATTCCGCACCCCACTCTACCCTACGTCGCGATTCTTCCGAGCGGGCGCATCGTCGCTCCCGTCGGGAAGAGCATCGCCATCGGGGCGAGCGTCAGCGCCCTCGCGCTGATACCCGGAGGGCGCTTTGCCGTCGTGGGGGGGAGCGCCGCGAGCGGCGGGATCCTCCTGCGAACGATCGATACGCGCACGATGCAGATCGTCGCGCGGGTTACCAATACCGGCTCGCGGAGCGAAGCGATCGGCGGGCTCATCGCCCTCGACGACCCCGCGATGCCCAGCCGAACGATTCTGGTGGCATCGGAGGCACGAGCCGGCAAGATCGCCATCTTCTCCGTGGGCGAGGATGGTACGCTCGCGCCGCTCCACCCCGGAATCTCGCTCCCGGGTAGGGATCCCGAGCCGATGCACCTCGCGCTAGCGGAGTCGGGGCACCTGCTCTTGGTTGCCGACGATCGCAACGGCCGACTCGATACGATCGATCTCGCGACGCGCAGACCGATTGCGTCGATGGCCGTCGGCGCGCTTCCCACCGGTCTCGCCGCCTTTGGGCCGCGCATTTTTGCTGCCGGCGCGGCGGCGGATGCCTCGAATCTTGCGGTGCGTTCGCTCGACTCCTCGACGGTGCACTCCGAGAATATTCCGCTCGATGCTCCGCTCGATGGCGCGACGACGATCGGCGGCGTCGATCCCGAGGCGGTCGCAATCGAGCCGGGAGGGCGCTTCGCCTACGTGACGCTCGCCGGGGTCGACCGCGTCGTCGCGGTTGCCCTCGATGCTTCGCCTCGCGTCGTCGACGGAATCGATCTGCGCCTCTTCGCGAATGCGCCCTACGGCACGATGCCTACGGCGATGGTGCCCTCGATGACCGGCCGCGAACTCTTCGTCGCTCTCTCGGGGCTCAATGCCGTCGCAGTGCTCGATGCGAGTACTCCGGGCGTCTTACATAGGCTGGGACTCATTCCCACCGGCGCGCGCCCGATCGCGCTCTCGCTCGCTCCGAACGATAAGGTGCTCTACGTTGCGAATGCGGAGGGCAACGGTGTGAGCGCGACGCTCGAACGGATCGCATTAACAAAAATTCCGCTGGAACGGACGACGCTCTCCGCACTGCGCTATTCGCGCGTCTCGCATCTGGTGCGCGGAAACGCGCTCGTTCCACCACTGCGCTCGGGGCGTAAGAGCGATGCAATCGCTCACGTCGTCGATATTTCCCTCGGGCCAACCTATTTTAATTCGACGCCGAATCTTCGCACGCTCGCGAATGAATTTGCGGTCGTCGGCGATTACTACGCCGACGCTCCGAATAGCGAACTCGGGTCGCAACTGACGTACTCGGGAACGGTCACTCCGTTGGCGTGGTTGCTCGATACCTTCCGCGGACGCCACGCGGTCGAAGCGATGCCGCCCGATCTCTACCCACGCAGCGGGTATATCGTCAACGCCTTGGCGCGGGCAGGAATGAGCTACCGAGTCTACGGAGCGATGGTGCCGGAGGGCCCCCTGGCGATCGGCATTCCGCTGCTGCACGTTCTCCACGGGGCGGTTGGGTATGCTCCGAAGGCGGGCGCACGCGCGAGCGATCGAGCGCTTGCGGAGGCATTCGCAACACAGTATAAAGCCGAAGCTGCCCGCGGGGATATTCCGGCATACCAGGCAATCGAACTCTCGTCGAATAATCCGCTCGTGCAGGATCGCGCGCTCGGGAGCATCGTCGAGACGATCGTCAAAAGCAATGCCTGGGGATCGACGGCGATCTTCATCTCACCCCGTCAAGCGATCGGTGCGACAATTTCTGACCCGAAGCATAGCTTCGCGGTGATCGTCTCGCCGTATGCCAAACGCGGGTTTCTCGGACACGCACACGCGAGCACGGCAAGCGTCCTAAAGACCGAAGAGGAGATACTCGGGCTTCCTGCGCTATCGTTAGGCGATCTTTTAGCCTCCGACCTTGCGAATTATTTTACGCCGACTCTCGATTTATCGGCACCCGATATCGGGACGAACGAAAGGATGCAACGATGAGCGGCAACGTTCAACTCAACTACGGCCCTCGACTGATCGGTTCTCCGACCGGCATGCTGCGTCGCGCAGCGTTGGTTCGGCCGAGTGCCGCGATCGAGCGAGCGATGCCGTTGCCTTCGGAGCCTTCGGCGATCTATGCGCGCGCGCTCGAACAGCATGAAAACTTGCGCAAACTGCTCGTTTCGTTCGGTGTCGAAATTATCGAAATCGCCGGTTCCGCGCTCGATCCATTGGAAAGTGCGGTAGCGCAGAGCGCGGTTTGCTTCGAAGACGGCGTCGCGATCATGCGCCCCAGCCTCATGGAACGACGCGCCGCGGTCGACCGAACCCGCGCCGCATTCGCTCGCGAGGAGATTCCTATCGCCGGGCACATCGCCGCTCCGGCATTTTTTAGCGGCGACGACGTCATGTTGCTTGGTGCGCGTGCCTTTCTCGGCGTGGGCGCACTCAGCAACGAACTCGGGCGTAGCGGAATGACGTCGTTACTTACGGCACACGGCTATCGGTGTACGCACGTCGCAATCGCTCGAAAGAGCCTCTCGCTGCGTTCGGTTGTCGCGCCGATCGATCCCAATACCGTTGCATTCGTCGACGATGCCCTCGATGCAACGGCATTTTCCGGCCTCCAACGTATCGTGCTGCCGCGCGGTGAAGAACGAGCGGCCGGGCTGATGCTCCTCAACGAACGTCACGCCCTCGTCGACCTGCGCTATCGCGAGTCGCTGCGGATTCTGAGCCGAGCCGGCGTCAGCCTCGAGGGATTCGACTGCTACGAATTCACGAAGATCGGCATGACGCCGTCGTCGTTAGTATTGGCGGTCGCACGATCGTGAGCGAAGGCATGCGCGTTGCGATTTTTTCCGATATTCACGGGAATCTCGTTGCGCTCGATGCCTGCCTCGCCGACCTTGCGTCGCAAGGCGGCGCCGACGCGATCGTCGCTGCGGGCGATCTTTGCGCCGACGGGCCGCGTCCGCGGAAGGTGCTTCAGCGTCTCTCGGAGATCGGCGCGCAGTGCGTGCGCGGAAATACCGACCGCTATCTTGCGATGCCGGGAGAGGAACGCTTCGAAGGCGAGGAAGCGCGCCTCGCCTGGACGCGCCAAGAATTGGGAGAGAAATGGCTCGCCTGGCTGCGCGATCTCCCGTTCGCGCTGCGCATCGGTGAGATTCCCTACGATCTTTTAGTGGTGCATGCCAATCCTGCGAACGACGACGAACACCTCTGGCCCGATGCCGACGACGCCATATTGGAGCGAACGATCGGGGGCGAAGCGGCTTCGGCGATAGCCTTCGGCCATTTGCACCTGCCGTACGTTCGGTCCTGGCGTGGAAAATTATTGGTGAACGTCGCGTCGGCCGGGCTTCCTAAAGACGGCGATCCACGGGCTTGCTATGCGTTGCTCACGTTGCGCTCGGGCGGCTGGCAGGTGAAGCATCGGCGAGTCGATTTCGATGTCAAGCGCGTCGCGACGCAGCTCTCCGAATGCGGTATTCCTGGGAGCATGCGGTTGATCGCAACGCTGCGCAGGCATCGGTACAAGCGTCTGGCGAGTATCATTCCATGAGTGAGTTCGCGCTGCAGATCGATGGATTGGTGAAGCGTTATGGCGATTTTGTCGCGGTCGACGGGATCTCTATGAACGTACCGCAAGGTGCCTTTTTTGGTTTTCTCGGCCCCAATGGTGCTGGGAAAACCACCACCATCGGTGCCTGCGTCGGTTTAGTGCGCCCGACCTCAGGGAAAATCTCGGTCTTCGGGTTCGATACCGAACGGCAATGGCGGGAGGCTCGCCGGCTCATCGGGCTCTGTCCGCAAGAGATCAATTTGGATCGCTATCTTTCGATTCGCGATATCCTCATCTATCAGGCCGGGTACTTTGGCCTGCGCGGAGCGAGCGTACGCGCGCGTGCCGATGACTTACTCGAACGTTTTTCGCTATCGGATAAGGCGAATGGCGAATATACAAAACTCTCCGGCGGTATGAAGCGCCGTTTGATGATCGCTCGCTCGCTCATCCACGAGCCGAAGCTCTTGGTACTCGACGAGCCAACGGCGGGTGTCGACGTAGAGTTACGTCTCGAACTTTGGGACCTTCTCCGGCGTCTGAATGCCGAGGGCACGACGATCGTGCTCACCACGCATTACTTGGAGGAGGCCGAAGCGCTCTGTAAGCGCATCGCGATCGTCCGTGCGGGGCGAATCGTCACCGAACAAGATACGAGCGACCTCGTGCGCGATCGAGATCTGCAGGACGTTTTCTTGGAGCTCACGCGATGAACGCCGTCAATTGGGTCGGCCTCCTAACGGTGGCGAAGCGCGAGATCGTGCGCTCCCTGAAGGTAATCAATCAGGTCGTCTGGCCGCCGGTCATCACGACGATCCTGTACGTGTTCGTATTCGGCCTGGCGATTGGAAGCCGCATTCAGAACGTCGGCGGTGTGAGTTACGCGCAGTTTCTCATTCCCGGCTTGATCATGCTGCAAACGATCTCGACGGCGTACGACGAGTGCGCGAGTTCGTTTTTTCAGGGACGCTTCATGAACTCGATTCAAGAATTGCTGGTCGCTCCGCTCGCTGCCGGCGAGATTCTCGTAGGTTTTCTCATAGGAAGCCTCGCCCGAGCGTTTCTGATCGCTCTTTTAATCGGTGGGCTCGGCGTACTTCTGGTGCATGCGGTACCGCAAAATTGGTGGCTGGCGGTTCTCTGTATCGTGATCGTGACGACGCTCTTCTCGTCGCTCGGGCTGATTTTCGGGCTCATGGCCGAGCGCTTCGATCATATCGCGGCCTTCGTGACCTTCGTCATCACTCCGCTCACGTTCGTCGGCGGCGTCTTTACCTCGGCGACGATGTTGCCGCAGAACCTCCGCGCGATCGAACTCTTCAATCCAATTTTTTATATCATCGACGCATTTCGCTATAGCTACACGAGCAACGGCTACCTTCCGCTCGGCTATTCGCTCGGTGCAATCTCCGCGCTCGCTCTCATAGCCGTTGCCGTGGCGCTTCGCTTGATCTCGATCGGCTATAAACTCCGGGCATAGCCTCGCCTATTCGCTCGACGGACTCGAAAGAGGGTCGCCGTTGCGCGGGCGCGCGAGAACTTTCTGAACGACGTATCCTAGCAGCGCGATGCCCCATACCCAGGGACCTGCGAGAAGGCTCGGTGCTATCACAATTGCAACCGCGAGCAACGCGAAAACGAGCATGTACACCTCGGAGCGAAGCCCCTCCCACCATCGTGCCGGAGGCGCACCCTCCGCTGCCGGAATCGGCAGGCGCGGGTAGAGTGCGGCGACGCGGGCGGCGTAGCGATCGTATTCGCTGCCGAATCGCTCGTGCAGCACCTTCCCCTCGAAGCTCGATAGCGCGGCTATGAAAAAGAACGTCGCGATGACGAGGATAGGGATTCCCAACGGGGTGACG
>JABEUX010000171.1 GCA_013044185.1 Vulcanimicrobiota bacterium | reverse complement strand
TTAATTTTGTGCCCCGCTTTACTCTGCGGAGTCTTCGATTCAATCACGTCGGGATAGAGCGTGCCCTGGACGAGAAACCCAACGTCGGGCAGTTTTGCCGCTTCTTCTTCGAAGATCGCGATGAATTCATGCCCGATGAGAATGCGTTTACGTTCGGGATCTTCGACGCCGGCGAGCTTTGCCAGAAAACGTTTCGATGCATCGACGTGAATGACGTTGAGATGGAGCACGTCGCGGAACGCCGCGAGGACCTCATGGGCTTCGTTCTTCCGGAGTAAGCCGTGGTCGACGAAAATACAGGTGAGTTGCTCGCCGATCGCGCGAGCGACCAACGTCGCTGCGACCGCCGAATCGACGCCGCCGGAGAGCGCACAGATCACGCGGCGCGTTCCGACGCGCGCACGAATATCGGCGATACTCCGATCGAGAAAGGATTCCATCGCCCAGTTGGGAGTTATACCGGCGACGTTGTGCAGAAAGTTCTCGATGAGCTTCTTACCGCACTCGGTATGCACCACCTCGGGATGAAATTGCACGCCGACCATCCGCCGTTTCGTACTCGCCATCGCAGCGATCGAGCAGCGCGGCGTCGCCGCTAACGCGGTGAAATCTGCGGGAAGCCGCTGCACCGAATCGCCGTGCGACATCCACACGCGCGATTGCTCCGGTACGCCTGCAAGCAACGGATGCGAGCCGTCGAGCACGCGTAACGTCGCCGGGCCATATTCGGGTGCGCCGCCGGAGACCAACTCCGCACCGACCTGCCGCGCGAGCAACTGCATGCCGTAACAGATCCCGAGCATCGGCAGTCCGCTCGTCAACACCGCGGAGTCGCAGGCGGGCGCGCCTGCGGCGAGGGTGCTCTCGGGTCCACCGGAGAGAACGATTGCCGAGGGGTCGAGCTCGAGAATCTGCTGCCACGGGCGGTCGAAAGGAACGACTTCGCAATAGAAGCCCGCCTCGCGCACGCGCCGTGCGATGAGTTGGCTATACTGCGCTCCAAAATCGAGGACGACGACGGTCTTCATAGCGTTATGTTAACACCTCGGCCATACGACCGGCGTCGCGCGCGAACTCGATCTCCATCGCGATGCGCTCGCCGACGGAGACGTCGCGCCCCCAACGGTAGGACGAGTACGGCGTGAAGCGCGTCCCCGGGGAGCCCGGAATCCGGAGCGAGACGTCGTAGCAGATAAACGCTTTCGGCGGCCCCGCAACGATGGCGCATTGCAGCGCAAAGGGCCCGATCGTACCGGGGGGCAGCGCATCGCGTGCCGCTGCAACGAAGCGCTCGCCCATCCCGAACGCCGCTTCCAGCGTCGATTCGGTGAGCGTTGCGGCGATGTGCCCCGCCTCTTCTAGGCGCATCGGCACGTCGCGCAATTGATCGTAGACCGATGGGGGAACGTTCCGGAACCCCTCGAGATTGGTCTGTCGGCGCGTATCGGTCCCGAGGAGCTCCAATTCTCCAAGCATCGGCGAGTAAAAGAAATTCAAATTGATCGAGGGACCGAGCGCGAACTCCTCGATCACCGCGCCGGCGAGCCCGCTCTCGTCGAGAATGCCCTCGGCGATAAGGCGGGTGCTGACTTCACGATATTGCGCTGGGGTCGCGCAGAGAAAGAAGGCCCGTTCGAAGCGCACCCGCGCGTGCGGCGCCTTCACCATCACGAGGCAATCGATCTCTTCGGGCGACGCGAATTGCCGGGGATGGCGAATCCCCGCCTTTGCCAATAACTCATATTGATTGCCCGCTTCGTCGCGTTCTTCGGCTCGGAGCAGGTAGCGATTCCCAAAAAACGGGACGAGCATGCGCCGTTCGATCTCATCGTAGCTAAAGCGTTGATGCAGGTAGACCTCAAAGGATCGATTCGCGCAGAAAATAACGTTGCGCGAGAGCAACTCGCGTTGCACGCGCTCGTCGAGCAGATCGGCGAAGGAGTCGAGCTCGATGACATCGTCGACGCATCCACGCGGAATCGGTGATTCGCGTCGGCGATAATGCTCGGTATAGGTGCGCTCGCGCCCCTTCGCGGTAACGACCAGATTCCGAAAGCCGCGCATCCCGGCCCCTGCGGCGACCTCGAGCGCCGAGTGGCTTCCGATCGAACAGATCGTTAAGGCGTCGAGATCGTAGCCTTGGAGCGTCTCTTCGACCGAGGTAAAATGCGCCATCGGCTAGAGGACGCTCGAATCGTCGAGCACCGCGCGCAGATTCGAGCTGAGCAGTGCGTTTTTAATTTCGCGTGCGATGCGTCGCCCGGTCGACATCGGCTCGGAGTAATTGAGATACGAATACGGCGAGCCGTCGATAAAGAGATTGCTCCCTGCAACGATGCGAGCCGATATCTCCATGATATAAAAATGCATATCGGGCGTAATGATCGTTTCGATGCAAAACGCCCCGAAGAGCCCCTTCGGGCCGCAGATCTCTTTGCTCACGCGGATGACGTTGTCGCCCATCTCCAAGGCTTCGGCGAGCATCGATTCGCGCAGGCTTACCGGCGAATTACCGACGACCACGTAGGACGGATCGACGTCCATCCCTTCTTGCGCCGCGGCCGGAATGCGGCCGAGCGAATCGACGTTCGTTTCGTATCGACGATCCATCGACATAATTTCGAGCTCGCCGGAGAGCGGTGAATAAAAATAGTGAATGTAGAGCGGTACGCCGATGATATACTCTTGAATCGTATATTGGGCTTTGAGTGATCCCGCCCGCTCTTCGAAATCTGCGGCATCGCGTATAAACATGTAACCCTTGCCGCCGG